>CAZZVI010000015.1:25663-29036 GCA_964657335.1 uncultured Terriglobus sp.
AGTTCTCCACCTCCGCAAACAGCGTCACCGACGAGTGGAACTTGAGGTCGTCGGGATAGCCGAAGATCTGATCCAGCGTGCGGCCTTCCGCGGCATTCACCAGCGCGGTACATTCACGCAGGCGCGGCCCGAGCACCGGGTGCGCAAGGTACGCCTTTGCCTCGGCGAGGTCGGTGATGGCAAAGCGCTGCGCCATGCTGCTGGAGCCGAGGCCCTGGATCTGCGGGAAGATGAACCACATCCAGTGGCTGCGCTTCTCGCCCGCGGCAAGCTCCGCCCGGGCCTGTGTGTAGGTCGAGGCCTGCGCGTCGACAAAGCGCTGCAGGTGAAAGGGATCATCGATTGGCATGGCGTTCTCCCCCATGTGCGATGCGGAACGACGGCCACGTGGCGCCGGAGGCGCATCTTAGCCAGCATGACTCTTCGGAACACCATCGCCTCGTCATTGCTGCTTTGCGTCACGGTCGCCGCAACGTCCGTGGCAGCCGCGCAGAAGGCTTCGCTGCTGATCCTCTCCAAGAAAGATCACACGATCTCCATCGTCGATCCGGCCACGCTGAAGGTGATTGCGAAGGCCCCGGTTGGCGACGATCCGCACGAGGTTATTGCGTCTGATGACGGCCGCACGGCGTGGGTGTCGAACTATGGCTTTGGCGAATTCCACTCGCTCGCGGTGATCGATCTTGTCGCCGGCAAGGCGTTGCCGTCCATCGAGCTGGGGCCGCTGACCGGCCCGCACGGCCTGACCTTTACGAACGGCAAGACCTGGTTCACCGCGGAGGGCGCGAAGGTGCTGGGCCGTATCGACCCTGCCACGGGAAAGGTGGACATGGTGCTCGGCACGGGGCAGGACCGAACGCACATGATCCGCGTGTCGCCGGACGGCAAACGGATTGTGACGACCAATGTCAGCTCCGGGACGGTCAGCCTGATCGACGCGGTTCCCGTGAAGGCAGTTGAACCGCCCCAGGCGCCGCCGCAGCCGCAACGCACCGAGTGGAACGAGACGGTGATCCCGGTGGGCAAGGGATCGGAAGGCTTCGACATCTCGCCGGACGGCCGCGAAATCTGGGTGGCAAACGCGGTGGGGGGCACAGTCGCGGTGATCGACTGGGCCGCGAAGTCCCTGGTGACGACGATTCCGGCAAACGCCAAACAGGCGAACCGGCTGAAGTTCACGCCGGACGGCCGCTTCGCCCTGATCTCCGCCGGGCCGGAGGTGGTCGTGCTGGACGCCCACAGCCGGGCTGTCGTGAAGCGCATTCCCGTGGGGAGAGGATCAGAGGGCGTCCTGATCGAGCCGAACGGCAATCGCGCCTTCATCGCCGTAAGCCCGGATAACACCGTGGCCGTGCTCGACTTGAAGACCATGACGATCACGGGCCATATCGACGCAGGCGGGGAGCCCGACGGCATGGCCTGGGCCGTGCGGCGGTAGCTCTCGCACTTACAAAGAACTGTCATCTCGACCGGAGCGCAGGGGAGTGGAGAGACCTGCTTTTCTTCTTCTGGTTAAAGACAGCAGGTTCTTTACTGCGGGATGATGAAGCCGTCCCGCTCCGGTCGAAATGACAGGGTCTTAGATCTACGCACCAAGAAAGATCGGCTTGATGTGCCGCTCGAACAGGTTCGTCGTCACGTTGCGCGCGACGACCGCTTCGTTCGCTTCAAGCGCGTCGGTGTAGCGCGCGCCCATCTTCGCCGCGACTTTGAAACCGACGTGCAGCAATTGGCGAAAATCCGGGTTGTAGTCCGGATCGGCGTCGTTGTGGCGCAGTGCGCGGACGTACTGCTCGCTCGTCCATGCCTCGACTTCAGCAGGGTCGGGCAGCTTCGACCGATCGATGTCGATGACCGTCGCGTACGGAGCGCAAAGCTCGTCAGCATGCGCATAAGCTTCCGCATAGATATCGCACGCCAGCTCCAGCGCGTCGCCGCCTGCTTCCGCCAGGCCGATCAGTTCTTCCAGCCACGTGGTCCCCGCCGTCTTCACATGGACGCCCGCACCGAACTCCGCAAGGCCGGTCCGAATGGCCTCGTAGATGGAAAACTTGTCCGACCCCGAGTGCACGCTCAGCTTCAGGTTCCCGGGCAGGCCGTACTTCTCGACGGCATACGCAATGGTCGCAAGGTCGTCGCGAAACTCCTTCGCAAACTGCGCCACGTCGCCGACGTAATCGACGCCCTTGTTGAAGCGCCCGGTGAACTTCGGCGCAATGGTCTGGATGGGCAGCTTCTCGTCGGCTACCGCGGCCAGGATGATGAGCAGCTCCGGAGGCGTCTGGGGTGAGTCGGTCTCGTCCATGCTGATCTCGGCGACGAAGTTCTCCTCGCCCTTGCCGGCAGCGATGGCGCGGTAGATTTCGCCGGCATGCTGAACCGCCGCGAGGAACTGCTTCGCCGTCTTCTCAACGAACGCCCGGTCGATTTGAAACGGCTCGTCAATGCGCGGGATGGCGATGCTGCCGATCAGCTCCGGATGCCGCTCGACGAACTTCGCGATCTCCGCGTCATCGCTCTTCTGGCCGATGTTGTCGGCCACGTCCATGGTGAAGAAGTCGCACGGAGCAAGGAAGCGCTCGAAGGTCTTCAGGTTGATGTGGTCGGCGTCGAGGAAGTATGGCTTCGTCCAGCCGAGTTCCTTCACCGCGGCGTCGGCGGCCTCGCGCGTGCCGCTTGGCTCCGAGCCGATGATGAGGTGCTCGCGGTTCGACTTGTTCCATACGGGAGACACGTCCGCGCCGGCGTCTGCCGCCAGGATGCACGCCTGGAGTTGCGCCTTTGCCTGGTGGGCGAAGCGGTCGCCCATGCCGAGAGAGTACTTGGGTAGGTTCATCGCCTTCCAAGATACTCTGGAGCGAAACCGCTTGCCAGTGCTCACCTCATCGTTGCCCAACGGGGCAGGCGCGCACGGCAGTCACGAGGCCAGCCCATGAATTGCATCCAGCTTTGCTCGCTCACACTCAGCGCCGCCGTTATGCTGCCCACGCTTCACGCGCAATCGCTTGTCGACACCTATAAGGACCTGCACGAGCACCCTGAGCTGTCGCACCATGAGGAGCGCACGTCGGGCATCCTCGTAAAGGCGCTGCGCGACGCCGGCTACACCGTGACCGATCACGTGGGCCGCTACCCGGACGGCTCGCGGGCCTTTGGCGTGGTCGGCATCCTGAAGAATGGCGCGGGGCCCGCCGTGCTGGTGCGCGGCGATATGGACGCGCTACCTGTCACCGAAGAGACCGGCCTGCCGTACGCCTCGCATGTCACGGCCACCAACGCGGCCGGGCAGACCGTCGGCGTGATGCAGGCTTGCGGGCATGACGTACACACGACCGTGCTGATCGGCACGGCGCGTGCGCTGGCGGCTGCAAAG
>CAZZVI010000016.1:0-25875 GCA_964657335.1 uncultured Terriglobus sp.
ATTGCGTGGATACGTCCTCAAACAGGATCTTGGAACCGTACCGCATCGTGACATTTGAGACTGAGATCATCATCTCTTATTTTCTCATGCCGCGAATACAGGCCGAAAGCCGCGCAACGCAGCACTTCCAAGCGCATCGAAAAGCGGGTGAGTGCAGCCAAGAAGCAAGCCGCAAAGCCCCTGACCCCATCTCAACAGGACCGGCTCGACAAGCAGAAGACAAAGCAGCGGGCGGCGAAGAAGAAGGCCAGCGTGAAGGCCGCGCGCGAGCGCCAGAAGGCCGAAGCCGTAGCAGCCGAAGAACGCCGCCTGACGCACCCGATGACCTCCTGCACCTGGCCCGATACCGACGAGAACGGCCTGACCATGCCGCCCTTCCCTGTCGAAGCCATGCGTCTCGGCTTCCCGGTCAAAGTCATGGGCCGGCCGGACCTGAAGAGCAACGACACGCGGCGCTGGCAGCAGAACCCGCATCTGCGCGTCTCGCTCGGTTATCTCTGCGAAATCTTCGCGTACCTGCGGCAGCATGACATCCGCATGTACCGCATGGCGAGCGACCTGGCGCCGTATGCGACGCACCCCGACATGCCGCAGTTCCACAACATGGTCGAGGAGAGCCGCGACGACCTGGAGCACGTCGGCAAGCTGGCAAAGGCGCAGGGCCTGCGGCTCAGCTTTCACCCATCGCAGTACATCGTGCTGAACAGCGGCAATGAGACGCTCACGCAAAAATCCATCGCGGACCTGGAGTCCCAAGCCACCATGCTCGATTACATGGAACTGCCGCCCGAGGCGATCATGGTCATCCACGTAGGCGGTGCGTACGGCGATCGCAAGGCCGGCTGCGACAACTGGGTGAAGACTTGGAAGCGGCTGAGCGAGCCAGTACAGCGGCGCATGGTGCTTGAGAACGATGACATCCGCTTCTCCGCCGCGGACGTGCTCTCCATCCACGAGCGCACCGGCGTCAAGTGCGTCTTCGACTACCAGCACCACTGGTGCATGAACCCCGAGGGCCTGCCGCTGGTGCCTACTCTTGAGCGCTTCCTGAAGACCTGGCCGACCGACGTGCGGCCCAAGATGCACTTCTCCTGCGCGCGCACCGAGATGCGCGAGATGAAGCGCAAGAACCGTAAGACCGGCCTGAATGAAACCGTGCTGCTGCCGCCGATCTGGACTGGCCATGCCGACTTCAACAACCCCTTCGAGACGCTCACCTTCCTGCGCTCGATCCAGCATCTCGAAACCGACATCATGCTTGAAAGCAAGGCGAAGGACCTGTCGCTGCTCCGCCTGCGAAGCGACATTGCCCGATATGCGCCGGAACTCGCGCCGCGCTACGGCATAAAGCTCGATCTTCCTGTTGAAGATGCGCCGGAGATCATCGAAGATGAGGACACGCTGGAATCGTCATCCGGCGGGTGAAGAGGACCTATGCGTGGAGTTGTGCTGGCAGTCGTGTTCTTTCTCCTGGGCGTCATCGCTGTGCCGCTGGTAGCGTTCTTCTACCTGTCGCACGGCCATCCGCCAGTGGCGGTCGCAGACCCATCGTTTCCGATGGAGGCCGCGATCGTCCACAATCCGCTGCACGCACGCATTGACCGGGAGATGCCCGGTGCCTCTCCCGTGCCTGTAAACGAGACCACGCTGATCGAGGGCGCCTCCATCTACAAGGAGCAGTGCGCCTTCTGCCACGGCCTGCCGGACCATCCCGCAGCGATCGGCGCCAACATCTTTCCGGGCGCGCCACAACTCTGGGAGCGGCACCACGGAGGCGCCGTCGTCGGTGTTTCGGATGATCCGGTCGGCGAGACATACTGGAAGGTGAAGAACGGCATCCGTCTCTCGGCTATGCCGTCTTACGTCAAGCTGCTGAACGACGAACAGATGTGGGCTGTCAGCAACCTGCTTGCAAATGCCGACAAGCCCTTGCCCGCTGCGGCAAAGATGGAACTGGACGCCGAATAAGGCGTCGCGGCCTTTGTGTCTCCATCTCGCCACTTCCGTTTGCATTGGAAGCTCCACTCTGTTGTGCAGATCTCTGCGCCAGCAAGCGTGAACCGGGTTATCATCCTCTCGCGGTGACGTTCCCGCGCGTGAGGGTTGCGATGGCCGCTTTGATGTTTGTGCTGATCGACGGCATCAAGGGTGAGAGCAGCGACGCACTTCACCCGGGCTGGATCGACGCCATCTCGTTCACCCATTCCATTGCGGTGCCGATCATCACGAGCGGCGGTGGCGGGTCGGCTGCCGGCCGTCCGCAGGAGACCTTCTCCTTCACCAAGCAAACGGATTCGGTTTCGCCGCTCCTCTACGTCATGTGTTCAACGGGCAAACATATCAAGACTGTGACGATCGATTTCATGCAGGTCACGAACGACGTGCAGTCCAAGTACATGTCCGTTCAGATGAACGATGTGATCCTTTCCGGCATCACGACCTCGGGCGATGTGCAGGGGCCAGCGACAGACTCCCTTTCACTGAACTACGGCTCCATTGTCTGGACGCCTGTGCAACGAGCAGCAGACGCGACTCTTTTACGGGTCGACGCGCCCGTGCTGATGAAGGACCTGCGACCGCTGCAGCAATGAACGTACGCGGCCATTGTCGATTGCTTCGGCTGCACGCTTCATACCTTCGCGAAGACTGTTTGCCAGAGACGCTGTTACCAGTACAGCCGCGGCATTGAACAAGACGACATCACGGCGCGGGCCACGCTCCCCGGCAAAGATGCTCTTCAGGATGCCTGCATTCGTCTCTGCATCACCGCCCTGCAGGGCGTCTTGCGACTCGGCCAAGCCAGCGTCCTCAGGGCGAATCGTGTACTGCGTGACCTCGCTACCCTTCACCTCCGCGACGATGCTTTCACCGGAAAGCGACAGCTCATCCAGTCCACCTGCGCCGTGGACAACCATGGCATGGTGCATGTGTCCGCTGAAGGCGAGCGCCTCGGCCACCAGCGGCACCGCCTGCGCGGAGTACACGCCGATCACCTGCCGCCGCGCACCCGCCGGGTTCGACATGGGACCAAGCAGGTTGAAGACGGTGCGGAACGGCAGCGCGCGCCGCACCGGCGCAACGATCTTCATCGCGGGATGCATGCGCGTGGCCAGCAGGAAGGCAAAGCCGTTGGCGCGCAACGAGGCCACGGCAGATTCAGGTGTGTGTTCTGTTTCAATGCCGAGCGCGGCCAGAACGTCAGCCGATCCACATCGAGAAGTGACGGCGCGATTGCCGTGCTTGGCGACGCGCGCACCGGCAGCGCACGCCACCAGCGCAACGGCGGTTGAGATGTTGAATGTCCCACTGCCATCGCCACCCGTGCCGCAGGTATCTACCAGCGTGTCTCGCTCGGCATCAGTCAGCGGCAGCTTCACCGCGGCCGAGCGCATCGCGTCAGCGAAGCCGGCAAGCTCTGCCGCGGTCTCGCCACGCTCGTGCAACGCGGTCAGGAGATCGAGCATTTCATTCTCGCTGAACTCGCCCGTGAGCAGCGACCGCATGAGGTCGCGCGCGTCGTCCATCGATAACGTATCGCTACCGTTTACCACTGTTCGCAGAAGTTCGACCGGCTCCATCCATTCCATCTTCTCGCACCCGCACAAGTCGCGCGATAAACGGACGCTTGTGCGGTATCCATTTACGTGCGCTGCTGCCGTCCGCTACCATTCCGATGACAGCAACAACATCACAGCCGGAGTTTGCTCCCACGATGAAGATTCACGAGTACCAGGCGAAGGACATCCTGCGTAAGTACGGCGTTCCCGTGCCTGAGGGCGAGATGGTGACCACGCTCGAAGAGGCCGATCACGCGGCCAAGCAGCTCTTCTCTGCGGGCAACGCGGTCGTCGTGGTCAAGGCACAGATCCACGCCGGCGGCCGCGGCAAAGGCGGCGGCGTGAAGGTGACCAAGACGCTCGATGACGCCAATGCCGCGTCCAAGGCCATCCTCGGCATGCAGCTGATCACGCACCAGACCGGGCCGCAGGGACAGAAGGTGCAGCGCCTGCTCGTCGAAGCCGGCTCTGCCATCGACCGCGAGCTCTATCTCGGCATCGTGCTCGACCGCGCCACGGCAAAGCTCACCTTCATGGCCTCGCAGGCCGGCGGCATGGAGATCGAAGAAGTTGCCGCGGAGAACCCCGATGCGATCTTCAAGGAAGCCATCGAACCCGCCCTCGGCCTGCAGCCGTGGCAGGCGCGCAATCTCGCGTTCAAGCTGGGCCTGACGCCCGCGCAGATCAATCCCGCCGTGTCCTTCATGCTCGGCCTCTACAAAGCCTTCATCGATACCGACTGCTCACTGCTCGAGATCAATCCGTTCATTACCACGAAGGACGGCAAGCTTGCCGCTCTCGACTGCAAGATCAACTTTGACGACAACGCGATGTACCGGCACAAGGACCTGAAAGAGCTGCGCGACGTCAGCGAAGAAGACCCGCTCGAAGTCGAAGCAAGCAAGGACTCGCTGAATTACATCAAGCTCGACGGCTCCATCGCCTGCATGGTCAACGGCGCAGGCCTCGCCATGGCGACGATGGACATCATCCAGTACAGCGGCGGCTCGCCCGCAAACTTCCTCGACGTAGGCGGCGGCGCGAACCAGCAGCAGATCGAAGCAGCGTTCGCCATCCTGCTCGCCGACCCGAACGTGAAGGCGATCTTCATCAACATCTTTGGTGGCATCCTTCGTGTGGATGTGCTCGCTACTGCTGTTGTCGCGGCTGCCAAGAATCTCAATGTCACTCTGCCGCTCATACTGCGCCTCGAAGGCACCAACGTAGAAGAAGGCCGCAAGATCCTGCAGGAGTCAGGCCTCAAATACGCCGTCGGCGCAACCATGGCGGAGGCAGCGAAGCTGGCAGTGGAAGCTGCGAAGGGGAGCAAGTAATGTCAGTACTCGTAGATAAGAACACGCGCCTCATCGTGCAGGGCATCACAGGCCGTGAAGGCACGTATCACGCCAAGGGCTGCTCGGAATATTCAAAGCAGTTCGGCAACGACATTGTCGTAGGCGGCGTGACGCCCGGCAAGGGTGGCACCACGCATGAGGGCTGGCCTGTCTTCAACACCGTGGAAGAGGCAGTCAAGGCGACCGGTGCGAACGCGACCATGATCTTCGTGCCGCCACCGTTTGCCGCGGACGGCATCATGGAAGCCGTTGCGGCGCAGCTGCCGCTGGTGGTCTGCATCACCGAGGGCATTCCCGTACTCGACATGGTGAAGGCGTGGAGCGTGGTGAAGGACTCGAAGTCCGTGCTCATCGGGCCGAACTGCCCTGGTGTGATCTCGCCCGGCAAGGCGAAGATCGGCATCATGCCCGGCCGCATTCATAAGGAAGGCAGCGTCGGCATCGTGTCGCGCTCGGGCACGCTCACGTATGAAGCGGTGCACCAGCTGACGCAGCGCGGCATCGGCCAGTCCACCGCGATCGGCATTGGCGGCGATCCCATCATCGGCACGAAGCACATCGATGCGATCCGCATGCTGAACGAAGACCCCGGGACCGAGGCAATCGTGATGATCGGCGAGATCGGCGGCACCAATGAAGAGGCCGCTGCCGAGTACATCAAGGCGCACGTGACGAAGCCCGTGGTCGGCTTCATTGCGGGACAGACGGCGCCTCCCGGGCGTCGCATGGGGCATGCGGGAGCCATCATCAGCGGCGGCGAGGGCACGGCCGAGAGCAAGATGGCTGCGATGGCTGCAGCCGGTATCCATGTCGTCAAGTCTCCCGCGGAGATTGGCGAGACGATGGCGCGCGTTCTAGGCAAGTAGATCCTCAAAGCGAATGGAGCATCGCCGGGAGGCACTCCGGCGATGTTCGCTTTTGTGTCACGTCAAACGTTGTCCTCCCCGACCAACTTCAAGCCTGCGACGCAACCTGACAGAGACGCGCCGGACACATCCATTGCACCAAAAGCGCATCCATCTGTAAGTGCGGCGGTTTCCGCTGCCAGGTGCTCAGGTTGGCGATGGGATACGCAGATGGCAACGAAGGCTCCAGCAGCGCGCAGGGTGCGTCGCTGTTGCCCTATGTTGCCGCGCTGAACAAGGCTGCCGTCGGCATCTACTCCGTCGACCACGACGGGCGGTGCATCCAGATCAATCCTGCCGCGCTGGCCATGATCGGTTATCGCGAGGATGAAGTCCTGGGCAACGACATGCACAGCCTCATTCACGCCACACGCGAGGATGGCACGCCCTACCCGGTTGAAGCCTGCCCTGTCTACAAAGCGCGCGTCGAGGGCGTGGAAACCTACGAGTCGGAAGAAGTTCTGTGGACGAAAGACGGCAAGGCGGCGCACGTTGCCTGCTCCGCTGTGCCCCTGATTAAAGCCAAGGAGCCGGCGGGCGCGGTGATGACCCTCTGTGACCTGACGGCGCGGCGCGATACGGAAGACCGTATCCGTGTGACCGAACAGGAGCAGCGCGAGGTGCTGCGCCAGCGCGACGCCGCCGCGCGCATCGAGCAGGAGTTGGCCACCGAACAGGCGACCCGTCATCGAGAGACGACCGTGACCGTGGAGCGTGTCGCCGCCGAGCAGCTTCGCGAGCAGCAAAAGCTGTCGGAAGACCGCCTGGTTCAGGCGGAGAAACTCGCCGCTGTGGGTCGGCTGGCCGCATCCATCTCGCACGAGATCAACAATCCGCTCGAGGCCGTCACTAACCTGCTGTATTTGGTGCGGACGGATGATTCCATCTCAGAAGAAGCGAACGCATATCTGCAGCAGGCCGAGGAAGAGCTTGGCCGCGTGACGCAGATCGTCGCGCAGACACTTCGCTTCCAGCGTGGCGGTGTGAAGCTGACCGACTGCATCCCGGAGCGGCTGATTGACTCGGTCATCGCGCTGCACCAGGGCCAGCTGCATCACAGCGGCATTCGGATCGACCGGCAGCATCGCAACAGTGCTCCATTCCGTTGCGCCGATGGCGACCTGCGGCAGATCCTGAACAATCTTCTCGGCAATGCGATCGACGCCATGAAGCAGACGGGCGGCTCTGTCACCATTCGCACATCGCCCGGCAAGCACCCGAAGACTGGCGGCCCCGGCATCCGCATCAGCGTGTCCGACTCGGGTCATGGGATGAGCCGCTCGACGGCAAAGCAGATCTTCGAGCCGTTCTACACGACGAAGGGTGCGAGCGGATCCGGGCTCGGCTTGTGGATCTCAAACTCCATCGCCAAGCGCCACGGCGGTCGCCTGACGGTCCGTTCGCGAACCGGCGAAGGCTCACACCGCGGCACCACCTTCTCGCTCTTCCTGCCCCAGATTGAGCCCGAAGCGCAACAGGCCGCCTGAGATCTGCTCCCGTAGTTCTAGGGCTCCAGCGAGGCGAGATAGCCGGTGATCGCCACAATGTCCGGTGTAGTCAGCTTCGCAACAGGACCCCTCATCAGCGCTGCTCCTGCACCGTTGCGCGCACCGGTCTGAAAGTCGATGAGCTGGCGCGTCATCTGGCTGGGCGACCGGCCGGCAATGGACGGGATATTCCCCGTGCCGCGCAGGTCGGCGCCATGGCATGTCGTGCATGCGATCGTCCGCTCGTTGCCGCCGGTCTTCACCAGCGACTCGCCGCGCTCGAGGCTGCCGGTGGGTATGTAGGCAACGAAGCCCGACCGCGGATTCCTCAACTCGGTCTGCTCGATGTCTTCGGAAACCTCGATAACCCGGTCACCGATGGGTTCGGTCCTGCCGGCATCCGTGACCACCATCATGAGCGATGAAATCTTCGTCAGCGGCACGCGGTCCGTCTCCACGACGCGAATCCACTTGTGCGGCTTCATCGAGGCGAAGTAGCCGATGCCGGCCTTGATCTCTTCGGGTGTTGCCGCTTTCGAGGTCATGATCATGTTGTTGACCGATGCCATGTGCGGCTCAGAACTTTTGCGTGCGCCGCTGCGAAAGTCCTCGACCTGCTGCAGCATGTATGCCTCAGGCAGGCCCGCGACGCTCTGGTTCTCCGGTCGCCCCATGCCGGTAGGCAGATGGCAGTGTCCGCACGCGCCAACGCCGGGTGCACGGCCCTTTGCCACCACGTCGGGCATGGTCGGGTGGTCCTGCGGGAACCAGTCAGGAACCGTCTGCAGGCTGGCGATCTGCTTGCGTGTATACCCGGCCATGCTGCCTGTCAGGTGCTCCAACGGCTGTACTCCGGTCGTCGCGCTGGCGTCCGGTGCAGGACCGCTTGATGCTGCGGGCGAAGCCGCTGTAGCCGGCGTGACCACGGGGTAAGCCCAGCGCGGCAGATCGGCATGTCCATCCCCTGTCTGCTGAGCCCTGGTGCGCAGTCCCGCCCCGGCAACGACTGTGAACGCGGCGCAAGCCGCAGCAATAAGGCGAGTTCGATCATGCATGGGGACGGCACTCCGGTGTGGATCGAGGTTGGGACAAATCTTTACACAGGAGGCCATCGACGCACCATCGCGCGTAGCCGCTAAGTCGGGCTTCGTGCTTTTTCCGCATCCAAAGCCGTCTTCCTCTCATCTTGAATGGCAAACGTAGTTCATGAAGTGTTATGCCCTCCCCCCAGGGAGCCGCCTGCATAGGAGCACCTGCTTGTCGCCGAACGAAGTTACCCCATCCCTCCAAACCGCCCTGCGTCCCTGTTCTCTGCGCGCCGGCAAGGCGTTGCTCTGCGGCATGACTGCCGGCCTGCTGGTGCTTGCCGTCGCCGGTTGCGCGAAGCCCGCGCCTCCACCGGCCGCGCCGCAAGCCATGCCCGTGATGGTGCAGCCCGTATCGCTCAGCGCCGTACCGCGCGGCGACACCTACGTTGCCACTATCAAGAGCCGTCGCACCACCACGGTGCTGCCGCAGGTGGATGGCCGGGTGACCCGCATCCTTGTGCGCAGCGGCCAGAGCGTCAAGGCGGGCGAACTGCTGCTGCAGATCGATCCACTCAAGCAGCTTGCCACCGTGCAGCAGGGCGTCTCAACCGAACTGCAGCAGAAGGCACAGTACCAGTACAACCAGGCCGACCTCGAGCGGCAGAAGCAACTCTATGCCGACGGCGTCATCTCGAAGCAGGCCTACGATCTGGCAACGCAGTCATTCGGCAGCACGCAGGGCGCCTACAACGCTGCCACGGCGGCAACCCAGACGCAGCGGGAACAGCTTGCCTACTACCAGGTGCGCGCGCCATTCGCCGGCATCGTCGGCGATATCCCCGTACACCAGGGCGACTACGTCTCTCCCACCACGACGCTGACCACGGTGGATGAAGACCGCGACCTGGAGGCTTACATCTATGTGCCCACCGAGCGTTCGTCGCTGGTGCACAACGGCCTGCCGGTCGAGTTGCTGGACACGGACGGCAAGTCACTGACGAAGAGCTCCATCTACTTCGTGTCGCCGCAGGTGGATAACACCACGCAGAGCATCCTGGCCAAGGCGCCTATCTCTCCCAGCAGCAAACTGCGCAACCAGCAGATTGTGAACGCGCGCGTCACGTGGGACAGCAAGGCTTCACCCACCGTGCCGGTACTGGCTGTGACCAAGATCGGCGGAGCGTCGTTCGTCTACCTCGCGGTTCCGCAGGGTACAGGCTTTACGGCGCATCTTTCCACGGTCACGCTGGGCGATCCCGTCGGCAACAACTACCCGGTGCTCACGGGTCTGAAGCCCGGTGACCGCGTCATCGTGAGCGGCCTGCAATTTCTGCAGGAAGGCGCGCCGGTCCGTCCACTCAACTAAGTCTTTAGGAGACGAGCCGCGACCTCCCGCGGCCACAGGAAAGTGATTCATGGTTGAGTTCTTCATCCGCCGTCCCATCTTTGCCACGGTGTGCGCCTTGCTCATCGTGCTGGCCGGGGCGGTATCCATCCCGTCCATCCCCGTCTCGCTGTATCCGCAGCTTGCGCCACCCGTCGTCGTTGTCTCCTGCAACTACGTGGGTGCGAACGCGCAGGTGGTGGAATCCGCCGTCACCATTCCGCTCGAGACGGCGATCAACGGCGTGCCGGGCATGCGGTACATGAGCTCGACCAGCTCCAACGACGGCACTTCGGCCATCACCGTCACCTTCCAGACTGGGTACGATCTCTCCATCGCAGCGGTGGACGTGCAGAACCGCGTCGCCAGCGCGCAGGGTCGCCTGCCCTCAGCCGTGAACGCAACCGGCGTCACCATCACCAAGGCCAACAGCAACTTCGTCTTTGCCGCGGGCTTTCTTTCGCCCGACAACAGTCTTTCGCAGAGCTTCGTTTCCAACTACATCGACGTGTACGTGAAGGACGCCCTGAAGCGCGTCCCCGGCGTGGGCGATGTGGTCATCTTCGGCGAGCGCAAGTATGCCATGCGCATCTGGCTCGACCCGGCACGTCTCGCCGCGCGGCAACTGACCGCGCTGGATGTCTCAAACGCGTTATCAGAGCAGAACGTGGAAGTGGCTGCCGGGCAGCTGGGCCAGCCGCCCTCCGACTCGGGCCAGAGCTACCAGATGGCCGTGCGCGTCGTCGGCCGCCTGAGCGAACCGCGTGAGTTCGACAACATCATCCTGAAGAACGGCGGCACCGCCGGCGGCGGCCTGGTGCTGCTGAAAGACGTGGGCCACGCTGAAGTCGGGGCTGAGGACTACAGCACCGATCTCCGATTCAACTACGGCAACATCGGCGGCGAAGCAGTGGGCATCGGTGTCGAGCAGCTCTCTGACGCGAATGCGCTCGACGTGGACAAGAAGTGCCGCGCGGTGATGACCGAACTCGAGAAGTCCTTCCCGCCCGGCCTGAAGGACATTATCGCGGTCGATACCACCACCGTCATCGGTGACTCCATTCACGAAGTGGAAGTAACCATTGCCGAGGCGATCATCATCGTCATCGCGGTGATCTTCCTGTTCCTGCAGGACTGGCGGTCGACCATCATCCCGGCGGTTACGATTCCCGTCTCGCTGATCGGCACGTTCGCCTTCATCAAGATCTTCGGCTTTTCCATCAACTCACTCACGCTCTTCGGCATCACGCTGGCGACGGGCCTTGTGGTGGACGATGCCATCGTCGTCATCGAGAACGTGCAGCGGCACTTGGAAGAAGGCGTCGCCGACTCGCACGAGGCGACCAGCATCGCGATGTCCGAGGTGACCAGCGCCGTTATCGCGACCTCGCTTGTGCTCATCTCGGTGTTCGTTCCGGTCAGCTTCTTTCCCGGTACCACCGGCATTCTGTACAAACAGTTTTCGCTGACCATCGCGTTCTCCATCGCGATTTCCGCCTTCAACGCTCTGACGCTTTCGCCCGCACTTTCGGCCATCCTGCTGCGGCAGAACAAGGAGTTGCTGCCGCGCTTCTTCGGTCCGTTGGGCCGCCTGTTCGGCTATCCCGTAGGCTGGTTTGAGGCGGGTTTGAAGCGGTTGATCGCGGGCTATGCCGCGGCGGTCACGTTCTTCGTTCGCTGGCGTTACATCATGGTGCTGCTGTTTGCCGGAGCGCTCGGCGCAACGGCATACATGTACACGCATGTGCCCACAGCCTTTCTGCCGCAGGAGGATCAGGGTTACTTCCTCATCATCGTGCAGACACCACCGGGCGCATCGCTGGCCTACACCACGCAGGTCGCTGACCGCGGCACGGCCCTGGTGCGGCAGGATGACGATGTGGCGGCAACGTTCTCCGTCATGGGCTTTTCGCTGGCAGGGGGATCGTCACCCAACTCAGGCCTGATCTTCGCTCCGCTCAAGCCGGTCGATGAGCGCACGAAGAAGGGTCCCGGGCACGATGCACATTCCATCGTGGGACGTATCGCTCCGAAACTGTTCGGAGTTCCCGGAGGCATTCTCTTCGCGGCCGAACCACCCGCCATCCAGGGCATCGGCACGGTCGGTGGCTTCCAGTTCATGCTGCAGGACAACGGCCGCAATACCTTCGGCGATATCGACCGCGTGGCGCACCAGTTGGTCGCGGAGGGCTATAACCCCACATCCGGCCTGTCGAACCTGAACACGACCTTCCGCGCGAACGATCCGCAGGTCTTCGTCAGCATCGACCGTGAAAAGGCGAAGGCCATCAGCGTGCCGCTGTCGCAGATCACGTCGGCGCTGAACACCTTCATGGGCTCCAGCTACGTCAACGACTTCGACTTTAATAACCGCACCTACCGCGTTTACATCCAGGCCGACCAGCAGTTCCGGCGCAACACGCAGGATATCCGGCAGTTCTATGTGCGATCGGACCTGGGCAACATGGTATCCCTGGACAATCTCGTCTCCATCGTCGAGACCAGTGGACCCCAGGTGATAACGCATTACAACATCTTCCGCTCGGCCGAGGTTGATGGATCGCAGGCTGCCGGCCTGTCCTCCGGCCAGGGCCTCGAGAAGATGCAGCAGGCATTCGAACGCCACAAGCTGCAGGGCATGACCTTCTCATGGACCGGCCTGGCGCTTGAAGAGGTCGAAGCAGGCGGCAAGACCATCATCATTTTCGCGCTCGGCCTGCTGGTCGTCTACCTGACGCTCGCGGCGCAATACGAGAGCTTTGCTCTGCCGTTCATCATCCTGCTGGCCGTACCGATGGCGGTACTTGGAGCGCTGTCACTGGTCGCCGCGCGCGGCCTTACGGACGACGTCTATGTGCAGATCGGCCTGGTCATGCTGATCGGTCTGTCCGCGAAGAACTCCATCCTGATCGTGGAGTTCGCGGAGGACATTCGCAAGCACGGCAAGAGCATCATCGATGCCGCCATCGAGGCTTCCGAGCTGCGCCTGCGGCCGATCCTGATGACCAGCTTCGCATTCATTCTCGGCGTGATGCCGCTGTACTTTGCCACCGGTGCGGGCGCGCTTGGACGGCATTCGGTCGGCACCGCGATTGTGGGCGGCATGTTGCTGTCGACAGTGTTGAACCTGTTCTTTATCCCGGTGCTGTACGTGCTGCTGCAGACGCTGATTAGCACGTTCAGCCGCAAGAAAGTCGCGGTGAGCTCGCCGATTGAACCGGTCCCGCCGGACCACCGCCTGCCTCCGCCGCACGCCGCTTAGCCATGCCAATCGCCACGCTGACCGTAGAGCTCGCGATTGAAGGCGCGCAGTCCATCAAAGACCGACGGCAGGTGGTCCGCTCCATCAAGGACAAGCTCCGCAACGGATTCAACATCTCCGTTGCGGAGCTCGACGACGCATCGTTATGGAACCGCGCAACCCTTGGGATCGCTGCAATTCATGGCTCGCGGGATTATCTGGGCGGACAGCTCCGAGAGGTGGAAGACGCAGTGCACCGGCTGGCCGTCGGCCTGGGTGCGAGCATTCTTGACGCGCAGATCGACATAGTCGATTAGCGCTTCTTGAGCGGAGGAGCCGGTGGATCTGGCGGCTCCGGCGCCTGAGGGGCCGCAACACGTCCCATGGCTCCGCCCATAGCGCCACCGAGCGCGCCCATGCCGGCTCCCATCGCCTGTCCCATCGCGCCCTGCACGTCTTCCATGCGGAAGCGTCCGCGCAGGTGCACAATGTTCACCTCTTTTGACTCGGCGTTCAGGATGACCATGTCGTGGATAAAGCCTTCGCCGTCGGTCTTCACGACGATGTCGTTGGTCTCGCCGTCACTCTCGTTGCGGACGATGTGCGACCAGCCGCTGCCTTCAAGCCGGTGGCGAAGGATGTCCAGGTCGCTCTTCTGGTACTGGCCCTTGCTGGCGAACTCGTAGTTGCGCACCACGATGAACTCCATCTTGTCGGCCATGCCGGCGTAACGGCCGCCCTTTTTACCGCCGGCAAGCGCGAGCATGTTCTTGTCGAGGTTGACCTCGTTGCGCTCCTTGGCATTCGCGCCAAGCTTGTCCAGGCCGTCGAGCAGATCATCCTTCGCTTGCGGATCGCCGCCAGGCTGCATCTCTGCGGGGCTGTCGAAGTTCCTCGTGGAGACGCGCTGTGCGCCTGCCGTCCCCATCATCATCACAAGAGAAGCAGCCGCAGCGCCCCTCAACAACATTCGATTCTTCATAACGCCTCCCGTTACTTCTCTGTTCCGTTCCAAAGCTGCGCAAACTTTCCTGCCGGACTTCGATCGAGCCCGATCTGCACTTCGTTCAGTGCGTGGTTGGTCAGCTGCATGGCCATGTCCATCTGCGCCTGCACCGCGGCCGCTTCCCTTGCCTCACGCTGGTGACGCACCAGCAGCACATTGCCGCCGCTCACGGCAATGATCAACGCGGCCGCAATGCCCGCCCACCAGGCGCCATATTGCCGCAAATCCCCGAAGGTGCTGCGGCGTACCGGCTTGGGCGCGCGTGACTCGCGCTCCGCGATCCGCGCCATCACGCGATCGGCAAAGCCGTCCGGCGCGGGCACGTGTCGCAGGCTCTCGCGCAGTTGCTCCTCGATTTCGTTCCTCTCATCCACGGACATACTCCTTCAAAACCACTGAACCTTTGCGCCGCAGCAGCTGCAGGCCGCGTTGCAGATGACTCTTTACCGTCGCCACGGGATCGCCGGTCGTCCGGGCAATCTCTTCCGGCGTCAGATCCTCGCCGTAGCGCAGCACCAGCACCGTGCGCTGCGCCGCCGGCAGGGAGAGCAGCATGCGCTCCATTGCCACGCCCATGGACCCGGTGTCGGAGCTGTCCCGGGGCCGGTCGTGGGTCTCATCCCACTCATCCGACTGGCCTTCCGGCCGTACGCCGCGCCGCCGCAGAGCGTCGGTGGAGCGATGCGTCGCTACCCGCCGCAGCCAGTGACGCACGTGATCCGCACTCTCCAGTCGCGGCAGCCAGCGGTGCAGTTCCAGAAAGACGTCCTGCGCCACCTCTTCCGCCAGCCCCCGGTCGCCCACCAGGCGCAGCGAGACCGAGAACACCATGGAACTGTGCTCCTTCACCAGGCTGCGGAATTCGTCGTCCGTTGCGGTCACGCGGGTCGCTGTTCTCTCATCTATCTATACGGGGCGGTCTACGCATCCGAACGCACAAGTTTTCCCGCTTTTGAAACTATTTACCCGGGTTTGATGACCTCTGGACCGCGACATGCCGTTGTTGCGGTCTGGTAACCTGAGATGTCGAACGCGCACCCAAGACGCACCGAAGGATCGGCCCTTCCGCTATGCCAGAACACCGCGCCAGAGAACACCACCGGAACCGAGTGCAGGAGACCCTGCGCGAGGAAATCTCCGTCATTATTGACGGCGAACTGACCGACCCGCGCATCGGCTCGACCACCGTCACGGAGGTGACGCTGGAGCCCGGCGGCAAAAGCGGCCACGTCTACATCGCGGTGACCGGCGACGAGGCGGAAGAGGAGCGGACGCTGGAGGGGCTGAAGGCTGCGCGCGGCTACGTGCGCTCGCAACTGCTCGAGCGCATGGGCGTTCGGCACCTGCCGGAATTGTCCTTCCATATCGACCGGACCGAAAAGATCAACGCCCGCATGGACACACTGCTGACGCGCATGGAAAAGCGTGACCGCCGCAGGCAGACCGCCGCCGCACGTGGAGCAGCTTCTTCCTGATGACACCCCTGACGCGATGCGCGCTGCCTGAGTGCAATTGCCCCGAAGCGGCAATGCTCATCCTGGCGGAACTGCATGCCCGCGATCGTTGGCTGGTTGTTTCACACGCGCGACCGGATGGCGACGCGGTCGGCTCTGCCTTGACTATGGCATGCATTCTCGAGCAGATGGGGAAGCCCGTGGACATCGTGCTGGCCGATCCCGTTCCCAGGGTCTACCGGACGCTGCCGGGCGTCGAACACATCCAGCGCAAGAAGCAGATCTCTCCCGCGGACTATGACGCCGCGATCATCCTGGAGTGCGACAGCACGGAACGCACCGGCGTGCGGGGCATGGATGGCCTGTTCCTCATCAACATCGACCACCACCGCACCGGATGCGAGTTCGGCGCAATCAACTGGATCGATCCGGACGCCTCTGCCGTGGCAAGCATGGTGTACCATCTGGCGCTTGCTGCCGGGGTGAAGGTAAACGCCTCCATGGCGACCTGCCTGTACACCGCGCTGATGACCGACACGGGATCGTTCACCTATCCCGGCACGTCAGCCGAAACCTTCACGTTGGCGCACACGCTGATCGCTCTTGGCGCCAAGGCGGACATGGTCGCGCGCGACGTTCTCTACTCCGTGCCCGCGGCGCGCATCCGGCTGCTGGGCGTGGCCCTGTCGCGTATCCGCATTGAAGGCCCGCTGGCGTGGACGTACATCCTGCAGAACGATCTGGACGAGCTGTCCGCGACCGATGAAGACTCCGAGGGAACGGTCAACTACCTCATCTCCATCGTGAATGTTGAGGCAGCCGCCTTTCTGCGCGAGATGCCCGGCGAGCCCCAGCGCTTCCGCACCTCGCTGCGGTCGAAGTCCAATGTCGACGTGTCGCACGCCGCCTCCCGGTGCGGCGGCGGCGGCCATCGCAACGCAGCGGGATGTACGCTCGATGGGCCGCTGGATACCGCGGTCGCGCTGATCCTCGAACGGCTGCGGGATGAGGTAGAACGGGCAGCACCGCCGCCACCGCTGCCGGCGCCGGAAGCGCTGATGGTATCGCCGGCCTTCCAACTCTGATAGCCTCAGTTGGCCAGACCAAGGTGAGCAGCTACCCACAGCCCGACGCGGCCGGTGCCGCAGAGCCGCAGCCGATGGGCTGGCGCGAATGGCTCCATTCTGAGAACGTCTGCTCGGCCCGCGAGCTGGTCGTTCTCTGCGTCATGACGGCTCTTCTGCTCTTCTATGGCCTGGTGCCATTCCACGTGGGTCGCGCGGTCATCTCGCGGCCAGACCTCGGCCTCGTCGGCGCGGACGAACCGCGCTATGCACAGATTGCCGAAGAGATGCTGCAACAGCATGTGGACGTGTGCCACCAGATGCACGCCCGTGTGATGCCACGTTCGCTGCGACCGGCGGACCTTCGCGCCTCCTACCACTGCGCCGAGGCGGGCACCATCACGCCGATCCTGTACGGCCATCCCTGGCTTGAAAAGCCCGCGCTGTACTACTGGCGCACCATGAGCTTCTACAAGGAATTCGGCCACTCGGACTGGGTGGCGCGACTGCCCTCCGCCACCGGAGCGTATGCGCTAGTCTTCCTGATCTTTCTGCACATGCGGCGCTTCCGCCCGGGCGGCCACCTGGACGCGGCCCTGATCACCGCGGCCTCCGTCGCCATCATCGCATTCGCTCGAGGAGCTTCGACCGACATGCAGCTTGCCGCGCCCTTCTGCATGGGCATGCTCGGCTGGTATGCGTGGTACGAGACGGGCAAGAAATTCTGGCTCTTCGACCTGTACTTTTTCGGTGGTCTGGCGACGCTCGCCAAGGGTCCGGTCGCGATCTTTCTCTCGCTCAGCATCATCCTCCTATTCGTGGGCCTGCGGCGCGAATGGGGCGTGCTTCGCCGCATGATCTGGCTGCCCGGCATCGCCCTGTTCCTGGCAATTTCGCTGCCGTGGTTTATTGCCGTGCAGCTGCGCAATCCGACCTTCTACAAGTTTTTCCTCGTCGAGCAGAACCTGCAGCGCTTCGCGACGGACCGCTACCAGCATCACCAAACACCGTTCTTCTACGTGATCGTCCTTCTGCTGGCACTCATGCCCTGGACGGTGCTGGCGCTGCGTGCGCTGTGGGATTCCGTGGAGATTGCCTGGGCGGAGTGGCGCGTCCGCCACCGGCCGGCGCGCTACCTAGGCCACACGCGCGCGGGCGACGCCTTTCCCGAGTTCCTGGTGCTTTGGGCGGTCTTTCCTATCGTCTTCTTTTCGTTTTCAGGGTCGAAACTGCCGGGCTACATCCTGCCGTCCATCCCGCCGATCACCATTCTTACCGGCGACTACCTCTTTCGCGTGCGGCGCACCGGCCTCTCGAACGGCCTGCTGATCGCGCACGGGGCGACGACGGCTCTTCTGACCTTTGTGCTGCTGCTGAGCCCGCAGTACATGGTCTATCAGCGCATGGTGCCGCCCGCGAAGACACTGCTGATCGCCCTTGCGATTGCGGTCGCCGTTGGCTCGGCGATCGTCCTGTTGACGAAGCGCTTCGGATTGCAATGGATACGTCCGCTGACGCTGACGCCCGTGATGATCCTGCTGTTTTTCCTGCTGCATACGAACGGCTGGCTGCTGGATGCAAACTACTCCGCGCGGCCGGTGGCGCGGCAGATCGAGACGCTGGCGCCCGATGTGCCCCTGCTGGTGACCCACCACGTCCGCCGCGACACCGATTACGGCCTCTGCTTCTATCGCAAGCAGCCGCTGCGCCACTACCTGCAGGAAAACTCTGCGACGGAAAAGCAGTCGGTCATCACGGGCATTCCGAACGAAGAGCACATCCTCGTTTTGCGCTCGGACGATCACACAGCGCTCGACCGCTTCGTGCCGGACCGCACCCACCAGCAATTGCTCGTGGATGAGTGGCAAGGCATCGCGGTCTACCGCATCGGTGCCGCCGCCACGCCGGGCGCCGCAGGCACACCGCTTGCCGCCCTGAGAACCAAGGTGGTTCCCTCTGCTGAATCGATGCGGTGATCAGGCGCAAAGCCGGTACGCTGTGTGCTGGGTGTACACCGCCCGCTGACCGTGCTTGACCGCTATGACATCCGCGATCTTCGACTGTTCACCGGCCGCGACCTGCGCGCGCTGCTGACGGAAGAGGCACGCGTCTGGCGTGAACGCCTGCGATGGAACTACACGTCCTCCATCGAGCTGCTGATCACCTACCTCGACTCGCGCATCCTGCCCGGCTTCGTCTCGATCGAGCGCACCACCGGACTGGTGCGCGGCTACTGCTTCTCCGTCTATGAAATGCAGAAGGCCGTGGTCGGCGATGTCTTCGCATCGGGCCATGACGCCGCAGAGCTCGAAGTGCTGCTGCTGAACCACCTGCTGCCCATGCTGCAGCACACCCCCGGCGTCGATCGCGTCGAATCGCAGCTGTTGCTGAACAGCGAACGTCTGCAGCCGCCCTTTGCGGAACATGGCTTCAGCGCGCATCGCCGGCTCTTTCTGGAGATCGACCTGCCGGACACACGCGAGCTGATCCCGGAAAATGGCCTGGTCCGCCGGCCTGACGAAGCACCGCCGCAACTGCCCGCGAACCTGCGCCTGACCCGCTGGGTTCCGCCGCATTACCAGCCTGCAGGAGACCTCATCCACCGCTGCTATACCGGCCACGGCGATTCGCACATCAACGACCAGTACCGCACCGTGCAGGGGTCGCTGCGGTTTCTGCACAACATCGTGCGCTTCCCCGGCTGCGGTGTCTTCGATGCGGAACACTCCTGGGTCGTCCGCGACGAACGCTCCGGACAGCTGGAGGCGGTCGCGCTCGTCTCGCGCGTCGAGCCCGATGTGGCGCACATCACGCAGCTCTGCGTTGCACCGCGAAGGCGAGGCTACGGCCTGGGCCGCACCCTGCTGCGGCACACCGCGACGCAGCTGACAGCGGCAGGCATGCGCGCCATCACACTCACCGTCACCGAAGCCAATACACCCGCGCTGAAGCTGTACAAGAGCCTCGGCTTCCGTGAGCGCCTGCCGTTCTGCGCAAATGTATGGACGAAGAACCGGGGCTGACCGGCCAGGCCACTCATAAGGCTTGGCGGCAACTATGAAGGCCGCCCCACCCGTCATCCCGAGCGGAGCACGCAGTGCGGAGTCGAAGGACACGCTTTCCTTCGTGCTGCCTCGGATCTCCAGAAGCAAGCGGATCCTTCGACTTTACTCCGCTGCGCTTCGTTCCGCTCAGGATGACGAGTCGAATGGCACTCCGCCGCGTCGTCCCGCTGAGGGTAACTAAGGCTCGAAGAGGGGTCGAAAAGAAGCTCGCGAGAAAACGCGCGTGCGTTAGTGCTTCAACGCCCACATGCCCCAGCTCACGACGATCGCCGCGACGGCGAACAGGCCGAAGCAGAACGCACCGAAGCGAATCATCATCCTGGGCTCGGCCCGTTGGGTGATGCCGAAGACGATCGAGGCGAAGAACGCGTACACCAGCAAAGCGGAGAAGTGCGACATCTACAGCCCCGCCTTTCGCCCGTTCGCGAGCGACTGCGCATCGACCGCGGCCATTACATTCAGCAGGCCTGCCACCACGATGAACTTGGTGCCGTAGTCGGAAAGCGTGTCGCTCAGCTGGGACGCTCCGGCACTCACCACGCGCGCAACCGTGTACAGCCCGGCCGCGCCAATCTCGCCGGCAAAGCCAAGCACATCCAGCGGATCGCCCGTGCCGGGGTTGTAGATCTTGCCATGCAGCAGCAGGCCGATGACGAACATCGCCACCACCGACACAAACAGCAGCGCCGCGCGGATCGGCTTCTTCAAGAGCAGGTGCCCAAGGCCGGGAACAATCCATCCCGCTACCAGCACCAGCGTGGGAGAAAACGTACTGCGCCGAACCGGAACTACCGTTGTCTGTGTCGCTGCCATTCAGTTGTTGATGATACCAGCGCAACGCGAAGAAACCGCTCTTAGATTCGTCATCCTTCAGTTCGTCATTCCGACCGGAGCGTAGCGGAGTGGAGGAACCTGCTGTTCACGCGCGAGAAGCGCGTCTGAGCGCCTTCGGCGCTGAAAAGCAGGTCCTTCGACTTCATTCCGCTTCGCTCCATTTCGCTCAGGATGACGACTCAGGAGCAATCACTAGATTCGCACCAGCTCCCGCTGAATCTTCCCCGTCACAACCCCGCTGCCGGGATGCGTGATCATGTCGATCTCGCTGCGCACGCCGAAGCACTCCGGCCCGGGCGGCAGGTAGATACCGGGCTCGACCGAGAAGCAGGTCATGGGCAAAATGCGGCGCTCGTCGTGCGTCTCGAAGTTGTCCAGGTGCGCGCCCGCGCCGTGCAGTTCCGTGCCGATGTTGTGGCCGGTGCGATGCGTGAACCACTCGCCGAAGCCTTCGCGCACAATGATCCCGCGTGCGGCGGCATCGGGTTCCCATCCGGCGATGGGCTGATTCGAAGTGAAGCGCTCCTGCACCAGGCGGATCGCGGCATCCCGCGCCTCGGTGACCGCCTTGAAGACGCGGCCCTCAAGCTCCGTCGCATCGCGGTCGACCACACCGGTCCACGTGATGTCGTACCAGACGGCCTGCGGATCGTCCTTCAGCTTGCCCCAGATGTCGATGAGGAGGAAGCTGCCGCGCTCGATGCGCGAGGACTTGCCTGCAATCGGCTCGTAGTGCGAATCGGCAGCATTCGCGCCGACGCTGACGTTCGGTCCATGCTCGGTGATGAGGCCTTCCTTTGCGATCTCGGCCTGCAGCCACTCGACGGTCTCGAACTCGGTCACACCGCGGTCGCCGCGCGCGCGGGCGCCGATCTCGCGCCACGCATCTTCAAGGATGCGATCGATCTTCTTCCCCGCAATGTAGTGCGTCTCGACCTGGCGGTCGGTCAGCACTGCCTCAAACTCGCTGACAAGATCGGCCGACGAGACGATCGTCTTGCCCATACCCTGCAGCACCTCGACCGTGCCCGCGTCGACCATCGCAACGTACATCACGGCGTTTCGCGGCGAGTACTGCATGGCCAGCTTCGTCGCGCCCTGCAGCATGGTTTCAAGCGACTTCTCCATCTCCTGCCATGTGCTGTAGAGCGTGCGGTCGCCGGGCAGCGTGTCCAGCTTGCCCGACTCGATGCGGTGGTTCAGCTTGCGCGGCTCGCCCTGCGCGGGGATGAAGTAGAACCACCGCCGCGTGACGTGCATGCCCGGGTCAAGCCCGAGGATGCGATATGCGAGCGGGTCGCGGACGTGGTGGTCGTAGAACAGCCAGCCATCCAGCTTCGCATCGCGTAACGCCGCCTGAATCCGTACCAGATCCATCCCCTACTCCTTATTAAAAGCTCACTGCTGTGGCTCACCGCTTCACTTACCGCCGTTGTCATCCCGCAGCGAAGCGGAGGGATCTGCATGTGTGTTCGCTCATCCAACACCATCCCAGAGGGCGATGAGTTGATGGTGTCACGCAGCGCGCGAAGCCGCGAGGTTCGTGCCCGCTGGGAAGTCTGAAGGCGGATGGCACATATGCAGATCCCTCCGCTTCGCTACGGGATGACAAACACTAGAGAGGAGGCTTAGGCCGAACTAGGAATTCGAGCCAAGCGGCTGATAGTGTGCCGCCGGACCTTCGGTCTTGAAGCTGCCCCGAGAATCAACGCTCACAGGCACCCAGACATCCGTGGTCTCCCACTTGATATGCAATTGCGTCTTCTTCCCTGCAGTCTGCTCAAAGCTGATCGACATCTGCTCCTGCGACGAAGGCAGCGTCGCCTTCATCATGGGCACCTTGCCCAGGTCGTCTGCCTCGAAACGGTCAGTGCCCCACTGGCCTGTGTGCTTGCAGATCACGAGCTGCCATGTGCCTGCCGAAGGCAGCGTGACCAGCGTGTACTTGCCCGCGGGCACGCGCAGCGAGCCGATCATCAGATCTGCGGTCGTTTCGAAGGACGTGGCCTCGTTCGCTCCGGTGCGCCACCAGGTGTCATAGGGAATCAACTCGCCTCCGAGTGCCTTGCGTCCGCGCAGGCTGGGCGCGCCGTAGTCGATGTGGACCTTCGCTCCGCCAAGTGTCACATCGGCAACGCGTCCGGGACTTGGCAGGTCTGCGCCGCGGCCCGGCTGCGCCCACGCGGAACAATAGATCGAGAAAAGGCCAACGACGGCCAGCATCAACGCGCACGTGCGAACAAGCTTCTTCATTCACCACTCCTCGTTCGTCGGGACGAACGGCTCTCAGAGGCTAGCAGCATCGGTGCTCTTCGCACCATCACTGCGCCAGCGCATTGCGCTTGAACTGCCGGATCAGATCGACCACCGTTCCCGGCCACGGCCTGTCTTCCTGGCCGTCGAACGTTTCGACCCACAAGCGCCGGCGGCCACCGCGCACCGGCTCGTAGACCGTGAGCGTCGCCAGCGCGACGTCTGCCGGGCCGAAGTCGATGCGCCCGCTGCGGTCGACGGACGAAAGCTCAAAGATCAGGTCCGGCTTGATGTCCTTTGCCACCTCAGCCTTGCCCAGACCCTGCACCAGTTCCTGCATCTGGTGTTCGGCAAACAGCTCCATGCGGGCGACGCTCACCCCGGCCGTGTGCGCCGCGGCCAGGCGCGTCTGAAACGCCTCACGATTGCAGACGTAATGATCCTGAAACTGCAGCACACAGCCTGCCCCGCTCGGCGGCTGGACTGCGGCCGGTTGCTGCGCCGAACCCGTCGCTGCGATCGAGCCAAACAGCAGAACAGCGCATCCCCAAAGAAATCGATCCACCTGAAACCCAACCTGCATCTCTGATCACCACACCGCAAAGCAAGAGCCCTCGTTAGACGAGGGCTCCCACACATCCGGTAGACGTCGCGTTTAAGCGGCCTTCGGAACGTCCGGCGCAGCTTTCTTCTCGTCTTCCTTGCTCTTCTTTTCAGCGGTCTTTTCCTTGGAGGACTTTGGCTTCTTCTCTTCCTCGTTCTCCGTGGGATCGCCCTGCGACAGGGCTGCCTTCAGCAGCGGCTTGGTGCCGGCGAAGATCGCCTTCGCGGCGGCCACTTCTTCCTGCAGATTCTCGTTCAGCAGGCCGGCGACTTCCTTCTGGCCGAGCGCCTTCGCGAGACCGATCGCCGTCGTGTAGCCGGCGATCTCGTAGTGCTCCACGCGGCTGCTCGCGCCGCAGATGCCGAGGTCCTTGTTCGCGCCCTCTTCGTCCTTTTCAAGCGCGTCCTGGCCCTCTTCAATCAGGCCTTCCATGCCGTTGCAATGCTGGCCGGTCGGCTTCTTGCCCAGGATCCCGAACGCATCGCGCAGGCGGACGACCTGCCCCTTGGTCTCTTCCAGATGGTTCTTGAGCAGCGACTTCACGCTGGGATCAGTCGCGCCCTTCGCCATCTTCGGCAGGGCCTTCACCAGCTGATTCTCCGCGCTGTACAGATCACGCATTTCGTCGAGCAACACATCCATCAATGCCATGTTCGATCTCCCTGAGTTCCTGGTCCGCACATCCTTGCGCACGACCTGAACCATAGGAAGAGAAAGCTCGCAGCATAGTTGCCGCGGCCGTTTCGATTGTTTGTTGATGAAGAGCTGTTACCCACGAACGGCCATGCCGCGCCTCGCGACGATGGGCTCCATGCGCGTGTACAGCTCCTGCAGCACCTTCACTCCCGCCTCCGCGGCGGCGCGGTCGGCCTGCTCGTTCGTGTCGTTCCAACCCTCGTCTTCGCCGCCAAAATTCGGCTGCATCACGATGCCGTCGCGCCGCGCCAGCAGGTTCAGGTTCTTGTACTGGATGCCGTACTGCGCGCCCTCCTGCGGGATCAGCCATGCAATCTGGCCGCGCACCGGAACGATGCTCTCATCGCTCCAGAGCGCGCGCGAATCGTAGCCGGTGCAGCAGATCACGACGCCCTGCGGCAGCGATCTAAATTCGTTTGGCGAGCGGAACTCGCGGTTCTCCACGCGGCCGCCGGCCAGATAGAACTCCTGGGAGAGGAGCTTGGCGTAGCTGGCCACGTTGAAACTGAGCGCGCTGCTTCGACTGACATACTTCGACGGAAACGGCGTAGACCCGGGCGGCAGCTCGTGCGAGCGCGGGCCAAGGTCGGCGATGCGGTCGCGATAGCGCGAGAAGTGATGCACCGGCTCATCCTGCGCGTGCGCGGCGTTCGGCATGTTCGGATCGGGCGGACCACTGCTGCGGCGGCGCGGCTCCTCATCGGAGAGCGCGTAGTGATCGACCCATTCAATGGGTGTCCCGGCCGAGCCGAGATAGCTGTTGTACATGGCCCAGGAGGTGCGCGCCATGCGCTCCCACAGTGCGGGGAAGTCTGCCGGTGCGTCCTCTCTCAGGGTGATGCGGGAATCTGGTGTCCACGAGCCGGTAGCACGCACGCTGCGAACGTAGGGCGCGCGTTCCTTGGCGTAGATCGTCACGTTGTAACCCATGCGCTGCGCCGTCAGAGCGGCGGTCAGACCGAGCGCACCCGCGCCGATCACGGCGCAGTCTTTCACGCCCGGCGCGGCTTCCATCGCCTTGCGTACCACCACGTCCGCCGATCCCCACGAGAGCGACCAGCCGCTGCCGCCATGGCCGTAGTTCGTGACCACCGGCTTGTCGCCCACCTTCACCACATCGAAGCGGGGACCGGCCGCACGAAACGGCCGCAGGCAGACAGTAATGCGGAAGATGCGATCGAGGTCCGCACGGATGGGCACGATCGTTCCCGGCATGTCATAGAACGGCAGCGCGGGCGCCATCCCCGCTGCTGTGGCAGGCGAAGCCACGCGCTTTGCGCAGCCGTTCAAAAGGCCAACACCGGCCAGCGCACTCGATCCCTGCAGAAATCCACGACGATCCACTGGCAAACTCCTTTGAACGCAACGGACGCGAAGGTGATCGCGATGGAGGCCAACGGACAGATGCCCCATTGCGACCTCCGCGCTGCCCTTTGCGGCCTTCGCGTTCTGCTTTTGTATGGTCTACGCAAGTTATACCGCAGGCACTCCGCAATCGCCGAAGCTGAGACAATAGAAGATCTATGGCATTGAACGTCGGCATCGTTGGCCTGCCCAACGTAGGCAAAAGCACCATCTTCAGCGCACTCACTTCCGTCGAAGCAGTCGCGGCAAATTACCCCTTCTGCACCATTGAACCCAACGTCGGCATCGTGCCCGTGCCCGATGAGCGGCAGGACAAGATCGTCGCGCTCGTCAAGCCGAACAGCATCGTGCCCACCGTGATGGAGTTCGTCGATATTGCCGGCCTGGTTGCCGGCGCGAGCAAGGGCGAAGGACTGGGCAACCAGTTCCTCGCGAACATCCGCTCGACCGACGCCACGCTGCACATCGTGCGCTGCTTTGAAGACAGCGAGATCATTCACGTCGCGGGCAAAGTCGATCCCCTCTCCGACATCGACGTCATCAACACGGAACTCATGCTCGCCGACCTGGACACGGT
>CAZZVI010000016.1:25975-28957 GCA_964657335.1 uncultured Terriglobus sp.
GGCAACGAGGTGGTCCGCATCTGCGGCGCGCTGGAAGCCGAAATCGCAACGCTCGACCCCGCCGAACGCAACGAGTTTTTGAAAGACATGGGCCTGAATGAACCCGGCCTGACGCGCCTGATCCACGCCGCCTACCGCATGCTCGGGCTTATCACCTACTTCACCGCCGGCGTGCAGGAAGTCCGCGCATGGACCATTCGCAAAGGCACCAAGGCGCCCGGCGCGGCAGGCGTCATCCACACCGATTTCGAGCGCGGCTTCATCAAGGCCGATGCCTACAACTGCGAGGACCTGTTCCGCCTCGGCAGCGAACAGGCCGTCAAGGAAAAAGGCCTGCTGCGCTCCGAAGGCAAGGAATACGTGGTGAAGGATGGCGACATCCTGTTCTTCAAGTTCAACGTGTAGCGCATGCTAGGCTTTCTGCGCACACTTTCAAAGAAGCGTGAGCAATTCATACATCCACCACGATGACATACATGCGGATGATCTTGGTTGTGGCGACCATGCTGGCTGTAGGTTCAACGCCAGCTTTTAGCAGGGCACAGGCCCCAGAAACGCCGCTCAAGGTGTCGCTCTGCGACATCAAGGCTCATCCTGAGAACTTCCTGCACAAGCTGGTGGAGTTCACCGCGACCGCTTCACACGGGTTCGAAGATTCCATGGTTGAAGACAGCCGCTGTACTTTGCCAAAGGAAGGTCCGGGAGTATGGATGGAGTATGGCGGAAAACGATCCACAGCAACAATGTACTGTTGTGGCGGTGCTCCGAAGTCGGGTAGAACTGACACTCTGGTCGTTGATGGAGTGACAATAGAACTCGTCGATGATGAGAGCTTTCGTGCATTCGACAGCAGGTTACATCCCAAGCATCCAAAGCAATCGTCGGACAAAGTGAAGGCTACGATGCGCGGCCGCATTTTCGGGCGATATGAGGGCATCATGGGAACACAAGTGAGTCCAGCATGGAGAGGGTACGGGCACATGGATTGCTGCATGCTGTTCGTCCTGACGCAGGTCCTTTCGAACTGACACAACGATCCACAAACGGCACTGTCATCGCGGTCTGCAGCAGCCCGACCCACGGCTTTAGCAAGCAACCGCAGCCTGCCATCCGGCTGCTCGCGGGCCGCGGTGTGGAAGGTGATGCGCACTGCGGCGAGACCGTGCAGCACCTCTACTTGAAACGGAAAGATCCCTTCGCGCCGAACCGGATGCAGGTCCACCTGCTGCAGTCGGAGCTCTTTAACGAACTCGCGCTTGCGGGTTTCGATCTGCAGCCGGGCCAACTCGGCGAGAACATCACGACACGCGGCATCGACCTTGTAAGCCTGCCGCTCGGCACCCGTTTGCACCTCGGCAGCGAAGCCGTCGTGGAGCTGACCGGCTTGCGCACGCCATGCAGGCAGATCGAGACCTTCATGCCCGGCCTGCTCAGGCAGGTCGTGGGCCGGGACGTTGCGAACCAGGCGAGCCCGAAGACCGGCGTGATGGCGATCGTCTTGCACTCCGGAGAGGTTCAGGCGGGCAGTGGCATCCGGGTGGCATACCCAAGTGCTCCGCACGTTGCGATGGAGATGATCTGAGCGGCCGTCCCGATCAGCTAACAGGTGACCACCGGTCGCGAGTCCAGCCGACGAGATAGCCGCATTGCAGATTGAAACGCGTCTTCAACCGCTGAGGTTCGCATCCCGGCGGCTAAAGCCGCCTTTTGAAAGCGCTTGTTTTCTACCTCGGCGGCTGAAGCCGCTCGCTTCGCATGACGCGGATGGCATAGCTCAAGCTGCGCCCGTCCGAACAGTTCGTCTCAAATGGCGAAGGAAATCGCTCATGGAACGGCGCGTTCCGGTCGATGAACTCTCCATGGCAACGTCGAAGTGTTCTGCCTGCAAAGACGGCGTCACAAAGCCCATGGCATTCTCCATGGCCTTTCAGCCCATTGTGAATGTCGAAACGGGCAACGTGTTCGCGTATGAGGCGCTGGTGCGGGGGCCGAACGGCGAGGGCGCGGAGACTGTGCTGTCGCAGCTGAACGACGAGAACCGTTACAGCTTCGATCAGAGCAGCCGGGTCGAGGCGATCACGCTCGCAAGCCGCCTTGGCCTGGTCGAGACCGGCGCCTCACTCTCCATCAACTTTCTGCCGAACGCCGTGTACAACGCGGCCTCCTGCGTTCAGCTCACGCTCAAGACCGCGCGTGATCTGAGCTTCCCGACGGACCGGCTGATCTTCGAGGTGACGGAAGGCGAAGAGGTGCGCGATCCGCAGCACCTGCAGGGCATCGCAAAGGAGTATCAGCGGCAGGGTTTTCAGTTCGCCATCGATGACTTTGGCGCGGGCTTCGCCAATCTGAAGCTGCTGGCAGAGCTGGAGTGCAGCATCGTCAAGCTCGACATGGCGCTGATCCGCAACCTGCATCGGCGTCCACGCGCGGAGACCATCGTCCGTTCGGCGATGCGGCTGATGGGGGAACTCGGCACGACCGTCGTCGCGGAAGGCATCGAGACGCTGCAGGAGTTCAACCTGCTGCGTGACTGCGGCGTCCACCTGATGCAGGGGTACCTGCTGGCCAGGCCCGCCTTCGAAGCGCTGCCGCCGGTGACGATTCCTACCGCGAGTGTTCCGCGTGTCCTTGCGCCGATGGAACGGAGCACCAGCTTCTCGATCATCCCGGAGATGGCTTTTTCCGTCAGAGCGTAGGTGCCTTCCGGCCTGCGTCATAGAAGCCTGGCGCGGAGGCGCAGGTTGAGCGGCAAATCCTAATGCGGGCTGAAGAGGATGCTGAAGAAGTCTTGTCTTCGGAAGGGCACAGCTTCAGCTGTGCCGTAAAGGCCTTGACATCAACGCGGCTTTAGCCGCTGAGGTACGCTTCTAGACTTTTTTCAGCACCCTCTGAAGGCGCGCATTGTAATAGCTTGGGGCTCAGCCCCCAGGTACGGGATTAATCGTGATTTGCGGGCTGAAGGCCCGCGTTGTAAAAGCCTGG
>CAZZVI010000017.1:0-23070 GCA_964657335.1 uncultured Terriglobus sp.
TGCGGTAGGTTTCGGGGAACAGCGGACGGATCGGACGGTCGATCTGACGCGAAGTGAGGATTTCCTTCTCGGAAGGACGGCCTTCGCGCTTGATGAAGCCGCCAGGGATGCGTCCGCCGGCGTAGGTGGTCTCGCGGTACTCGACCGTGAGCGGGAAGAAGTCGATGCCCTCTTTGGGCTCCGGTGCGCCGACGGCGGTGGCCAGAACGACGGTGTCGCCGGACGTGGTGAATGCGGCACCAGACGCCTGCTTGGCGATGCGGCCCGTCTCAAAGGTGATGCGCTTGCCACCGGCAAGCTCTACGGTAATCTCCTGCTTCATAGCGGTTGTTCTCTCTTTGTCTTTGTATGTGGGAAGTCATGGGCGCGTGCGGCACGGGCCAGCAAACGCGCGCAGACCGGCCCTGTCGCAGCGGCGTGCGATTGGGATCCGGTCTGAAGCGATGAAAAGTTCAGCATTCGGCGCGGACGGCCGAAGCGAGCGAGGCATACAGCAGACGGCGCAATCAACCGTTCACGCTCCCCGAAGGAAGTGTGTCGCCCGGACGACAGAGTCCCGGCTGGACGGAAGCGTGCGTGTGCTGCATCAACGTGCGGCCCTCGCTCATCGGTGTGCGGAATGCGCCTGGATTGCAGCGTGGCTTACTTGCGGATGCCGAGCTTGCCGATCACGTCGCGGTAGCGATCAGGATCGTTCTTCTTCAGGTAATCCAGCAGGCTGCGGCGCTTCGAGACGAGCATCAGCAGGCCGCGGCGCGAGCCGTGATCCTTCTTGTGCGTCTTGAAGTGCTCGGTAAGCTGACCGATGCGCTCGCTGAGGATTGCAATCTGCACCTCAGGGCTGCCGGTATCGGTATCGTGCACACGATACTTCGTGATGATGTCGTTTTTCTTTTGCGTTGCCAACACTGTCTTGCGGTACTCCTGATTCGAAAGCCGATTTGGTCTACGAAACAGGATACCACTTGCGCGGCCAAAAAGGCTGCTTCCGAAGCCCGTCCAATCAGTTTCGGGAACCGAGCGCTTCGCCCGCCGCGAAGAACGCCGGAACGGGCTGCAGGTGTTCGTCGAACAACAAGGCACGTTGCGGCAGACCGTCGCTCCGTTTGCGTGTGCCGCTGTTCAGCCAGGTATGGCCGTTGTCCACTCCCCAGGCCAACACGGCGCCCACCTGCGGCGTGGCCAGGACCGTCTCGAGATAGCTGCGGTACAGCTTTGCCACGGCGGCGTCGCGTGCCGCCGTGTCCGCCGGCAGGTCGCGGTCGTCCACGTCCATTTCCGTGACAAAAATCTTGAGATTCAGTTGGTGGCAGGCGTCGAGGAACTGCCGCAGGCCCGGCCCGTAGGTGTGCCCGGCCTTGAGATGCGACTGGATGCCCACAGCATCCAGGGGCACCTTGCGCTGCCGCATGCCACGCAGCAGCCCCAGGATGGCTTCTCGCTTTGCCTCCGCGGCGGGCGTTTCCTCTTCGAAGCCGTAGTCGTTGTAGGTCAGCAAGGCCTTCGGATCGGCCTCGCGCGCCGTGCGAAAGGCGAGGTCGACGTAGTCCGGCCCTGCAAGTTGAAGCCACGGAGAGTTCCGCATCCCGCCCGGCAGGCCATCGAGCGGATCGATCGCTTCATTCACCACATCCCAGGAATGGATACGGCCTGCGTACCTTCCGGCAACCGTGCGGATATGCGTCGTCAGCAGATCCCTGGCGTTGTCCTTGTTTGCAGTCGAGGCAAACCAATCCGGCAGCGACTCGTGCCAGCAAAGATTATGCCCGCGGACCTGTATGCCGCTCGATTTCGCGAAGTCCACCAGGCTGTCTGCCTCGTCGAAGCGGAAGGTGTCTGCCGTGGGTCGCAGCGGCTTCCACTTCATCGCGTTTTCCGCGACCACGATGCTGCACTGCTGTTGCAGCAGGGCGCGATACGCCGGGTTCGAGCGCAGCACGGATGTATTTACCGCAAAGCCGAACAGGCGGCCGGCGCGGGCCGCGTGTGCCTTCAACGAATCACTGCCACCCACGTCCTGCGATGCCGGACCTGCTGCCATGGCACGGCAAGCACTGGCCGCCAGCAGCGCACCGCCGACGAAGGCTCCGGCTGTGACGAGAAACTGTCGCCGATCGGTAGGTCTGTCAATCATGCGTTCTACGGCCTTCCTGCCGAATCTCTTCAGTCCACCGCAGGAAGCGCAGGAACTGGCGCTTCTCAGCCCAAAGAAAACGCAACATCGCTCCGGAATCGATGGTCTCCGCGTGCATGCCGGAGTAGGTTTCGACCCGCCATCGCAGGTAGGGACTGCGCCACGGCCTCAGCCGGGCCCCGCGCGTGGCGTTCCACAGGAATTGGATCGCTCCGATCACAACGCGAGTGTACGCCTGCCGAAGGCTCTTGCAGGACGTCACTGCAGGTAGTCGAAGAGGCTGCCCTTCTCCACGATGGAGATGGTGTTGAGCAGTGCGCTGCGCTGCGTGGTCACGGCGCTCAACTCCGTTGCGAGCGAGGCCGTATCCGCCGAAAGCAGCGTGCTCTGCTGCGCCGACAGGTTTGTCTTCTGCGTTGTGATGTAGTCGCTTTCGTCGGAGAGCTGGCTCTGCGCTGTATCCAGCACGGCACGCTGCGAGGTGACGGACGAAAGCGCCGTGCGCAGGTTCCCGACGAGACCCGCGGCGTCCGTGGCGCCGGTGCTCGTGTTCGTGGTGAGCTCCGAGATGACGGCGTTCCGAGCGCCGAAGACCGACCCACCCGGTGAAACGAAGACGGACGAACCCGCCAGTGAACTTTGCAGCGTGCCGCTGACACCTGGCGTCGAAGCACTTCCCGGTAGCTGCGAGATGTATGGCGTCCATTGCGGCCGGTAAGCCTAGCCCTCCCGATAAAGGGACGCCTCGTCCGCAAGACGCTCCAGCACCGCAGAGTCATTTGCGATCAGTGCCTCGCAGGCGGACTTCAGCAGTTCCGTCACGTTCTATCCCAGCAGATGCGTGATCAGCTTGTCCGCGACCGCGGATCCTGGCACGTTGTAGGTGCCGCTGTCTATGGCGGATTTCAGCGCGGCGACCTTCTCCGTGCGAACGCCGTCAGCACCTGCAGTTGCGAGCAGCGTGCCCGCTCCGCTCAGGTGTGTGGAAGTTGCGCTATCCGCTATGCTGGCCCCGTCAGCCGATGCACTGTTCGCCGTGTGAGTCTTCGCTTCTGATGTACGCTCCGTGCTGTCCAGGGTCGTCAGAAGCAGCTGCGTGTTGCTGATGCCATCGGTGTAAGACATTGATCTATCTCCTCTACACGACCTATCGGCCACTCCTTAGGCAACATCAGCCATATTTATTTAAATGTTTTCTAAGGTTGCCTGACTGCCCTGTTTTTGACCGGCGACACAATGCGGTTGGAGATCCAAGCGCTCCCGATTTAGCGAGAGCGCCGGCAACCGCTTCCACGCCAAAGGCCTGCATGGTGCCGGCTTCGCCTTCGGCATCGTCACCCCGATGGCAGACGAGGTGACTCAGCGCACGGCAGTGGAGACCCGGGCCTGCAGACAACCAGGGCTGCAGCACCAGCGGCCTTCAAAGACAGGTCGCGTGCGGCTGCGCAGGTGCAGGCGAACCCCTAACGGCAGACGCGATCCGCAGGGACCATGGAAGAGCGTGGGCGAAGAGCGGACCCGGCTGCTCCATTGATGGGAAAGAATCGCGGGCCGCACGTTGTGGGCCTGATCCTCTCAGGTCCTGGATGGGTTCACAGAAGACATCGCACACTCTCCAGCCGCGGCTTTGGCTGCAGCACCTCCGTCACCTGCAGGCCGAAGTTGCCCCCCACCACGACCACCTCTCCGCGCGCGACAATCTGGTCTCCCACTAGCAGGTCCACCGGGTCGTTGATGAGGCGGTCCAGCTCCAGAACATCGCCTGAGCTCAGATCGAGCAGCTCGGAGAGCAGCATCTCCCGAGCGCCGAACTGGATGCGCGCATCGAGTGCGATGTCGAGCAGAGCTTCGTTGCCGCTGTCCCCGGCAGGATCTGTGCCGTTCCTCTGGTGCGCGCTGCTGCCTGCAGCCTCCGCTTCCGCGCTCATGCGTCCGCTTCTCCGTTCGGGTTTGACTCCAGGGCGCGCACCACGCGCGCGGCACGATGCTCCCCGGACCGCACGGGCTCTGCGCGAAAGACGCTGACACCACCCACCCGCAGCTCCGCCGGTACGCCGCGTGCCAGCGGCAGCGGCAGCAGCGAACCGGGCTGCAGCGATCGCAGATCGGCGGTGCGTACCCGCATGGACGGGAACTGCAGCGTGGCATGGACACCAGCGCCGCGCAGCCGGTGCAGCATGCGGGCACGTTCTTCCACAGTCCGCTGCCGCTGCCGGTCGCGGCGGTGAGACGCCGCGCGCAGCGTGGTGGTGATGGCCGCCGAAGGCATGCAGAACAGCAGGTCCCCGGAGAGATCAGCCAGTGTCACCTGGAAACGGCAGCAGAAGACCCGCTCCTGCAGCGGCATCAGACGCCGTCCATGGCTCTCCCGCACATGCTCTTCCGGATGGAACTCCACGCCAAAGGGAGACCATGCGGTCGTCCACTCACGCAGAATCAGATCGATGACCGAGCCAAGCACGGCGTCTTCGATCTCCGTCAGTTCTCTGCCGCCGGCCGGCGTGCGTCCGCTGCCGCCGAGCAGCAGATCGATGATGGCCGGAGCCAGCGTCAGGCTCAGCGAGAGAACACCGCGCACCTGGTGCCGCTCCATCGTTAGCTGCAGAGGAACCACGTGGCATCCCGTTGCTGCATCGTCGGCAAACTTGCCGAAGACCTGCTGCTCCGCGGGCAGCGGCGCGATGGCGACGTTGCTGCGCAGCCATGCTCCAAGCACATGCGTCAGGTTGCGCGCAAAGCCCTCGTCCAGCGTGCGCAGCGTGCGGATCTGGTCGCCTGCAATCAGGCCCGCGCGGCTGAAGTTGAACGCCTCTCGCCTCTCTTCAGCAGGCAGTTGGTCTTCAGCAGGCATTTGCCACCTTGCCAGTCTTCTTCTTCGCGGCAGATTTCTGCGCGCCCAGGTCGGCCATGGCGGCGCGCAGACGAACCACGGCGGCGGAGTGGATCTGCGACACGCGCGACTCCACCACGCCCAGCGTCAGGCCGATCTCCTTCATGGTGAGTTCTTCGTAGTAGTACAGCGTCAGGACCAGGCGTTCTTTCTCCGGCAGTGTCTCGATGGCATCGATCAACCGTTGCCGCAACTCGCCCTTCAGGCAGCGAAAGAGCGGTTCATCGCTCTCCTGCCCGGGGAGATATGAGAGCTCATCGTCGCCGCCGTCCTCGTTGCGTTCGAGATTCAGGCTGCCGATCTCCAGGCCCTTCAGCTCGCCCAGCAGTTGCTGATACTCCACGAGGGACATCTCCATGCCGGCAGCAATCTCCGCCTCGGACGGTGCGCGGCCGAGCTGCGCCGTTAACGCGGAGATGGTCTCTTCGATGGCGCGGCCTTTGCGGCGAAGCTCCCGCGGACTCCAGTCAAGGGTGCGCAGCGAATCGAGGATGGCTCCGCGAATACGGAACTGGGCGTAGCTCTTGAACTGCACCTGCTTGCCGTGATCGAACTTCGCAAAGGCGTCGATCAGGCCCACGATGCCGGCCGAAACAAGGTCTTCCATCTCGACGTGCTGCGGCAGACGCTCATGGATGCGGCGTGCGACGAACCGTACCGTGGGCAGATGTTCCAGGAGAAGCCGGTCGCGCTCTGCCGCGGTGATGGCCGGCGGCGCGGTCGCCTTCGCACCATAGGCCGAGAGGTTGCGCTCCGCGGGCAGGATCCCGCTCGCCTCACCCGGAACTGCCAGACCGGCGACCAGCAGTGTGGTCGGCAGGTCCGGTTCGACCCTCTGCGGATCAAGCTCTCCAAGGGACGGCTCTGTGCTGACTGCCATGTTTCTTCTCCTCTGCGATGCTGTCCCGCAGGCGATGCGTGTCTGCTATCCGTTTGCCAAATGGGCGCTGCCTACCGTGCCGAGGCTCTTCACCCGAACCTCCGGCGGAATCTCCCCCGGAGCTAAAACTGTGATCTTGGGCAGAAAAGGCTCAAGCCAGCGGCGCAGGTGATAACGAGCCGGCGATGGACAAAGGAGCACGGGCATGGCCATCGCCGTGCCGTCACCGCTTAACTGCTTCACAGACTCAAGTAGCGGACGCAGAAAGCTCGTCCCGGCCGGGCGGACGCCGTCTCCCAGGAGGCGTGCGGCGCCTTCCGGATCGAAGGTTGCCATCACCTGTTCTTCTGTCGCACGATCGAGCATCAGCACGGGCAGGCCGCCATCGTTATCGAGCAGGGGCTTCACCAGGCTGCGGGCCAGCGCCTGCCGTATCTGTTCCGTTAAAGAGACCACATGCTTCGAGAGCGCCGCGGCATCCACCATCGTTTCAAGAATGGTGCCGAGATTGCGGATGGAGACCTGCTCGCGCAGCAGCTGCTGCAGCACCTTCTGGATCTCGCCCATGCTCATCAGCTTCGGCAGCAGCTCTTCCATCAGCTTGGGATGGGTCTCGTTGACGGCGTCGAGCAGGCGCTTGGTCTCGCTCCGGCTGAGCAGCTCGTGCGCGTGGCGGCGGATCAGCTCCGCAAGGTGCGTGCCGATCACGGCGGTCTGGTCCACCACGGAGTAGCCGGCGGCAAGCGCCTGCTCTTCCAGGCCCTGCTCGATCCAGGTCGCGGAAACGCCAAACGCCGGCTCACGCGTGGGGACGCCGGGCAGAGTGCGTGCCTTTGCATCGGAGTTGACGGCCAGCAGGCAGTCTGCTTCGGTTTGCCATCGCCCGATCTCCACGTCGCGCAGCAGCACCACGTACTCGCGCGGGCGGAGCCGCAGATTGTCCGTGATGTGGACCGACGGCACGATAAAACCAAGCTCGGTGGCGAGGTGCCGCCGCAGAGCGCGCACCCGGTTCAACATCTGGCCGCCCTGCTTCTCGTCGACCAACGGGATCAACTGAAAACCAATCTCCAGTGTGAGTTCGTCGACCTTCAGCAGACTGGCGAGATCTTCACCGCCATGTGCCGCGGCATTCGGATCGGCGTTTGCTTTGACTCCTTCCACCTCTTCCCGAGGCTGGGCTTGCTCGGCCGGCAGCTTGCGCGCGAGCACCGCCAACACAATGGCCAGAAGCACAAACGGGAGCTTGGGGATGCCGGGGATGAGCGCCATGGCCAGCAGCACGCCGCCCGCCATGAAGATCGTGTTGCGCCGCGCGAAGAGCTGGGTGCTCAACTCCTGGTCGAGCGTGCCGGCCGACGACGCGCGTGTGAGCACGATGCCGCCGGCAACGCTGACCAGCAGGCTCGGGATCATGGTCACGAGACCATCGCCAACAGTCAGGACTGTGTAGGTTCTGACCGCGGTCGCAAGATCAATGCCCTGCTGGATCACGCCGATGAGCAGACCCGCGACGATGTTGATCGCAGTGATGAGAATGGTCGCCACCGCATCGCGCTGGTTGAAGCGCGCGGCGCCGTCCATTGCGCCGTAGAATTCGGCCTCGCGCGCGATCGCCTCGCGCCGCTTGCGTGCGCCCCGCTCGTCGATCAGGCCCGCGTTCATGTCGGCATCGATCGCCATCTGCTTGCCGGGCAAGGCGTCCAGCGTGAAGCGCGCCGTCACCTCTGCCGTTCGCACGGCGCCATGCGAGACGACGAGGAATTGAATCGCGATCAGCACCAGAAACAGAACGAAGCCGACCACGTAATTGCCGCCGACAACGAACTGGCCGAACGCCTGGATCACGTCGCCCGCGGCGCTTGTGCCTTCCGTGCCATGCAGCAGGATGCGCCGGCTCGATGCCAGGTTGAGCGAGAGGCGAAAGAGCGTGAGAAGCAGAAGCAGCGTCGGAAACACCGATAAGTCGGTCGGTTTCCGGACCTGCACGGCCGTCAAAAATACCAGCAACGATGCGGCGATGGACATCGCAAGCAGCAGGTCAAGCACGAAGCCGGGCAGCGGTATCAGCATCACGAAGACCGTGCACATCGCGCCCGCGGGCAGCAGGAACGGCTTGGCGCCGGCAAAGGAGAATGCGCGCGCGGGTTTCTCTGCTTCACTCATGAGGATTCCCGCTCCGTCGCTTCAGGCGGTTCGTAGTCCACGAGCGGCAACACGATGCGTGGAGGCACGGCGTAGCCGTAACCACGATGGTCGTTACACTGTGTGTCTCTCGCTTCGTGCGTTCGGCGCTCTCGCGAAACAGGAAGGCAAGGACCGCCGCGACCGCCGCGTACAGCTCGTATGGGATGGCCTGGCCCTCTTTCACGCCCCGGTACAGGGAGCGGGCCAGCGACCGATTCTCCCCGATCGGCATACCCGCCCACCGCGCCTGCTCGCGAATGTCGGCCGCATGCAGATCGCGGCCTTTGCACAGCACATGCGGTGTGGCCATATCACCGAAGTCGAAGAGCAAAGCCACCGCATCGTGCGTCGGATGGGTGATCACGACGCAGCCCGCGACACATCGGCCTTGACACGGCGCTTCCGCATGACCCGCTGAATCTGCCGGATCCGGCTTTTCACCTGCGGATTGCCGAAGCTCTCTTTCATCTCCTGCTTGACCTCTTCTTTTGTCATCCGTAGCCCGCTGTTCCACTGCCGCCACTCATTTGCGAAGTCGAGCGCAGACCATCCGAGAGAGATCCAGGCAGCATTGATCGCGAGGCCATAGGCGGCGGCAAAGGTGACCGGCAGACGGGCGCTGCTGAGCATCGCCATAGGCAGCACCGTGCCCTTAAGAGCAAGCACCGCAAGTGTCACGACGGCGAATGCGGGCAGCAACGACTTCGCGAGACGCAGCACGGAGCGTCCGGAGAAGAGGTTCTTCACGTTGCTGCCGGGGCTCAGCCTGCCCGGCTTCAACCCGAGCGCTGCCGGATGAAACTGCAGACCGCCGCTCTGCATCGCGCCGACCGCAACCGCAGCGAAGAATGATGCGGCAAGAACAACGAGCGCCGGAGCAACTGCCGGCAGCAACAGTCCCGGCAGGACTTCGGACAGGCCAGTACCCGTATCGAAGCGGCGTACGCCATTGTTCAGGGCGGTGACATACGTCTTCGACCACACGTGCACGAACTGCGTCGCTGCGCCGCGCAGCAACAGCAGCCCGGCAAGCAGCGCGGCCGAGGACGTGAGCTCGCGGCTGCGGACACCTTCGCCGCGCTCGCGCGACTTCTTCTTGCGTTGTTCGGATGCCTTTTCGCTGCGCTCGCTGCTCATGTGTGCATGCTCCCCTGTGCCGCGTCGAGCAGGGCGATAAAGCGGTGCTCGATCCACGCGGGCCACAGCGCAAGGGAGCCAATCAGCACGCCGTACGAGACCAGCGTTTTGACGGGCACGGAGGCAATGTGCGCGGGCAGCGCCGGCGCCATGCGGCCGACGATACCGATGGCGATTTCGATCAAGAGCGCCGCGGCGACGACCGGCCCGGCAAGCTGCACGCCCGAGAGGAAGATGCCCGACGTCATCGAGGCAAGCTCTGCCCCGGTATGCATCGCTGCGGGAGCGTGACCCAGCGGAACCGTTGTCAGCGTCCGCAGCAACGCAGCAAGCATCGTGCGATGCAGACCCGCGGCCAGCAGCACAAGCAGCCCCATCCAGCTCAGCACCGTGCCAAGCACTTCCGTCTCCACCATCGAGTTGGGATCGAGGAGGTTCGCCAGGGAAAAGGAGAACGCCGATCCCATCAGCGATGCGGCGAAGAGCAAGGCCTCATTCAGAAAGGCGAGCGTCAGGCCGAAGCAGAGACCCACCACCACCTCGCTCAACAGTGCCGGAGCTGTGAGCGACAGCTGCGTGCCCGGAATGGCCTGCGCAACGGGCGCCAGAAGCACGGCAAAGCTCAGCACCAGGGTCGCCTTGACGCGCGCCGGAATCCCCGGCGAACTGAAGACCGGCATGGTAACGACTGCCGAGCCAAAGCGCATGACAAGCAGCAGGCCGGCGGAGAGCAGGCCTTCGAAGGATGTCTGTGCGGGATCCGCCGCGAGCAACATCGCTTGTCCCTCCTATCCCAGGTACCGGTGAAAGTCGGCCCACAACAGCAGCGTGTAGCTAATGGCGCGACGCAAGAACCACGGCATGCTGACAATGGCCGCGAAGAAGACGATCACCAGCCGCGGAATGGCTGTGATTGTCTGCTCCTGGATGCCGGTGAGCGTCTGCAGCAGCGTGAGCGCAACGCTGATCAGGCAGCCAAGGACCAGCAGGGGCGCGCTCAGAAGCAGCGCCTCCAGCAGCATTCTTCGCACCATCTCCGCGACCAGGTCGGGTCCCATGGTTGTTCCTCTCAGAAGCTCTTCAACAGCGAGCCGGCAAGCAGGTGCCAGCCATCCACCGTCACAAACAGCAGGATTTTGACGGGCGCCGAAATGACCGTTGGAGGCATCTGCAGCATGCCGATCGACGTGGTCACGCTGGCGACCACAAGATCCACCAGCAGAAAGGGAAGAAAGAGAATGGCGCCGATCTGAAAGCCTGACTTGAGTTCACCGAGCATGTAGGCCGGCACGACCACCTGCATGGGGGCATCTTCGCGATGCTGCAGCCGCGTGGGTTGGGAGACGGACGCGAACAGCTCCAGGTCTTTGTCGCGCGCGTAACGCAGCATGAACAGCTTCACCGGAACGGTGCCACGCACCAGCGCGTCTTCACCGGACATGGTGCCCGCTCGGTACGGCGCGACTGCCTGCTCGTCCACCTGCGCGATCACCGGCTGCATGAGAAACCACGTCATCATGAGACCGAGGGCCATCAGGATCTGGTTCGACGGCGCGGTCTGCGTGCCCAGGGCCTGCCGCAGGAAATGGAAGACGACGAGCAGGCGCACCAGAGGCGTCATCGCGAGCAGGATCGCCGGGACGAGTGTCAGCAGGGTCAAGCCGACCACGATCGCCCACGGCGAACTCTGACCGGTTGCAAGCGCCTCCGCGATGCTGCGGCCGTTCGCTTGCCCGGCCTCTGTGTTCGGCTTCGTAGCCGGGAGCGGCGCGGTCGCCGGTGTTGCTGCGGCACTTCTCACGCGCGCCGCGTTCGCGGGTGGCTTCGCGGTCCCAGCGGAGGGTTTCGCAACCGGTTCGTGCGGAACGTTCGAGCGAGCTGCCGGGGCGTGCGCCGCGGCTGTCTGCGCAGGTGCGAACGCTGCCAACGCGAACGCGCAGGCTGCGATGCCGATAAAGCACGGCCCGCGGTTCATCGCTCCCCTGCCCCGGGTGCTGCGCGCATGGCAAACCTCTGGGTCAGGGGCACCGGCGCGCTCAGGCCCTCCGCACCGGCGGCAACCAGGAAGCGCTCTCCATCACACTCCACCAGGTAGATCGAGTGCTTGGGCCCAAGCGCCAGCGTCTCGACGTGGCGAAGCGCGCGAGTTTCCATGCGGTTCGAAGAACGCAGCAGAGAGGCAAGCCGCTCTCCTAAGCCCTTAGGAGCGCCTTGCTTCACCGCGTCAAGTGCCGTTATCAATCCCATGTACCATCCACTTGAAAGTTCAGGCCAGCCGTGTCAGGCGCACCGCCATCTGGCCGTCCACGTTGTCCAGTTCGCCCCAGCCCAGCGTGGCGCCCGCGACGTTTACCGGCACATCTTCTGCGGCGGGTGATTCCGTGAGCAAGAGCATGCCCGCACGCAGCCCGCGCAGGGTGCGGAGCTTCATGCCGGGCAGAGGCACCGTGATCGTCAGGCGGAAGGGGACGGCGCGCGCAGGGCGCCACTTCTCGTCCATCTCCGGTGCAAGCAACTGGATCACGGCGTCTCCAGCTTCGGGCATGGTTGCGTTGTCGCTCATCCGCGCTGCACGAAGAACTCTGTGGGGTAACTCTCCGGCACACACGAATCGACGTTGTGCAGCTTGTACTGTTCATCCAGCTTCTTCTTGAGCGTCTCGCGGCTGTCGGGCTCGAGCAGGCTCGCCGAAGTCTCGCCGCTCAGCACCGTCACGCGTGTGTCGCGCAGAGCGGCCGCGAAATCGTCGAAGGCTCTTGCGTCCTTGTCTTCTTTCTCCCCTGCCTTGACGTCGTCGCGAGTGCGCAGGCTGACCGCCAGATTCACGATCATCGGCTCGAGCGCCAGCACGTCCGTTTGCGGCGCGACGGCCACTGCCGGCGCCGAAGCGGAGGAAGCGGCCGGTGCGACGCTGGAGACAGTAACGTTCACATCGGGGCAAGGTGCATGCCGGGGGCCATCTGCCACCGGCGAATTCTTAGAGGTCTCTTCGCAGCAAGGCCCGAACAGCAGACCCGGCACGCTGCAGCCGCGCAACCTCGTCGAGGGTTCGCTGGTCTGCGCGCGCGGCTGCCTCTGCGCATTCGAGTTGCACCGACTCGAGGGTGGCTTCCATCTGCTTGCGTTCGCGGCGAGCCGCAGCTTCCAGCTCCGCAGCTTGCTGCACCACCTCCGTGGCACGAGCAAGCCTCGCCAGGCCGTTACCTGCGGCAAGCATAGCTGCATCAGCCTCCTTGCAGGCGAGCAACCACTCGTCGGGTTCGCTGTCGGACGCAGCAGCCAGGCGGCCAACGCCCGCGGCACGCGCTCGTTCCTGCGCGTCCTTCACGGAAGACTGCGCCACGGCAAGACTGCTCCTTGCCGCACGCAGTTGCATTGCCGCGATGTCATGTTGGCGTTCGCGCAGGTGTGCAAGACGCAACAGCCTCTTCTCGCGTGGTGTCATGCCGTCCTGATTCCCGGAACAGCAGCTAAAGCCGCAAGTGCATCGGCGAAGCCGGCGCGCTCTGCCGTGCCTTGCTGCAACAGCTTGCGGATGTGGGGCCGCATGGCGATCGCTGCATCCATCTGGGGATCCGACCCGGCGCGATAGGCACCGACCCGAAGCAGGTCTTCGCCCTGGGCATACACGCTCAACATGCGGCGCAACACGCCCGCCTGTCGCTGATGTTCTTCGCTTGTAATCGCAGGCATCAGGCGGCTCAGAGAGCGAAGCACATCGATGGGCGGATACACACCTTCCGACGCAAGATCGCGCGACAGCATGATGTGGCCGTCGAGGATAGAGCGCGCACTGTCCACGATGGGATCCTGTTCATCATCGCCCTCCATCAGCACGGTGTAGAACGCAGTGATGCTGCCGTTCGCGTAGTTACCCGCGCGCTCCAGCAGCCGTGCCATGCGTGCGAAGACCGAGGGTGGATAGCCTTTGGTTGAAGGCGGCTCGCCGGCCGCAAGACCGATCTCACGCGCGGCCATGGCATAGCGGGTGAGCGAGTCGAGGATGAGCAGTACGTGGCTGCCGCGCGCGGCGAAGTACTCCGCGGTCGCGGTCGCGGCAAGCGCAGCTCGCAGGCGCAACAAGGGCGACTCGTCTGACGTGGAGACGAGCACGACCGACCGCTTGCGGCCTTCTTCACCGAGGGAGTCGTCGAGGAACTCGCCCACTTCGCGACCGCGTTCGCCGACCAGGCCGACCACCGTCAGGTCAGCGGAGGTATTGCGCGTCATCATGCCGATGAGCGTGCTTTTGCCCACACCTGATCCGCCGAAGATGCCGATGCGCTGGCCGCGCGCGACGGTGAGCAACGTGTCGATCGCGCGAACGCCGCAGGCCAGAAGCTCCGTCATGCGCACACGTTCGAGCGGCCCAGGCGCGTTGCGATCGAGCGGCCATGTCTCATCGGCAAGGACCGGTGACCCGCCGTCGAGCGGCAGGCCGTTGGCATGCAACACGCGGCCAAGCATCGCCGGACTGACCGGCAGCTGCGCACGCCGTCCGTGACCAACCACGCGATCCCCGAAGCGGATTCCCGCACCCGACGAAAGCGGCATGGCAAGCACGTGGTGGCCGCGAAACCCAATCACCTCCGCATCATGCCGTGTGCCGTCGCCGCACACGATCTCGCAGCAATCACCGACGGAACACGGCGGCCCGAGGGATTGAACATAGTTGCCATTGGCCTCGATGACCTCGCCGTACACGGGTGCCGCAGGCGCGGAACGAAGCTGCTGGAAGTATCCCTGGAGCCGCATCCGGCCGCCTAGCAGATGCCGCCTGCAAGTCCGGGACGGCGGCCAAGCAGTTCGAAGAAGCCGCGCTCGATCTCCTGCAGTTGCGCGCGAAGGCCAAGCTGCACGGTGCCGCTTCTCGTTTTGAGGACGCACTCGCCGCGCGGCATGGCTTCATCGGCTTCAATGACCATGCTCTTCGCGGACGCCTTCATCGCCTCGGTCCAGCGGTCGGCCTCTTCTGCGGAGACGCGCAGCACCATGTCGCTCGAGTCCGCCACCTGCTCCAGAGCCACGCGCGCAGCGCCCGCGAGAAAGGCGGGATCCATGGCCGATTCGCGGTGCAGGACGCGTTCCGCAATGGCCAGCGCGAGCTTCACCACCTCGCCCTCCACTTCGGCGAAGTAGCGCTGCTTCTCTTCTTCAAACTGCCGCACGCATCGCGCGAGAGTCTGACGCTCCGCGAGGATGCGCTGCTCCAGGTTCACGCTTGCCGCCTCGGTCGCTTCGCGCCGGCCCTGTTCGCGCGCATCCTGCAAAGCTGCTTCCAGATCAAAGGGCAATGCCTCAGGCGCACACTCCCGCGGTTCGGCGTTGGCTTCGGCGGGAGTGCTGACACGGTCTTCCAGGCTGCGAAAGACGAGCGGTTCCGCGGCCGGCGCGAGTTTGCTCTCTTCGATGGCGGGTTCGATCGCGTTAACTGTCAAGCTCATTTTCCGTCTCCATCTTCAGGACCATCTTGCCTTCGCTCTCGAGCCTGCGCGCCAGGGTGAGCAGGTCCTGCTGCGCCGCCGCGACATCCTCCCCGCGTACCGGACCAAGGCTGTGCATGTCCTCCTGCAGCATCTCCACCGCACGCGAGCTCATGGCGGCGAACAGATGCGCTCTTAAACCGTCATCGGCAGATTTCAGGGCGAGTGCAATGGTGCGTTTGTCGGCAGCGCTGACAAGCTCGCGGATACTGTTCGGCGGCACGGTCAGAAGGTCATCAAAGGTGAACATCAGGTTGCGTATGCCAATGGCAAGGCCCGGCTCCTGCTGCTCGATGCTCGTGAGAATGCTGCGGCTTGCGGTGCTTTCCAATCGAGTAAGCAGATCGGCTACAGCCTTGAAGCCGGAGCAGGACTGCCGCCCGTTCGCCCCGAGTGCGTGGATTCGCTTGTAGAGAATCATGGCAACACGCTGTGCCATCTCCGGCGAGAACTGCCGCATCTCCGCCAGCCGCCGCACGGCGTCCACACGCAGATCTTCGGTGAGCGCCATCAGCACGGCGGAGCCACGCTTTGGGTCGAGGTGCGCGAGCACCAGCGCAACCGTCTGCGCGTGCTCGCCCTCGAGAGACTTGCTGAGCTGCGAGGGATCCATCTTCTGCAGCGCAGCCAGATCACCCACCTGGCTGTCGCTCATGCGGGTAACATCGCGCAAGAGCTCTTCCGCGCGCTGGCGGCCGAAGGTCTCCGTCAGCAGGCGCGATGCGTAATCCGGTCCACCCCGCAGAATGTACTGCTGCGTCTCGAGCAGGCCGTAGAACTCCACCAGGACGGACGTCTGCTCCTGTGGGCTGATCTCGCCCAAGCGCGAGAGCTCGTCGGTCAGCCGCTGGATTTCGTGCTCTCTCAGCTCACGCAGCAGCAGTTTGGACGTGTCTTCGCCCAGCGTCATGATGAGGATGGCCGCCTTGCGCAAGGGCGGGATCGCGAGCGGTGGCAGATCCGGCATCGCGGGGAGAGATGCCGCGACAACGGGCGTTGCAAGCGCAAGGGGAGGAGCAGCGGTCGCCATCAGCCTTCCTCCTCGCCGCCCGCGCCGATCCACGAGCTGACCAGGCGGGTGCTGCTGCGCGGCTCTGCCTTGATCTGCTCGGACACGCGGTCGAAGACTTCCTGCGTGGTAAAGAAGACGCCGCCATTCGAGGCAGTCATCTCGGACAAGGTCGCAGATGCTCCCGCCGGGACGGCATGCGCTGCCGCGGGCAGGTCGGCGGCCGGCAACTGCAGATGCGAGGGTGCCTGCATCAACTGCATCGTCTGGCGCGTGAGGGGCCGAAGCACCATCAGCCCAAGCAGCAGCAAGCCGGTGATCGTCGCAACGGTGCGGGGCAGCGCCGGCTGTGCGCGAAGAAGGTCCTGCGCTCCCTCGGTCAGGCGCGCAACGCTGCTGACGGCTCCGGGATCGCTGTTGCCGGAGAAGGGGACATTCTCAAGCACCACCTGGTCGCCGCGCTCCCCATCGAAGCCCACGGCAGCCTGCGCCAGTTGCTGCAGCCGCTTCATCTCGTCCGGCGAGCGATGCTGCCATGCGGTGTGCATCCCCTTGCCGCTCATCTGCTGGAGTTCGCGGTCGTTCACCACGATGGCCGCGGTCAGTCGGCGCACGCGGCCCGGCAGCTCCTCGCTGTGGGTGACATGGCGCGAGACCGCATAGCTGCTGCTCTCTTCCTTCGAGGTCTGCACCTGGCCCGTGCTCGTAACGGCCTGCGTCGCAGCGACAGCGATCGCCGGCACCGCCCCGGTCGTGGTTGGACCGGCTTCGAGCGTGAGGGGTGCGGGAACGGCCGCAGGTGTGTTGCTTGCGGCGCTGGCGGTGCCGCCGGGCCGCGCCGCATGCACGGTCTGCTCGTTGCGTTGGGTGCTGACCGGGATTGCGCTCTGCGGATCGTAGACTTCGTCCGTTCGATCTTCGCTGTTTTCCAGATAGCTGATGCTGACGGTCGCATGGACATTGCCGTTGCCGGCGAGCGGCTCCAGAACCTGGATCAGCTTGTTCTGCAGGGCAAGCTCATTCTCGCGGTCCTGCCCGGAGCGGCTGTCGGGCGAAAGGTCCGTGCGTCCGTCCGCGTCCACCAGCGTGACGGCTTCCGGCTTTAGTCCCTCCACCGATCCGGCAATCAGGTTGCGGATGGCGTCGCTCTGCCCGCGCGGCAGGTCGGCGCGGCGCAGCTTCAGGACGGCCGATGCTTTCGCCGGCTGATCTTCGGAAGCGAACGCTCCCTGCTTCGGCAGAACAATATGGACGCGCGCCGAGCGCACCGCTTCCAGGCTCCCGATGGTGTGTTCCAGCTCTCCCTCGAGCGCACGGCGGTAGTTCACCTTCTCATCGAACTCCGATCCAATCCAGTTGGGCTTGTCGAACAACTCGAATCCCATGCGACCGGACGCCGGCAGGCCGCTCGCGGAGATGGCAACGCGTGCTTTGTCCAGCTGCTCCGCAGGCACCTGCAGAGCGGTGCCGTCCGGCGTGGTCTGGTAAGCAATGCCGGCGGAGGTCAGCTGCTGCTGCATCACCGCTGCGTCCCTGCCTTCCATGCCGCTGAACAGCGTGCGCCAGTCCGTGCGGGTGCCCCACCAGGCCGAGAGACTCGACAGTGCAAGCAGGGCTCCCGCGCACAGCAGCAACAGCCGCCGCTGCGCCGCGGGCAACGTGCCCCAGCGCTCCCGCGCAACGCGGATCGCAGCGGTCCCGCGGGACCTCGCGGTGGTGTCGACGGGCTCAATGGCTGTGCTCATGTGCGCCTAGAACTGCATTCCCATCATTTCCTGGTACGCGGCCACGGCCTTGTTGCGCACCTGCAGCACGAGCTGAAAGGTCAGGTCCGCCTTTTCCGTTGCAATCATCGCGTCGTGCGCTTCCACACCCTGGCCGCTGAGCAGACCTGTCACAGCCTGTTGCGCGGCCGTGTCCGTCGCCTTGATCTGCTGCTGCGCGGCCTGCAGCATGCCGCTGAAGAGGCCGCTGCTGCTTTGCTCCGTCTTTTGCGGTCGGACGGCGGCCGGCAGGCGCTGTTCGAGCAGCGTTACGCGCAATGTGGCGACATTATGAAGTGGCAACATCACTCCTCCAGAATCGACAGCAAATCCCTACTTCAGAATGTCCAGCGAGGCGCTCAGCATGCCCTTCTCTGCCTGGACTGCGCTTGCATTCAAACCATAGGAGCGGCTCGCGCCCATCAGGTTCACCATCTCCGTAACCGGATGGATGTCGGGACAAGAGATGTAGCCATCGCCATCCGCGTCCGGGTGCGATGGATCGTAACGACGCAGAGTGGGCGCATCACTCGCGACGATCTTGGCGACCTCGACGCCGCCCCCCGGTGCAGAGACGCCAAAGCTGCTCATCGCACCGGAAAAGCCGTCGTCCAGGCCCGGTGCGCGGAAGGACGTTCTGCCGGCGATAGGGCGTGTCGTTCTCACTGCGCGTGGTCTCCGCGTTGGCCATGTTGGCCGCGACAACTTCGGCTCGCGCACCCTCCGCACTCAGGGCCGAACTGCTGATCTGCATCACGCCAAAGAAATTCATTCGCGCCTACTTTATGTCCGACGTGATGGCGTCCATCATCTGGCTGTACTGGCCCTTCAGCAGCTGCACACCCAGGCGAAAGTGCAGTTGCGCCGCGGCCATCGTCATGGATTCACGATCGATCGATACATTGTTGCCGTCAGGCCGCGAGACAAGGGCACCCACCTCACCGGCAACACCGTCACTCGCGAGTGCGTGGCTATCCAGCGCGTGGGAAAACTCGCCTTCGAAGTCGGTGCCTATGTTCTTGTATCCAGGCCTGTCCACGTTCGCCATATTGGAAGCGGTCAACTTCATCTGCTGCGAAGACAGGAAGAGAAAGCGCGCAAGAGCGTCGGCCGTGGGCATCTCCAGCATTGTCTTCTCCTTTTTCTGACTAAAGTTCGTTTGTGCTTCGCCGATAAGAATGCATGCGGCGCACCAAACAACTCAGGCCGCTCCTGAGAGCGGCCTAAGTTGCTTCTTCTAAGGTTGATGGATTGTTAGGCAGCGCGGGGACTGCTGCGCAGACGGATATGTTGCAATTGGATCTTCGGCGCATCCCCTGCAAGGATGGCGGCACGCTGTAGCACGTGCCCTAACTCCCGCACGTTGCCGTACCAGGGATGATTGGACAGCTCCGCGAGCGCTTCCTTGCTGATTCCGCGTCGCGGCGCAGACATGCCGGACCTTGAGAGAAAGTGCTCAACCAGCATTGGGATGTCGATGAGCCGGTCGCGCAACGCGGGCACATCGACGGGGAAGACTGCAAGCCGGTGATACAGGTCAAGCCGGAAGAGATTGCGGTCTGCATGCTCTTCCAGCGGCTGGTGCGTCGCCGACACCACTCGGACATCCACGCGGGAGACATCGTTGTCGCCGACGCGTTGAATCTCGCCGCTCTCCAGAAAGCGAAGCATCTTGGCCTGCAGCGGGAGCGGCATCTCGCCGATCTCGTCCAGGAACAGCGTGCCTCCGTGCGCCGCTTCAATACGTCCGGTGCGCGATGCGACCGCCCCGGTGAATGCTCCGCGTGTGTGACCGAACAGCTCCGCCTCAAGCAACTGTTCAGGAATGGCGGCACAGTTCAATACGACGAACGGCTTCCCCGCCCGTGCGCTCAGCCGGTGCACGGCCTTCGCGACGAGCTCTTTGCCGGTGCCCGTTTCTCCCTGGATCAACACGCTGGTCGTATGGGGCGCGACCATCCGCACCAGTCCGGCCAGCTCGCGCATGACGGGCGCATCGCCGACCATCTCCGGGAGGTGCGAACGCGTGGCAACCATTGCCGCGGCATCGCTTTCTCGAGAGTTCTCCACCGCAACCGGAAAGGGCAATGGCACGCCCCCACACGGCACCACGACCGGCGCGGCCATCCAGGAAGCCACATCCTGAGGACCTTTCCGCACCGGCAGCGTCGTCAGCGTCCCGGCCGGCGATGCAGCTGGTGACGACGACTCCTGTGCTTCACGCAAGGCATGCAGCAGCTCGTGGCGCCTTGCGCTTCGGCAGCCGGCGGCCATTGCACTTCCGTCGGTCTGCAGCAGATCGGTCCCCGGACACATGGCGGCGGCCTGACCGGTAAACTCGTCGGCGTCAAGATCGGGCAGCCAGTGATCCACAATCATGGCTTCGGGTGCGGCTTCGCCCAGATGCACCATTGCTTCTGCACCGCCCGCGGCTGAAAGCACATGCCAGCGAAGGCTAACCAGGCGCTGGCACAGCCGATGCCGAAGATCCGCGTCTGGAATCACGATGATGACACTGCGCTGTTGGAACGGCGTCTGAATTGAGGGATTCATACTTGAGGGATTCATAAGGGGTTCTCCATAGTTCCAAGTGCGTGGGCAGCGTTGCGCACACCTTCCAGGGCCTTTATGGCGCGAAGGCATTCGGTACGTGCGTCCTCGATGGTGGTCTGCAGGGCCAGCGGATCGTTATGCCGCGATCCCAGTTCCAGAAGAAACAGGAGCGCCGTCAAAGGCTGTGCAAGCGCGTGGATGGCCTCATCCAGCGCTCCCGCACCTGCGGCGCGATGGTCGTCGTTGTTCGCGGATGTCACGCGACTCCGATCGGGCTGTACTTTGCCAGTGCCTGCCCGTCGGCTGGGGACGGAAACGGCTTTGCCGCAATGGCGTATCCTTCGCCACGGACCGTCTGAATCAGTCCGGCAGCGCTTCCGCTTCCCAGCTTCCGCCGCAGGTAGTTCACGTAAACGTCGACGACGTTTGTGCCCGCGTCCGGCGCCATGCGCCAGACCTCGCGCAGTAACTCCTGCCGCGACACGGCCCGGCCGCGCTGCAGCAGAAGATATTCGAGCAGCGTGTATTCCTTCGCCGTGAACTCGATGTTCTGGCCGTTCAGAGTGACCGCCCGTGTCATGCGGTCCACATGCAAATCGCCGTGACGGAGTGCGTTCCCTGACGTATCCGCCTTGCGCCGCTGCACCGCACCGCTGCGGGCCATCAGTTCCCCCAGCGAGAACGGCTTCACCAGGTAGTCGTCCGCTCCGAGGTTCAGGCAGTCGATCTTGTACGATGTGCCGGAACGTCCCGTCAGCACGATGACCGACATGCCGTGAGCGATGTCGCGCACAGTCCGCAAGAGCTCCACGCCGTCCAGGACGGGCAGGCCGAGGTCAAGAATCAACAAATCCGGCGAATGCTCTCGAATGCGCTCCAGTGCGGCAAATCCGTCCGCTACGCATTCCACGCGATCGCCGTTGCCCGCGAAGCTCTTCTCCAGAAACTTCGCCAGGGCGCAATCGTCCTCCGCGATCAAAACTCGCATCTTCCCTCCCCTTAAGCAGAAAGTAATCCAGGCCAACGTGCGCTCTGTTTGCTGTCTGTGAGTGCTATATGGAAGATGGCGCATTCTGACGGTAAATTCGTCCCCTGCTTTCCACAGCAAAATGTGACTTGTGCCACATCGGGAAGTGAGGCTGTCGCTCGTAACCGCTGAGGTTCCGTCCACTTTCCGCTTGCAGTTCGCTTTTTATTCGCTAAACTGGCGCTATGGCGATTACGCGTCGGCAAAAAGAAGTTCTTGACTTTCTCTCCGGCTTCACCCAGCGGAAAGGCTATTCTCCGTCCTACGAGGAGATCGCAGCAGGCCTTGGCCTGAACTCGTTGGCGACGGTGCACAAACACATCACCAACCTGCACAACAAGGGCATGCTGCAGCGAGCGCATAATCGCAGCCGGTCTATTGATGTGCTGTCGCCGCGCAACACACGTCGGGGCGGCGATCGTCTGCCGCTGATGGGCCGCATCGCCGCCGGTAAGCCGGTGGAGGCGATTGAGACCGCTGAGAGCATCTCGCTGTCCGAAATCATCGGCAACCGCGAGGTCTTTGCTCTGGAGGTGCGGGGCGACAGCATGCGCGACGAACACATCGTTAACGGCGACTATGTCCTGGTGGAGCGCACCAGTACCGCACGCGAAGGCGAGATCGTTGTCGCTCTGGTCGACGGCACCGACGCGACGCTGAAGCGTTATTACAAGGAAGGCAGCGTCATCCGGCTGCAACCCTCGAACAGTGAGATGACGCCGATCTTCGCTCCGGCGGACCGCGTTGCCATTCAGGGCAAGGTGCTGGGCATGTTGCGGAAGTATGCCTGAGGTATCGCCCGGAGGAACTGACTTCCAGGAGCTTCGCTGCGATCTGTTGGTCTTCGATCTTGACGGTACACTGATTGATTCGCAGCAGGACCTCGCGAACTCCGTCAACGCCACGCTCGCGTATCTGCACCGCACTCACCTAGATCTGCAGCAGATCGCCACTTTCATCGGCGACGGCGCGTCCATGCTGGTGCACCGCGCGCTCGAGGCCACCGGCGGCTCGAACGAGAAACTGCTGGCGACGGCAATGCCCTTCTTCCTTGCCTATTATCGCGAACACAAGCTGGACTTCACTTTCGTCTATCCGGGCGTGCTTGCCGAACTGCGTCACATCCGCGCAGCTGCGCCGTCGCTGCCGATGGCCGTGCTGACCAACAAACCGGTGGCGCCGTCTAGAGCCATCTGCGATGGTCTTGGCCTCTCGCCATTCTTCTTTCAGATCTATGGCGGCAACAGCTTCGAGACAAAGAAGCCGGATCCGCTCGGCATGCGCACGCTCATGCACGAAGCGTCCGCGTTGCTGGGCCGCGCGGTGGAGCTTCAACGAACCGTGCTTGTCGGCGACTCGCACGTGGATGTGGAAACCGCCCGCGCCGCAGGCACGCTTTGCCTGGGTTGCAGCTATGGTCTCGATCCGGAGCGGCTGCTTGCTGCAAAACCAGACTTCATCGTTGACAAGCCGGAGCAGTGGCTCAGTGCCCTGCGTACTCTTTTGGCCTGAGTCAACCCTCCGCGGCAGTCACGGCGCGATCGTGCCGCAGTGCGGCTCCGCTGACCGCCGCGCCCGCATCCGGATGCATACGGATGTAAGACGGAATGGAAGCCGCCGCGATGGCTGCCATTGCGCAGAACGCAACGCGAAAGTCGAAGGGGCTGCTGCCCCCGCGAAGGTCTCCGCTGACGTGTAACGCCAATGCTGCCAATGCGATACCGAGGCTGGTCGTCATCTGCTGCATCGTTGCCGCCAGCGTTGTTCCGTTGCTCTTCATCGACTCGGGAAGATCGGCAAAGCCCATTGTGGTCAACGCGGTCAGTTCCATCGACCTGCCGAGTCCGCCGAGAAACAGGATCGCAAGCAGCGCGACGCGTGGCGTGTCGGCGCGCAGCCAGCCGCACACGGCGAGCAGCAAGACCGTCGCGATCCCGTTCACGATTAACACGTTACGAAAGCCATAGCGCCGCAGCAGAGGAGCCGTCAGCGGCTTCATGGCGAGGT
>CAZZVI010000017.1:23170-28374 GCA_964657335.1 uncultured Terriglobus sp.
TTACGAAAGCCATAGCGCCGCAGCAGAGGAGCCGTCAGCGGCTTCATGGCGAGGTTGCCGCAGAAGACGGCCATCGTCAGTGAACCCGAGGCGAGCGGGTTCAGACCGAAGCCCTCCTGGAACAATAGCGGCAGAAGAAACGGCACGGAGAAGACCGCCATGCGAAACAGCGACCCTGGCAGATTGGCGATTTGAAACGTCTCAATTTCGAACACCTGCAGCTGAAACAGCGGTTCGCGCGCACTTCGGAACCGCCGCAGCGCACCAATGCCAAGCAGCACCGCAAACGCGAGCAACGCGAGCATCCGGACGAGACTCACATGCGGCGCCTGCAGCCCCTCCAACAGATACATGAGGCAGAACGACGCGCCGCCGACCAGCAGGAATCCCGGCAGGTCGAACCGCTCGGCGGTGCCGTCCGTGTCCGGCGGCACCAGCTTGAGCGCCAGCGCGAACAGCACGACACCGATGGGCACGTTCAGCAGAAACATCCACGGCCAGCTTGCGAACGACAGGATCCAGCCGCCCACCGGCGGTCCGAGGATCGGCGCGACCAGCGCGGGCCAGATGGTGTACGCAACCGCCTTCATGAGCTGCGCCTTCGTCGAGGCGCGGATCACCATCAGCCTGCCCACCGGCACCATCATGGAGCCGCCAAGCCCCTGCAACACACGCGACGCCGTGAACATCCCCAGCGTGTGGCTGACGCCGCAGAGCGCCGACGCCACCGTAAAGATGAGAATGGCCGAGGCAAAGACACGCCGCTCGCCAAAGCGCGTCGCCGTCCAACCGCTCAGCGGGATGAAGATCGCCAGCGTCAGCAGGTACGCGGTAATGCCGACGTTCACCGCAACGGCAGACGTCCCGAAGCTGCGCGCCATGGTGGGCAGACCGGTCGCAATGATGGTCGCGTCCAGGTTCTCCATGAACAGCGCACCCGCTGCCAGCAGGGCAACGGCAAGCGCATGCCCGCGCAGCGTAGAGGGATCGTGCTGTCGCGCTTCATCCAAGGCTTCATGATACCGAGGAGCCGCATCCCCTCATCGCATGCTTCCTTTGCAACTTCCGCGAAGCACGGTTCTCAAAGACTTGATCCGCACACTGTCCGAGGCTGCCGTTTTCAGGGCTGAACAGTATTCCCACCTTGGACCGCGGCGCGAAGCTCTGCGTTCTCCGCCTCGAGCGCTGCGAGGCGTTCCTGCAAGGGGCGGAGAGCGGGCTGCAACTCTTCCGCCGTGTACCGCGGCGTGATGTGCTGAGGGCAGTTCCAGTCGAAGCCTTCGACATGGATGAGGATGGCACGCTCGGGAGCGTCCTTCGGATCGGCGGTGCGCAGGCGCTCAATCAGTGTGGCTGATTCGGAGTCGTTCTCGTGAATCTCGGCGCGACCGAGAACCTTCAGCCGCGTCTGGTTTGGGTAGTCCATGAAGAACAGGGCAACACGCGCATCGTGCTGCAGGTTGCCGAGCGAGATGTACTGCTTGTTGCCCCGCAGGTCCGCGAAGCCGATGAGATCGGGCGCGAGAACCTTGACGAAGCCAGCCGGACCGCCGCGATGCTGGATGTAAGGCCAACCGGTCTCGCTCACCGAGGCCATGTAGAAGCTGTCACGCATCGAGAGGAACGTCTCTTCGCTGATGCTCAGGCTTCCGCCGCTCGCGTCGCCCTGGGCCATACGCTCATACTGGCGGCGGCTGCCGTGCTCCTGCTGATGCGCTTTGACGAGGTCAGTGAAGGCAATCTCATGGAAGCGGTTTCCCATGGAGATGATCTTATGCTCCGCGATTTCACACCCATGCAGTGATCTGGAGAGACTGCAGATCGATCCTCGTTGGCCACTTTCCGAACAGGTTCGAGCGTGCGAGAAGATCAACACTTTCCGATAATCCCGTTTTGCGGGACAGCCGCATCGCTGACCTCACGGGACTGATAAGCTGAATCGGCAAGAGCCACCAGATCTCGGCGTCACGAGGACGAGCGCATGAAACGAGCGTGGAAGTGGATAGCTGGCGTGTCTATCGCTTTGTGTGTTCTTGCATCTCTTACCGCATTCTTCTTGTACCGAGTTGTCCGTCGAAATGTCGAATCGCGATCGCCGGGACTCGTCGCTATATCCCTACCGGCGCCAGACCTGTCATTCCAAACACTCGATGGGCAAAAGCGGCACCTAAGCGACTACAAGGGGAAAGTAGTCTTTCTCGATCTCTGGGGAACTTGGTGCATTCAGTGTGTAGCAGAAATGCCCACCGTTCAGGCGCTATACGACCGATTCGAGCATGATCCCATGGTTGTGTTTCTGATCGTCTCCCGGCTCGACACACCGCAACGCGTGGAACACTACGCGCGTCTCGGACGCTACTCCTTGCCGTTCTTCGTCACACGCGATGAAGACGTTCCGCCCTCAATGTATTTTCAGCAGTATCCGGCAACCTTCATCTATTCAAGGGACGGCAGGATCGTCGCTCAGCATGCAGGCGGAGCCGATTGGGATGATCCAAGTGTTTCCGCTTTCATCAATGGACTGAAAGCCCAGGCAAACTAGCTCTCAAGTAGCTAACGATATACGCTCTCGTGCTGACTGACCGAGGTCGCTTCTCCAAAAGTCGGGTTTGCGGCAATCACACCGCTCGAGGACGTCTGAACGGACGAAGTTGCAGAGAACCCGTTTTTCATTCATCGGTAAGTTACGGCCAGGCGATTGGGATTGATGTTGTTCCCAGAACGGAGTTCTTGCACCAACGAAGGCTGATTGCGAAGCAGCACCTGCTCCTTTGTAAATAATAATCCCGCAATATTCCCATCGATTAGCTCTGCGCAGAGAAGCCCGAGCAAACCATAGATTTGATCTCGAACCTCACCCACTGGAATTCCTCCAGGGCACGCGTAGGTAATGGAGGAATGCGCCTGATGAAGAGCCCACTGCGGAAGCTCTTGCTCGCCGAGCGCGGATGCATCCAGCCAATGATCGAAGAACTGCATCGTGATGAACATTGCGCCCAGTTTGAGAACTGCGCCTTCATCGTTATCCAGTGAGGTGGCGAAGAATGTTATTGGATCGGGATCGCGCCGCCACCCGTTCTTCATCGCCTGTGTAAGGCGGTCGGTGGTGAAACCCTCAAAGCGTTTCTGAAGGAGGACGACGCTGACGCCGTTCACTTCGCTTTGTGCGGGCTCAGGTGGGGTGGCGTTACGGGAGAAAAGCTTCCACATCCGGACAGTCTAGATCGGCATCCTCCCTGCAAGTCGGGTTTTCGGAAAGAGTGGGCGCTCGGGGGCCCTGCCAGGCGGTTCGTTGCCGAAAACGCCGTTTCGCGGGAAAGACGAAGCGCTCTCTGCGGCAGCTACAATTTTTCTATGTCTGACCAAGGAACACTGCTATATCGCCCCGTAGGGCAGAAGGAACTAGACCTGATTACCCTGACGGGCTTCACGGCATTCCCGCCTCGTCTTGAGTGGCAGCCGATCTTCTATCCCGTGCTCACTGAGGAGTACGCCAGCTTCATCGCGCGGGAGTGGAACACTGTAGATGCGGCATCAGGTTACATCGGATATGTCCTTCGCTTCGCAGTAGACTCCGCCTACCTGAGTCGTTTTGATGTTCAGAAGGTCGGATCAGCAAGTGCCCTGGAATACTGGATTCCGGCAGAACAACTAGATGAGTTCAACAGCAACATCATCGGGAAGATAGAACTCATCTCTACTTTCAGACCAGAAGATCGTTAGAGTTCCTGAAAAGTCGGGTTTCCGGCAAGAACGATGGTCGATCCCGAAACGAGTCGAGATTGCCGAAAATCCCGTTTTGCGCGAGCAAACGGGAAGCCTTCGAAGGAGCCCTTCGGACGTGCGATTCCGGAGTTTGCATTCCCTGTCCCATCCTTTTGTACTTGCATGCCCTTGCTTCGGCCTTTTACCAATTGAATGTTAGCTTGTCAGATGAGGTGGGGCGTTCGGAAACGATGTCAGCAACGAATATAGTCGCGTTTGGCTCGCGGCCCATGATCGTCTACGTTAGGCTTTCTCAATGTGCCCTGGCGATCCTTGTTCTTTTGTTTGTGTTCGATGAAAGCATCACTTCTCGGATTTGGGAACTGATCCTGCTGTTCGCTCTTGAGGCATATATGTCTGGCATGGTACAGGGCGAGCTGAATGAAAATGGGCTTGCATATAGGCGATGGGGAGCGTGGAAGCAGGTGCCATGGATTGAGTTGTCCTCTGGAGGGATTGGGCCGGTGGGCTTCATCCGGGTCAAGTTGAAAGCAGCGCCTATTTGGCGTCGGTATCTTCTGCTTCGCAACCCGGAACCACCTTTAAAGGACCGGAAAGCGTCCTCACCCGAAGCACGGCGGTTCTGTAAAGTCATGGAGCGCCCGAGCGGACGACTGAATTAGCAGAGGGGTTAGTCACGAAAGTGCTTCCTGCGAAGTCGGTGTTTTCGGAAACACCGCACTGGAGCCGGTGGCACCTTCGGAAAACGCCGTTTTTCACGAACTAAGAGAGAATGAGATAGGCTGCGAGCATGCCGAAAGGGCCTATAGAGTTTGTCACCAGGTATTTGCTCGTCGGTGTAGCTGCGGCTACTTTGGCTTCTACGATAACGGGATGCGAGTACTTCCCTGAGGCAACATTCCGATTAGCGAATGAGTCGAGGTTGCCAAAATGGTTCGCGATTCCGCCAGGACTTGCACGCGCCGACGTTTCGATAACGCTGAACTATTACGTCACGCCGAGGGGAAGGACTGCAACGTTCGTATTGCAGAACTCTAAAGGCACAGTCCTCAAGAAGCTGCATGGCAGCGACTCATGCGACAGGCCTTTCAAACTGAAGAATCCTCCTCAAGGGTCCCCCTCTGGTTATCCCGCTTACGAACTCGTCACGGTCAACGGCATCACCGAGATGATCGAACACAGAAAGATGGGGCCGATTTTCTACATATCGGATGATGCTGCTATTGAGAAGGACTATGCGGAGACCGGTTGCAAGTGACAGTTTGCCTTGGCTGGACAGGTAAGCCAAAGGTGCTCCTGCAAAGTCGGGTTTTCGGAAACGGGTCGACTGCTTGAAGCGCCAGGATCGCTGCATGCAACGAGCGTGGTGCAGCCCGCGACAGCTTGGTAGCCCGTGCACTAAAGCCCGTGGATCCGTTTGCGCCGGAGAGCGGCTGCCGTCATTGCGAGTCCGGTGCTTAGCAGAACGAGACTCGAGG
>CAZZVI010000018.1:0-5035 GCA_964657335.1 uncultured Terriglobus sp.
AGGCAGACCATCTCTGCGGGAAACCGGTTCGCTACGGCATTGACCGAGCCGCCGATGCGGCGGACCTTTGAGGCAAGCTCGTCCTGGCCGTTCAGGACTTGGTCCGACGGCTTCTGCATCTTGCCAAGGTAGCGTCCGATGCGAGGAAACGGAACCAGCACAAGCGCGGCACGCGCGACCGCAAGCCAGAACGCCGCCTCCAGCATCAAGCGCCACTTCCACCCGGGTGTGCGGAGGATGTGGCTCAGGAGGTTGGGTCGGATGGTCATGTTGGCCTGCTTGATTTTCCCATGCAAAAGCCTTCCATTCGTCATCCTGAGCGGAGCACGCAGAGCGGAGTCGCAGGACCTGCTTTCCTTCGGAGTTCCATGTCAGCACAACGGAAAGCAGGTCCTTCGACTTCACTGAGCTCCGTTTTAGCGGCAGAAGGGCGACTTCTCAAAATTACGAACGATGTCGGCCACATCGACATAGACCGCGATCGCTCCGGCCTCCTCAAGCTGCTCGCGACGCCAGCCGCCGGACTGCACCGCGACCGTGCTCACGCCGGCCTTCTTTGCGGCTTCGACGTCCCACGGTGTATCGCCCAGCGCCAGTGCCTCGTCCGGCTTGAGGTCGAGGCTCTTCAGCGCGGCCTGGAAGATATCCGGTTCCGGCTTGGGCTTGTCGGCGTCATCAGCGGTCGTGTCCTCTTCGATCAGGTCATGAATCTTCAGGACTGTCTTAAAGGCTTCCAGGTCGCTCTTCTCGCTGGAGGTGGCGACGGCGATGCGCAGGCCCTCCTGCCGCATGCGCTCCAGCAGGCGGCGTGCGTCGGCGAAGGGAACGATGCGGTCGATGTACTCGCGGTGAAAGAGCTGCTTGCGAAAGGCGTTGATCTCTTTCTCGATGCTCGGCAGCTTGTCTTCCGGGACGAAGCACGGCAGCAGGTACTCGCCGCCTTTGCCGATCTGCTTCACGATGGCTTCAAAGTCGGCAGGATAGCCAAACTCGGCCAGCGCACGCTGCCATGCCTCGGCGTGAAAGGCATTGCTATCGAGCAGGGTTCCATCAATATCGCAGAGCACAGCTTTTAACATTCACTACCCCTCGTCAGCGAGGTTGGATGCAAGCGGTGCACGGTCGTTAGGCGGTGGCGGGTATGTGGACGGTGAACTCGGTCGATCCGGGCTTGGACTCGAGGGTCAGGCGACCGTTGTAGCCCTCCAGCGTGCGACGTACGATGCCCAGGCCCATCCCGCTGCCAACACCAGCCGCCTTGGTCGTGAAGAACGGGTCGAAGATACGTTCCTGGTCGTGGGGCGAGATGCCCGGACCGTTGTCGCGTATGGCGACCTGCACTTCGCCGTCGACCAGCGCCGTGCGCACGCCGATGCTGCCGCCAGCAGGCACCGCGTCGATGGCGTTGTCCAGCAGGTTAGTCCACACCTGGTTCAGACCGGAGCAGACGCAATGCAGCTTGGGTATGCCGGGGCCGAAATCCTTGGTGAGCTGAATGTTCTTCTCGCGGAATTTGTGTTTCAGCATGACCACCGTGGCGTGAATGCTCTGGTTTACATCGACATCCTGCACGCCGCCCTGGCCTTCGTGCGCGTAGCTCTTCACGGCCTGCGCGAGTTCCACGACACGCGCAACGCTGTCTTCCACCAGGCCGACCATCTGCATGGAGGAAGCGGTCGCTTCAACCCATTCGATGGGCTCGGAGAGTTCCTTCGCGTCGAAGACGCTGGAGAGGCAGCCGAGATCGCTGATGCCGATGCCGCTGGACACCAGTGCCGGGGCAAACTCCCACGCCTTGGCGATGCCGTGTGCATCCATCCACTCGCCAAGCTCTTCTTCCGCGTCGGCCTGCTGCAGTGAGCTGAGGCAGAGATCTGCCTTGGTCGAGAGGGCGCGTTCCTGCAGCGCGCTCAGGCAGCTGCGCTGATCAGGGGTTTGTCCGCGCTCTGAAAAGGTCCTGGCCAGTGTGTGCATGCGTTGCAGGTTGGTCCGCAGCTGCGATGCGGCGCGCCGTGCGGCCGAGCCCGGATTGTTCAGCTCATGCATCAGACCGGCCGTCATGGTGCCCAGCATGGCCAGCTTCTCCTGCTGGGTTTCATGCGCCTGCATCCCGCGCAGCCGCAGCATGGACTCGCTCAGCACAGCGTTGCGAAAGTGCGGGCAGCGCGCCATCACCTCCCAGAAGGCTTGCCGGTCGAGCCGAAAACCTCGTGTGTCGGTCTCGGTAATGACGGTAAAGTGTGCGGATTGATTCGTCAGCAGCGGAACTTCGCCGATGTGTGCCGGCGCATCAATCGATTTGTTGAAGAAGAAGTTACCGTTCACGTCGCGCCGCGATGCATGGCAGCGGCCCTCGAGCAGAACGAGGAAATCGTTGAAGTCGCCGGTCTCATCGACGATGACCGTATTGGCTGGGATGCGCTCCTCAGTCGATGCAGCGACGACACAGGCAAGCTCTTCCGCGGGCGTGTCTCCGAATAACCGAAAACGTTCGAGCGCGGCGATCGCTTCCTGCTGCCATACCGCCGGTGCCACGCACTCTGCAAATGCTGCCATGATGCTCTAGAACCCCGCCAGATACTGATGCACGAACTGAATTGCGATGGAACCCTCGCCGACCGCCGAGGCCGCGCGCTTGATCGAACCGTGCCGCACATCGCCGGCGACAAAGATGCCGGGCACGGATGTCTCCAGCAGATACGGATCGCGATCCTTGCCGGCTGTCGGCTGCAAAACCCGCTCGATGCCGACACGCTTCAGGTCAGGTCCTGCCAGCACAAAACCTCGTTCGTCACGACAGACCTGCTGCGGCAGCCAGTCTGTCTTGGGAGCGGCACCGATAAAGATGAACACGGAAGAGGCCGTACGAGTTTCGTTGCCGTTCGGCGTGCGCAGCTCGATGCCCTGCAGGTGATCCACGCCGCAGAAGCGCGTGATCTCCGTGCGGGTCTCGACGACGATGTTCGGCATAGCCTCGATCTGGTCGATCAGGTACTTCGACATGCTTTGCTCAAGGCTCTTGCCGCGCACCAGCATCGTCACCTTGCGTGCATACTTTGCGAAGTTCATCGCAGCCTGGCCCGCAGAGTTTGCGCCGCCGACAACAAAGACGTCTTCGTCCTTGCAGGAGGCCGCTTCGGACTGGGCCGCGCCGTAATAGACGCCCGCTCCGACGAGCTCATCACTGCCCGGCACATCGAGCTTGCACCAGCTCACACCGGTCGCGATCAGAGCGACGGAGCAGCTGACCTCGCGCCCGTCTTCCAGCTTGATCACGCGGTACTGATTGTCAATGTCGATGGAAGAAACGCGGGCAGTCAGGAACTCCGCGCCGAGGCGCTGCGCCTGGATGTAGCCGCGCTTCGCCAGCTCGTCTCCGCTAATGCCCTGCGGAAAGCCAAGATAATTCTCGATCTTCGAGCTTGATCCGGCCTGGCCGCCTACCGCATCCGGTTCGATGACCAGGGTGCGTAATCCCTCCGACGCGCCGTAGACGCCGGCAGCGAGACCCGCGGGACCGGCGCCTACGATCACGACGTCATAGAACTCCTTGTCGGCCTGGATCTTCAGCCCGACTTTTTCGGCGAGCTCCATCTGCGTGGGCTGCACAGCGGCAGTGCCGTCGCCGAAGACAACGACGGGCAGCCTGGCATCGTCGATCCCGCGCGACTTCAGCAGCTCGAGCGCTTCCGGCTGGTTCTCGGGATTCAACCAGCGATAGTTCACATGGTTTCGCGAGAGGAAGTCGCGGACGGCATGATCCTGCGCTCCCCAGCGCGTACCCACCACCTGCACACCTTCATACGGCGGCCGATAGCCCTGGTGCCAGCTGCCCAGCAGGTCGTCCAGCACCGGGTAGAGCTTCTCTTCGGGTGGGTCCCACGGCTTGTTCAGGTAGTAATTGATCTTGGCCGTGTTGATGGCGCGGATCGCGGCTTCTGTATCGGCATATGCCGTCAGCAGAACGCGCTTGGCCTCGGGATAGATGAAGATCGCCTGGCTGAGAAAGTCCACGCCCGTCATGCCGGGCATGCGCTGGTCCGAGAGGAACAGCGCTACAGCGTCGCCGCGTTCTTTGAGCTGCCTGCAGGTATCGAGCGCAGCCTGTCCCGAAGCGGCGCGGACGATGCGATACTCCTGCGCATACCTTCGCCGCAAGTCGTGCACCACGGCTTCCAGCACGCTGGTGTCATCGTCTACCGCCAGCAGGATTGGTCGGGCCATGCGTTGACTGCTCCCCTTCAAAGCGGTGCGATGCGGCACGCGCTAGCAAGTGTGATGACGCCGAAGGTTCGATCGATGCAATTAGTCGTGCACCACTGCCCTGCGTTTGTAGCATACTTAGAGGAGCGCCTCCTGCACTTTCTGAAATTGATGCAAACTGCAAACCGAGTGCAATCCGCAAGTCCTTGCCACGTCTTGCTGGCGGACGACCAGGCGATCTTCCGCGCCGGCACCGCACGCGTTCTCGATGCGGAGAACGGCATCACCGTCCTGGGACAGTGCGGCACGGTGGAGCAGTTACTGGAGTTGATCGCGACGACGCGAGGCGGCGTGCTGGTAGTGGCGCAATCGCTGGGCGTGGATATGGATCACCTGATCTCCGCTGCACACCTCACCACCACACGAGTCATCCTGATGACTGACTCGGCGACCAATTCCGCCGCACCTGCGATGCGCAGGCTGGATGGCCTGCTGACAAGGCAGGCTTCCGCCGCCGATCTGCTGAGCTGCGTGCGCCGCGTACACAGCGGCGAGCGCGTTCTGCAGGCCGCCAGCACGACAGACGCCGTCGGCGATCGCATGCGCGACATGCTCTCGGCGCGCGAGTTGCAGATCATCGGCCTGGTAGTGCAGGGCTTGAAGAACCGCCGCATCGCCGAGGAGATCGGCACCAGCGAGCAGGTTGTGAAGAACTATCTGCGTGCCATCTACGACAAGACCGGATCGAGCGACCGGCTGGAACTCGCGCTGTTTACCCTGCACCATCGATCGCTGGCGGAGGCCGCAGCCCGCGCCGCGGAGGCGGTCACCG
>CAZZVI010000018.1:5135-28062 GCA_964657335.1 uncultured Terriglobus sp.
CTGCACCATCGATCGCTGGCGGAGGCCGCAGCCCGCGCCGCGGAGGCGGTCACCGCACGCGCGGCGCTGGTTTAGAGTTTTCGCCAGCCTATTTTATGAAACACAGAGTACACCGAGGTTCCACGGAGGTCACGGTGTGTTGCAGTGGGCTCTGTGCACACCCCGCCCGGACTCCGTACACGCCGTGTTCAAAGCTCGCGCCCTGCGTGTACAAGAAGTGCGAATGGCTGCACGAAACTCAGATGCCGTTCGGCTTACCCATCTCGTCGTCATCATCGAGCACACCAAGCTTCTCAGCGATCGACTTGCCCTGCGTGAACAGCAGCAGGTAATCCGCGCCGCCCGCCTTGGAATCCGTGCCGCTCATGTTGAAGCCGCCGAACGGATGCGCGCCCACCATCGCCCCGGTGCACTTGCGATTGAGATACAGGTTGCCGACCTGGAACTCGTTCGCCGCGCGGTCAAGCCGCTCCCGTGAACTCGAGTAGATCGCGCCGGTCAGGCCGTATTCCGTGCCATTGGCGATGGTCAGCGCTTCCTCGAAGCTGTTCGATCGGATGATCGCGAGCACCGGCCCGAAGATCTCTTCCTGCGCGAGGCGCGCGTCCGGGGCAACGTCGGCAAAGATCGTCGGCTGAACGTAGTACCCGCCGCTGCCGTTGTCGATGGCCTCGCCACCATAGAGCAGTCGGCCTTCACCCTTGCCAATGGCAATGTAGTCCAGCACCCGCTTGCGCGCGATGGCGTTGATCACCGGGCCGGCGGCAAAGTTTTCCTTCGGTTCGCCCACCTTGATGCCGCGCACGCGCTCCACCAGGCGATCGCAGAAGGTTTCGTACAGGTGCGTATCCACGATGGCGCGCGAGCAGGCGGAACACTTCTGCCCGTTGAAGCCGAAGGCCGACGCGGCAACACCTTCCACGGCGGCGTCGAGGTCCGCATCGGCATCGACGATGATGGCATCTTTCCCGCCCATTTCGAGTACGGTTCGCTTGATGAAGTGCTGTCCCGGCTGCGTCTTTGCGGCCGTCTCATGCACGATGAGGCCGACGCGTTTGGAGCCAGTGAACGCGATAAACCGCACTGCGGGATGCGACACCAGCGCCGCCCCTGCAAGGTCACCTGAGCCCTGGCAGAGGTTCACCACGCCCTCAGGCATGCCGCACTCTTCCAGCACCATGAAGAAGCGCGCTGCGATGGTCGGCGCGTCCACGGAGGGCTTCAGGACCACGGTATTGCCGCTGACAACAGCGGCCATCGTCATCCCTGCCATGATCGCCAGCGGGAAGTTCCACGGCGGAATGACCGCGCCCACTCCGAGCGGGACATAACGCAGGGTGTTGCGCTCGCCTGGGAACTGGATAGGCGTGGTCGCACTGTCGAGCCGCAGCGCTTCGCGTGCGTAGAACTCGAGGAAGTCGATGGTCTCGGCGACATCGGCATCGGCCTCCGCCCAGTTCTTGCCGACCTCATAGACCAGCCATGCGCAGAACTCCAGCTTGCGCGCTCGAATGGTCGACGAAACATCAAGCAGCAGCTGCACGCGCGTGCTCACCGGCACGCGGCTCCAGCTTGCGAAGGCTTTCCCCGCCGCGGCGACGGCCTGCTCGACATGCGGCAACTCGGCTTCCTGGTGGATGCCAATCTTCTCCGCCGGATGGGCCGGATTTGTCGAGACGAGCTTCTCCGCCGACGTGACGCGCTCGCCACCGAGGATGAGGGAATACTCGCGGCCAAGCTCCGCCTCCACGCCGCGCAACGCTTCCTGCATGCCGAGCTTCACATCGGAGGTCGTGAAATCGAGAAACGGCTCGTTGCAAAAGGTGCCCAGCACCGGGCCGGGCTGACCGGCTTCGTCGTTGTGGATGGTTGGGATGATGTTTGTCGCCATAATGGTCAAGTCTAACTCCGTGAGTATGCGGCACTCCGTTGCGTCGTGCGTCCCTGGTTGTTGACAGGCGGGACTATCCGCAGGTTGTTGTGGATCGGAGCGGAGAAAGCAGAGGCCTTCAGGCCTCTGAATCGTGCCTTTTGCAATGGGGCTTTAGCCCCGGAGATCTGCGGCAGCCTGCCAGCCCTAAAAGGGCTCCTTGGGGCCGTCTTTTCAGCGGGCTAAAGCCCGCTGCTTTCTCCGGGGGTCGGTCAGGCGAAAGGGAGTGGTCGTACGAAGAACAGCTAATGCTTCGGCGCAGCGTACTTCTTGGCATCCACCGGCGTGTTGTAGCGGATGTGCGTGTAATACGACGTCTGCGTGTCGCCTTCCGGCGTGAAGTATTCCTGCTTCAGCGACAGGCTGCGGGTGGGATCGACCCAGATCAGGATGTGCGTAAAGGTGTTGGCCACGGATTGGTCTTTCGGCACCAGGTTCAGCTTCACCGTGGGCGTGCCGTCAATCGTTTCGTTGCCCTGCAGTTCGATGGTCCAGGCGCGTTCCAGGTCCTTGCCGCTGCCCCCAAAACCGAGGGTCAGAAAGCTCTCCACGCGAGCGCGGTCCTGTCCCGCGTTGAAGGGCGTGGCCTTCCTGGCGACACTGTCAAACATCTCGCCTTTGCCATCGGCGAAATGGATGTACTTGGGCCCAATCACCGCGCCCATCTCAGTTCCCGATTTCGTGCGCACGAAATAAACCGTGCCGCTCTGCTCGGTCGTATCGCGTACGACCTTTTCAAACTGCACCTTGCGCACGTTCGCCTCGGCCGATTGAAACTTCGCAGAGGCGGCGTCCATCTGCCGCAGCACGCCATCGAGTTTCGGATCGGCGGCAGATGCAGCCTTCGACGACATCGTCAGGACCGCGCCGCCCGATCGGTACACGAGGGCACTTTCCGTCAGGCGCGCAAAAGCGTCCAAGTCGACGTACGAATGACCGTTCATCTGCATCAACGGAATCAGCCCCGCGTGCCCACTGACTGAGAGGGTTGCGTTGGGCGCTGCACTGACCTTTGCTGACTGTCCTTGCGGATTGGCAGCAAACGCTTGCGAGGCAAGCGTCGTGACAGCAAGTGTGAGGGAAAGAATGCGGTGCATGAGTGCTCCTGGCTGCTGCTGGTTAGTTGGACGCTCGCATGAGGGACGCGCCTGCACTAAACGTCGCTACCGATGCGCCCACACGCGATACGCCGTGACCGAACCGTCGGTCCCGGCGATCGGCTCGTAGTGTTCGATCAGCACATCACCGGCGATCGGCTCGATCAAGCGGCGGAGCGCCCGCTTTGTGCGCAGGTCGTCGTTGGAGCCCTTCACGTGCTGCAGGCTCTGGTCCACGTCCGACCGTTTTACCTGGTACATCAGCTCGCCGGAGCCGTCGTTTTCCACCATGATCTGCGATGGCAACTGGAAGTTCGGCCGGTCGCGATAGTTGATGAAATGCGGTGTTACGAAGATGAACAGCAGGACCAGCGTGACCATGACGTCATAGTGAAACGATCCCCGCTCATACGACCAGAAAAGATAGCTGCGAAGCATCTTCAGCATCAGGCGACCTCCCGCGTGCGATGCAGACCGGGCTGCTTGCCGATGACCGTCTCCCCGCCCATGTACGGCTGCAGCGCCTCCGGAATGCGCACGGAGCCGTCGGCCTGCTGGTAGTTCTCAAGGATGGCGAGGTACGTGCGGCCGACGGCAAGGCCCGAGCCGTTCAGCGTGTGTACGAACTCCGGCTTCTTAACCCCTGCGGCACGGTAACGGATGTTGGCGCGCCGCGCCTGGAAGCTGCCGAAGTTGGAGCAGGATGAGATCTCCCGGTACAGCCCCTGCCCGGGCAGCCACACCTCCAGGTCATACGTTTTCTGCGAGGCGAAGCCCATGTCGCCGGTGCACAGCAGCATGCGGCGGTAAGGCAGGCCAAGTCTTTCTAAGACTGTTTCTGCATGGCGCGTCAGTTGCTCGTGCTCTTCTTCGCTCTTGTCGGGCGTGGTGAACTTGACCAGTTCCACCTTCTGAAATTGGTGCTGGCGAATCATGCCGCGCACATCGCGGCCGTAGCTGCCTGCCTCGCTCCGGAAGCATGGCGTGTAGGCGCACAGGCTTGTGGTCAGCTGCTTTTCCTCCAGCGTTTCATCGCGGAACAGGTTGGTTACCGGCACCTCGGCCGTGGGAATGAGGAAGTGATCGAAGCCTTCAAACCGGTCGCGATCGACACCGAGGCGATCGGTGCCGCCGGCGACGTCGCTTGCTGCCTCGTCTTCGAGTGCGCCGCTGAATGCAGTCTTATCGACGCAGTAGAAGAGGTCCTGCTCAAACTTCGGCAGCTGTCCTGTACCGAAGAGCGACGCCGAGTTGACCATGTAGGGCGGCAGCACCTCGGTGTACCCGTGCTCGCGCGTGTGCAGGTCGAGCATGAAGTTGGCGAGCGCCCGCTCCAGCCGCGCGCCCGCTCCGATGTGTACGACAAAGCGCGATCCGGAAATCTTCGCCGCGCGCTGGAAGTCAAGGATGCCGAGCGCCTCGCCAAGCTCCCAGTGCGGTTTGGCGGCGAAGTCGAACGCGGGCACATCACCCCAGGTCTTCTCAAGCTTGTTGCCGTGCTCATCTTTGCCGTCTGGTACGGAGGCATCGGGAAGATTCGGCAGGGCAACCAGCACGGCGCGCAGATCACCGTCCAGACCGTCGGCGGTGGCCTGCAGGTCTTCGGCGCGGTCGCGGAGGGCGCGGACTTCTTCTGACAGAAGCGTAACGTCTCCACCAGACCGCTTCAGTTTGCCGATCTCTTCGGAAAGGCGGTTCCGCCTGGCCTGCAGTTTTTCGAGTTCGGTGATGGCTTCGCGGCGACTGGCGTCCAACGCGGCAAAGTCTCCCAGCAGGGCAGCGGGATCGGCGTTGCGCCGCTTCAGTCCGGCTTCCACCTCCGGCAGGTTGGTCCGGACATATGCAAGATCGAGCATCTAGGTATGGTAACGGTTTTCGAGCCATGGTATTGCTTCGAGACGGAGCGGCTACCATGAAGGTATGGCCGCAGACAGCAAGCCGCAGATGGGCGTGAACCTCGCCGGCGTGGAGCTGCGCTCGCCCGTGATCGCCGCCAGCGGCACCTTCGGGTACGGCGTGGAGTTTGCGGAGATTCTCGCCGTCGACAAGATCGGCGCGTTCATTACCAAGGGGATTTCGTGCGAGCCGAGGAACGGAAATCTCATGCCGCGCATCATCGAGACCGCAAGCGGCATGATGAACGCCATCGGCCTGCAGAACGTGGGTGTGGAAGCATTCGTCCGCGACAAGATGCCGGAGATCCGCCGCATGCCGGGCGTGGTCTGCATCGTCAATGTCTTCGGGTTCACCATTGACGACTGCCTCGCCGTGATCGGGCGGCTGAATGAAGCGGACGGGATCGCGATGTACGAGCTGAACGCAAGCTGCCCCAACACGAAGCACGGCGGCATGGTGTTTGGCACCGATCCCGAAGCGCTGGGTGACCTGGTTTACGCCTGCAAACGGGCATCGCGGCGGCCAATGATGGTGAAGCTGACACCGAACGTGACCAACATCGGCGGCATGGCCCGCGTCGCCGAAGCCGCTGGAGCGGACGCGGTTTCGCTGGTCAACACTTTCCTGTCGCTCGCGATCGACGTCGAGACGCGAAAGCCGCGCATCGCCAACGTAACCGGCGGCCTGAGCGGGCCAGCCATCAAGCCCATCGCGGTGCGCATGGTGTGGGAGGCGGCACGTGCGGTCAACATTCCCGTCGTGGGTCTCGGCGGCATTCTGACGGCGGAGGATGCCGTGGAGTTCCTGCTGGCCGGCGCCACAGCGGTGCAGGTCGGCACAGCCAGCTACGCAGACCCGCGCGCCGCGGAAAGGATTGCGACGGGGTTGGTGAAGTGGTGCGCTTCGCATGACGTCAGCAAGGTCGGTGAACTGACGCGCGGCTTGCAGCTTTGAGCGCGCCCTCTACGCTAAACTGACTGCATGAACGGCCGGCATGAAATTGATCAGCGACGCGAGCAGATCGCGGCAATCTGCCGAGAACACGAGGTCGCGCGCCTGCTTGTTTTCGGTTCTGTTCTGCGCGATGACTTCAATCCTGAGACCAGTGACATCGATTTTCTGGTGGAGTTTCTGCCTGGCGTGAACAAGGGTTGGCTCAGCGAATACACCGACCTTAAGGAAGCAATGGAAGGTTTGTTCGGGCGAAAAGTAGATGTGGTTTGGGAGCGCGGTGTGAGAAATCCCTACATCCTGAAAAGTGTCGAAAGGGAGAAAGAACTGCTCTATGCCGCATGATGCAAGGGCCTTTCTAGTCGACGTCGAAACTGCCGCGACTGAGATTCGCAACAATTTCGTCGCTGGTGTTTCGCTGGAAGCCTATCTATCGGATAGCAAAACTCGCCGTGCTGTGGAACGCTCGCTCGAAATCATCGGCGAAGCTTTGGCGCAGCTCAGGAAGCGAGATCCAGATGCACTCGCTCCAATACATCAGCACAGTCAGATCATTGGGCTTCGAAACGTACTCATACATGAATACGGAAAAGTGGATGACGAGCTGATCTGGCATACCGTACAGCAGAAGCTGCCGTTGCTCCTGTCTTCCGCCATGGACGAACTGAACAGGATCGGACGATGAGCAAGATCACACGCGCTCTCCTGAGCGTCACTGACAAGAACGGCCTGCTGCCCTTTGCACAGCGGCTTCATGCCATGGGCGTGGAGTTGGTCTCCACCGGCGGCACAGCGAAGGCTCTGCGAGACGCCGGCCTGCCGGTGCGCGATATCAGCGACCTGACTGGCTTCCCCGAGATGCTTGACGGGCGCGTCAAGACATTGCACCCCAAGGTGCATGGCGGCATTCTGCACATCCGCTCCAACGCGGAGCATGTCGCGGCCGTAAACGAGCATGCCATCGAGCCGATCGACATGGTGGTGGTCAATCTGTATGCCTTTGAGAAGACTGCGAGCAAGCCCGGCGCGCACTTCGCTGAGATTATCGAGAACATCGACATCGGCGGCCCCAGCATGGTGCGCTCCGCTGCGAAAAACTTCGCCGATGTAGCCATCGTGACGGACGTCGCGGACTACGAGACCGTCGCCACTGAGATGGAAGCGAGCGGCGGCGCATTGTCGCTGGCGACCCGATGGCGGCTCGCCAAAGCTGCGTTCGCAACCACTGCGGCATACGACACAGCGATCGCCAATTCGCTTGAACGGCTCGCCGAGCCCGACGGTAGCGAAGCGCAGGCAGCCGCATTCACATCGACGGAAGTTCCACATGCCGTGCGGCTGAATCTGCCCCTCAAAGGCACGCTGAGATATGGTGAAAACCCGCATCAGTCCGCCGCGCTGTACACCGACGGCAGCAATCGTGGCATCGCGAACGCCAGGCAGCTGCAGGGTAAGGATCTGTCGTTCAACAACCTGGTCGATCTGGACGCCTGCTGGGAGTTGACCGGTGAGTTCGACGGGACAGCAGTAGCCATCATCAAGCACACCAACCCCTGCGGCGTGGCTACGGGCGACACCGTGCTTCAGGCTTATCAAAGCGCACTGGCGGCGGATCCGGTGTCTGCGTTCGGCGGCGTCATCGGCATCAATCGCGAGGTGGACGGCGCGGCAGCCGAACAGATTGCCAAGCTGTTCGTCGAGGCGATCGTCGCTCCGTCGTTCACGCAGGAAGCGCTGGATCGCTTTGCCGCGAAGAAAAATCTGCGCCTCCTGCAGATTGAGCCTGCAAGATCGACCCGCGCCCTCAAGCAGATCTCAGGCGGCATGCTGCTGCAGGATGCTGACCGCGGCTCCCTCGCTTCTGCTGAACTCAAGATCGTGACGCAGCGGCAGCCCACGGCAGCCGAGCTGACGGCTCTACGCTTTGCGTGGACCGTCTGTAAACACGTGAAATCAAACGCGATCGTGTACGCGCGCAACCACGAAGGGCACGGCCAGAGCGTCGGCATCGGCGCAGGACAGATGAGCCGTGTGGACGCGGCACGCTTTGGTGCCATGAAGGCCGTGCTGCCGCTAACGGGCACAGTGGCGGCCTCGGACGCGTTTTTCCCCTTCGCCGACGGGCTTGAAGTAGTCGCGGAAGCGGGTGCCACGGCGGTCATTCAGCCGGGCGGCAGTGTGCGTGATGCCGAAGTGATTGCAGCCGCCGACCGCCTGGGACTCGCAATGGCGTTCACAGGTATGAGACACTTCCGCCACGGATAAATGACGCAGCATCCACTGCGGCTCGGCCTTCGTCTAAAGCTATGCACACAGTATGAGCCTGGTCGCGCGAGCGAACCGGCAGAAGGTATGGTTCTTCTGAATGATTCGTCCGCGGAACGCAGATCGCGTGTTTTTGACTGGCCTTGGTAGCAACCGAATCATTCTGGCTGCAGCCGTTGCGCTCGCCTCGGCAGCAACCGTCTCCGCGCAAAAAAACCAGCCGCAAACGCTGCCGCCGCAGGTAGTTGCGCCTTCCACAACCGGGCCTAGTGCGGCGTATTACCACTACGGCCTGGCCCACATCTATGAGGATCTCGCCACGTCCCAGGGCCGCTCGGACTACGCCACGCAGGCGGTTGAGCAGTACAAACTGGCCCTCGATGCCGACCCGAACTCCACCTACCTGCAGGACGGCCTGGCGGAGCTTTACTTCAAGCTGGGACGCATTCGCGAAGCGGTAGAAGTTTCGCAGGATCAACTGAAGAAGAACCCCAACGACCTGGACGCGCACCGCCTGCTGGCTCGCATCTACTACCGTTCGCTGGGTGAGGTGCAGAACACCGCTCAGTCGCAGATGGTGACACTGGCCATTGCCGAGTACGAAACGCTTGTCAAGCTGGAGCCCAATGTCGCCGAAAATCACCTGCTGCTCGGCCAGTTGTACGAAGTGAACCATCAGTCCGACAAGGCCGAGGCGCAGTTCAAGGCGGCACAAGGACTGGACAACGGATCGGAAGAATCGCTGCTGAACCTTGCGCGGCTGTACAGCGAACAGGGCGACACGCAGCGTGTCATCTCGACGCTGACGGCCCTGCCGGTGCCGGACCGCTCAGTACGTATCGAGCTTGCCATCGGCGCGAGCTATGACCAGTTGCACAAACCCAAAGAAGCTGCAGCCGCATACCAGCGCGCGCTGGATATCGAAGGCGATAACACGGACGCGCAACGCGGTCTCGCCAATGCACTGCTCAATCAGGACAAGCTGCCGGAGGCGCTGAAGGCCTACACCTCGCTGATTGCCGCCGAGCCGCAGGATGCGCAGAGCTACATCAAGATTTCCGAAATCCAACGGCGCCAGGGCCACTATGACACTGCTTTGGCCACGCTGCAAAAGGCCAAGGCGTCTGTGCCCGATTCGGAAGAGCTGATTTTCAATGAGTCTTTACTCTACGACGCATTGGGCCGCTATGCCGACGCGGAAAAGTCACTGAAGGGCGTGCTCGCCAGCACGGTCAAGGCAAACGACGCCTACACCGACGGCGAGCGCAATAACCGCGCCATCTTCCTGGAGCGGCTTGCCGTTCTCTATCGCGAAGAAAATAAGACCGACGCAGCCATCGAGACATACAAGCAGATGGAGGTACTCGGCGGGGATATCAAGACGCGCGCGGTCAACGGCGAAGTGGACGCGTACCGTGATGCGCACGAATGGGACAAGGCCTCTGCCGTTGCAGCAGCAGCAGCACAGGCTACGCCGAACGATCGCGACGCCCAGATTCTCTACGCAGGCCAGCTTGCCGATACCGGCAAGGCAGACGAAGGCATTGCGCTGCTGCAGAAACAGTTGAACGGCAAGGCCGAGGACCGCGTCACGTATCTTTCGCTGGCGCAGGCGTACATTCGACTGCGGCGTTATGACGATGCGAGCGCCGCGCTCGACAAGGCCGACGTCTTCTCGGTCAAGACGGACGACAAGATCTATCCCGACTTCCTGCGCGGTACGATCGCCGACAAGGTGGGCAAGAAGGATGAAGCCGAGACCTGGCTGCGCAAGGTGCTCGACATCGATCCTACAAACGCGCAGACGCTCAACTATCTCGCGTACATGTACGCCGAGCGCGGCGTAAAGCTGCCCGAAGCTCTGGTCATGGTCAAGAAGGCTGTCGAGCTCGATCCACAGAACTACGCCTATCTCGACACAGAAGGCTGGGTTTACTTCAAGCAGGGCGAGTATGCGCTTGCCGAGGACCTGCTGCAGAAGGCAGTCGACCGCAACGCCACCGATCCGACCGTGCACGATCACCTCGGCCAAGCGATGGAAAAGCAGGGCAAGCTGAAGCCGGCCGTGGCGCAGTGGGAACGCGCCCTCGTGGAGTACAGCCGTTCTCTGCCGGCCGATATCGAGCCGGATGACGTCAGCAAGCTGCACAAACGCCTAGACCTAGCGCGCGTCAAACTGGCGAAGAATGCGCAGGCCAACAAGGTGACGCCGTAGGCACGACCGCCACCATGCCCGTCACGCACGACCTTTGCGCCTGCAGCGTGCAGGGGCAACATCAACATCTGCTTTCTGATCGTCATTGGCCGGAGCCCTCCGAACCTCGTACGGCGGGCTTCACGCGTGACCGCGAACGCATCGTGCAGGCGCGCGCCTTTCGCCGGCTCGCCGGCAAGACGCAGGTCTTCACCAGCCGCGAGTCCGACCACTTCCGCTCGCGTCTGACGCACACAATCGAAGTGGTGCAGATCGCCCGCGAGGTCGCGCGCGCACTCAACCTGAATGAAGAGCTGGCGGAAGCGCTTGCGCTGGTCCATGACATCGGGCACCCGCCGTTCGGCCACGCGGGTGAGCGCGCGCTCGACAAGTGCCTCTCAGAGCATGGGCTGCGCTTCGACCACAACCTGCACGCGCTGCGCATCGTGGAACATTTCGAAGACTGGTACGCAGCGCATCGCGGACTCAACCTGACGCTAGGCGTACGCGAGGGCATCATCAAGCACTCGCGCGACTACACCTTCGACGAGCACCCTTCACTGGCTTCTTACCTGCTCGATCAAAGGCCCCCGCTGGAAGCGCAGATCATCGACCTGGCGGACGAGATCGCCTACTTGACCGCCGACCTGGATGACGGCGTGGAGTCGGGCCTGCTGGAGATAGAGCACATCTGCGAACACATCAGCATTATGGGTCGTGCCTACCAGCGTGTTGCACAGCAGCACCCTGACGTGGAGGGGAAGTTTCTCTTCCACGAGGCGTTGCAGGTCATGCAGACCGAACTGACGCACGACCTGATTGAGACCACCGCACATAACGTGAGACAGCATGGCCTTCGCACACTGGCCGAGGTGCGCGCATGTCCAAAGCGCGTCGCCACGTTTTCGCCTGCCGTGGAGGCGCAGCGCCGCGAGGAGAAAGCGTACCTCTACCGCGTGCTCTACACCTGTCCCACGCTCGAAGCCGAGCACGAGAAGGCAGAGAACGTCGTCACCACGCTCTTCCGCTTCTACATCGCCGATCCGTCGCGCCTGCCCGACGGCTACCTTGAAGACAGTGAGGCCGAGGGCCTGCCGCGTGTGGTCGCGGACTACATCGCGGGCATGACCGACAGCTACATCCTGCAGCAGTTCTGGACCGCGTCAAAGCTGCGGCGAGGCTGACGCCATCGCTCGTTCCTGCCGCGCGAAAACAGCCGCACCAAACACAAACAGAACCGGAAAAAACTCCAGCGTATAGCGCTGCTCGGCATTGTCGAGCGTGAGCAGCAACGCACATCGCAACGCGATGCACACGATCATAGACGAGGAAAGTACGCGATCCGCTCGCAGCATCCGCCTTATGCCGAGTGCGCCTGGAACGAAGTACATAAAGCCAAGCAGCCCATAGCCCCACGCGAACACCGTCTGCGCGGGATGTTGCCGGTACTGCCACCAACGCTCGGCGACCGGCAGCATCTCGATGCGGGGATGCAGCAGCATGTTCACCAGTCTTGCAACCGGCATAACGATGTGTGTCCGGATCGGGTGATGATGTGCACGCTCGTCAGCAAGTTGCATGAAACGCTGCTCGACACTCGGGACAAGCTTGTGCGTAATCGCTGTCTGCTGCAGCAGGTCTGCAACCGTGGCTCGTTCTGCAGCCGAGTCGAACGCGCGATAAGGCAAGTCGCCAATGTCCACGGTCTCTTCCGGATACTTCCAGTAAGCGTCTTCCGTAGAACTGAAATCGACCGCCCAAGTACGATACCAACGCTGAAAGCCGAACGACGGCACTTCCCCGGGATCGTTCGCAAGCTTCGGCGCGAGCGGCTGGAAGACGCCGAAGGTTCTTGCATTGCGGGCGGTCCACGCCACAAAGGGCAGGCTCGCCAGCAGGGCACAAATGAGCGCAGCTCGCAGGCGTGTACGCAAGTCAACGCGAAACGCCAGCAGCATCGCTCCGATGACCGCAATGGCCAGCAGGCCCTGATCCGGCCTCAGCAGAACACTCGCGGACAGTGCACACGCAATCAGCGCGACACGCCCGAAGCTCGGGCGATCCATCCACATTCCCAAAGCGCGAAACGCCAGCGCAAGGAAGAACAGCGTGAACGTCTCCGCCAACGGAACAGCCGTGTAGTTGGCAGTGAAGGGACACAGGCAGCCGAGCGCCAATGCGGCCACCGCGGCTCGCGAGCCGAAGGTGCGCCGCGCAATCGACGCCGCCAGGCAGCAGGTGCCGAGATCGGCGATGATCTGCAGCCACAGCACGGGCAGAAAGCTGCGCAGCGTGCCTGGGTCGGCGCGCAGCCAACGGTCGAAGATCCACGAACACGCCGCCAGAACTGCGGGGTAGCCCGGCAGACGGATCAGCGTGGGACGGGGGACGGTGTCGGTGGAAAGCCCGTAGATGTGCGCGTGCAGCCAGTTCTGGGCGATGTCCTGGTACAGGTACGAATCGCCCGCCAGAAACGCATGCCGGCGCAGGAAGAAGATGCGCAAGGCCAGCCCCGCCAGCAGCAGCGCGACGGCGACCGTCCGGGTTCGTGGGTCAAGCGGGATTCGCTGGAAACCGCGACGGTCCGCAAAGGAGTAGGCTGCCTGCATCGAATTGCATCATAACGGCAAAGCACATTTCGCCGGCTCACGACTACCAGCGCGGAAACGGCGTTCCACGTCAACACGTTACGATGGGAGAACATGGCAGAGCCCGTATCGAAGCCGATCTTTCTCGACGAGAAGAAGCGCCGCTGGAAGCGCCTCCGGCGCATTCTCGACATCTCCGCGGCCGTGGGCCTTCTGCTGTTCATTATTTTTGTCATCGGAGCTCTACGCATCCGCCCGCTCCCCGAGTTGCTACTCGAGGCTCCGAAGCACAACTACCGAACGCTCGCGAATCCCCCGATTCCGTCAGACAAAACCAAGAAAGAGCGGTCGCCGCATCGCCGCACGGACCGCCGTCCATCCGACATCCCGCTCAACGAGGATGAAGGTTTGCGCGCGGCCTTCTACGTCGTGGACGACGCCTCGAGCCGCAGTTCCCTGAAGCAGCATGTAAAGCAGATCGATCTGCTTTTTCCAGACTGGCTGCACGTCATCACGCCCGACGGCAAGCTGACCGGCGTCTCCGAGGGCGGCAGACGGTTTTTCAATGTGATTGACAGCACCGGCGTTCATGGCGTGGACCGCCAGAACGAAGTGGAAAGCATCATTGCGGCGTCGGGGGCGAATACCGAAATCTTCCCGCTGGTAAGCAATTTCAGCAATGCAGTGCAGAACTTCATGCCTGAGATCGGGCAGATGCTGCAGAATCCCGCTTCGCAGCAGACGTTTATTGCAGAGGCGATGCGGCTGCTCGGGTCGAACCCTCGCTATCACGGGCTGTCTCTCGACTTTGAGAATTTACCGCCTGAGGCGCAGCCTGCGTACCGCGCGATGATTGCCCAGCTCTATGCGGTCATGCACGCCAAAGGTCTGCGGCTCTACATCAACACACCCGTTGCGGACGACGACTGGGATCTGCCGTACATGGCTGCGCATTCCGATGGCCTGATCCTGATGAACTATGACCAGCATGAGACCGAGAGCCAACCCGGCCCCATCGCCGCTCAAAGCTGGTTCACGGCAAATCTCAAACGCATTCTGCAAACCGTTCCAAAGGAAAAGCTGATCTGCGCCGTAGGCAGTTATGGCTATGACTGGACCCTTGCGCTGCCCACGGCTGCACCGTCGACGAAGGGCAAGCATGCAAAGCCCGCGAAGTCGGCACCTCCTGCGGTCGTCCACTCGGACAACCTGACGATACAGTCGGTGTGGCAGGCGGCGAATGACTCCGGCTCCGAAGTCGATCTCGACGACGCGTCGTTGAACCCGCACTTTACTTATGACGATGTCGACACGCACGAACGGCACGAGGTCTGGTTCCTGGATGCAGTGACCATGATTAACGAAATGCGTGCCGCGAGACAGTTGGGCCTGCAGACATTTGCACTCTGGCGGCTTGGTGAAGAAGACCAGTCACTCTGGCGCATATGGGATTCGCCCGTCCACACCGATCCGCTGCGGGTCTTGAGCGATGTGCCGCCGGGCTGGGACCTGGATATCGAGGGCGTGGGCGACATCATGCACGTCTCCGGCAAGCCACGGAGCGGTCGCCGGACGCTCACGATCGATCAGGATTCAACCTTCGTGGATTCGGAGCAGATGTCGTACTATCCGCTCTCTTACACGGTGACCTACTTCGGCGCACAGCCTAAGAAGCTGGCGCTGAGTTTCGACGATGGACCTGATCCGGAGTGGACGCCTAGGATCCTGAATGTGCTTAAGAAGCTGAACGTGAAAGGAACTTTCTTCATGATCGGCGAAGAGGCGCAGGACAACGTAGGTATCATGCAGCGGGTCTATCGCGAAGGGCATGAGATCGGCAACCACACCTTCACGCATCCGGATATCAGTGAAATCTCGAACCGCCAAGTGGCTTTACAGCTCGACTTCACGGAACGGCTTTTCAAAGCGAAGCTGGGCGTACAGCCGCTCTTCTTTCGACCGCCTTACTCCATCGATCAGGAGCCCGACACGAACGACCAGGCTGCGCCGGTGGAGAAGGTGCAGCAGCTTGGCTACATCGTGGTCGGCAACAAGATCGACACGGACGACTGGGACGAGCACCCGCGCAAAACGCCGCAGGAAATCACGCAATCCGTGCTGGACCAGATCGCGCTCGGGGAACGCAGGTCCGACCTGCGCGGCTCCATTATCCTGTTGCACGACGGCGGCGGCAACCGGCAGGTTACGGTTGACTCATTGCCACTGCTCGTGAACACTCTTCGTGCGAAGGGCTACGAATTTGTGCCGGTAAGCGAATTGATGGGCAAGACCCGCTCGCAGGTGATGCCCCAACTCACCGGCCGTCAACGCCGGCTTGCCTTCATCGATTCCATCGCGTTCTTCGGCATTTCAAGCTTCAATCACTTCGTTGTGGGCGTGTTCTTCGTCGGCGACATTCTCATGAGCGGCCGGCTCATCATCATCGGCCTGTTCGCCATCATTGACCGCTTCCGCCGCCGCAAGAACTTCGCCGATGCGGACTACTGCCCGCGAGTCGCCGTGCTGATCCCGGCATACAACGAAGAGAAGGTCATCGTCCGCACCATTCGATCGGTCATGATGTCGACATACAAAAACTTGCACATCATCGTGATCGACGATGGCTCGAATGACCGCACCGCCGACATCGCGCGCGAAGCCTACGCAGCCGACATCGAGAGCGGGCGCCTGACCGTCCTGAAGAAGGAAAACGGCGGCAAGGCCGAGGCTCTGAACTACGCACTGCAAGGCTATGTGCACGAAGAGATCTACGTCGGCATCGACGCCGATACCGTCATCGCGCACGACGCCATCGCACGGCTTGTGCCGCACTTTGCCAATCCGCAGATCGGCGCCGTTGCCGGGAATGCGAAGGTGGGCAACCGCGTCAACCTGTGGACGCGCTGGCAGGCGCTCGAATACATCACCAGCCAGAACTTCGAACGGCGCGCGATGGACCTGTTCGATGTGGTCGTCGTTGTCCCGGGTGCCATCGGCGCTTGGCGCACGTCCGCGGTACACACCGGCGGCGGCTATCACTCCAACACCGTTGCAGAAGATGCCGACCTCACGATGATCCTGCTGGAGCAGGGATTATCGGTGATTTATGAAGACCGCGCACTCGCCTTTACCGAAGCCCCGATCAACATGAACGGGCTGATGCGGCAACGCTTCCGCTGGTCGTTCGGCATCATGCAGGCCGTCTTCAAGCACCTTGGCGCGATTACCAAGCGTCGCGCGATGGGCCTGTTCGCCCTGCCGAATATCATCGTCTTCCAGATCCTGCTGCCGCTGGTCTCTCCATTGATCGATCTGATGTTCGTCGCGAGCCTCCTCAAGTTTCTCTACGACCGGCACTTCCATCCGGAGTCGGCAAGCGCAGCCAGCTTCCTCAAGCTGCTCTACTTCTTCCTGGCCTTCATGTTGATCGACTTTGCCGCATCGACGCTTGCGTTCATGCTTGAACGCAAACACCAGGCCAGCAAGGGTGACGCATGGCTGCTGGTCCACATCTGGATTCAGCGGTTCAGCTATCGGCAGGTCTTCAGCGTAGTGCTGTTCAAAACGGTGAAGCGAGTAATAGACGGGCGGCCGTTCTCATGGGACAAGCTGGAGCGCACCGCGACGATGAGCAAGGCCACCGATCAGATGCTGAACGCCACGCCTTCACCGAAGTAGCGCGAGAGCCGTCTACCGCGCAGTCGGTTCCGTAGCAGGGATACCGCTCGCGGCGGGAGCAACGGTCGTCGCCGGAACAGAAACCGAGTCGGTGACCGGGATTGCATGCTGCTGGAAGTAGCTGCGGCTTGCCAGCGCGTGGTAAAAGACGCCGGTCAACTCTGCCGCCTTGGGACCGAAGGTCGGGCGCCCGCCGTTCAAAAAGAACACCGTCACAATGCGGCCGTTGGGGCCGTCGCCATACCCGGCAAACCAGCCGAAGCGCGTGCCGTTGTCAGAGCAGGTGCCTGTCTTACCGAAGATCGGGAATTCGTTGAAGTTGGCCCGCAGGCTGCGTGCCGTGCCGTAGTTCGCATCAACCGCGCCTGCCATGCCGGGCAGCATGTCAGGAATGTACTTCTCGATCTCGAGCGTGCGCTTCAGGCGAGGTTCAAACGCCGCTACTTCATCGGGCGTGGTGGGATGCTGCAGATAGAACAGCGAGCCGCCGTTCGCAATGGCCGAAACAATCGCGCCCAACTGCATCGGTGTCATGGAAATGCTCTCGCCGAACGAGCACATCTTGCCGACGCCGCCCTTTGACGCAGGCAGTTCGTGGTCAGGGTAAACGCCAAGCTGCTCACCGGCCACGTTGTAGCCTGCAAGCTCGCCCAGGCCGAACTGATTTGCGTAGTGCTTCACCTTCTCAAAGCCAAGCTCGCGGCCGAGGGTCTCGAAGTAGGGGTTAATGCTGCGGGCCAGAGCGTAAGTCAGGTTCAGGTGATAACCGCGGCTGATCGTGACCTCAGTATCCTTGGTGATCAGCCCCTCAGACAGCGCGGCCAGCGCGACAGTCAGCTTGATGGTCGAGCACGGCTCCGCGCCCGGGCCAAGCGCGAGCTTCTGGTTGACCATCGCGAGAATGCGGCCGTTCTTCGGGTCAATGGCGAGCGCGGTTCCGTTGTAGGCGCCAAGCGCCTCAAGCAGAGAGGCGCGTACCAGCGGATCTTCGCCTGCGACGATGTCTCCCTGCGTGGTGCTGTCGACGCTCGAGGTGAATGAGGGTGCGGAGAAATGCTCCACGTAGCGCGTGCGCACAAAGCGGCCATGGCGTCCGCGCACCAGCACCACTACGTTGCGAGTGCGTGCCGCCGAACCTCGGATGGAGCGGCCGCGAGCAGCGACGATGTTCTCGCTGCGGCGTCCGCGCGAAACGGCCGCGACCGCGTGGCTGCTCTGCGCAGGATGCGTGCGGCTGGCGGCGCGGGCTGCGGGCGCATGCACCGTCTTCTTCGCGGGATGCGCAGGGTGCGTCACCGCAAGTGCCGCAACCGGCAGCGCTGCGATCGCAGCAGCGGCGGCGAAGATTTGCAAGCTCCGGAGCAATGTGTTCCCCAAATCGAACTCCTTGCAGCGCCAGAGAGTTGGACGGCGCGCGGTGTGCATCTTTCACCCCGGCGTTCGTAGGGCACTCATTTAGACGTATCGGCAGCACCCCGCGTGCGGTGATTCCGACTTGCTACAGGCTGCCGCGGCGCAGAAAGGCAGGTATATCGAGTTCGTCCTGCTCACTCTGCGCGGCAGCGGGCGCAAGGCCGCCGAACGTCGGCACACGCACTTCCGGTCGCAGCTTCGGCTCGTCACCGCTGTCCATGGAACGGCGGTCGCGGCGAAAGAAGTCGTCGTCAAAGGCTGATGCAGGCACCGGCACGAGCTCAGCCGGCGATGCAGTCGTGGCAAGCGGCTGCGGCACATCGGTATGCATCGGCGTCGACGCGGTGAAGACGGGAGGTGCCGAGAAGACCGGGCCGTCCCCATCCTCTTCCTCGAACGCGAACGGCCGCCCGGGTTCATCGTCCTCGGAGACCACGGGGTGAGAGTCCAACTGCGGGACGTAGCGGTGAACTGGCGGCTCAGCCTTTGCGGGCGACGCTGCGACATAGCGCTGGATCGGTGGCTCAAACCCCGGATCAGTGCCGAAGCCGGCGCGCGACAGGCCGCTCTGCTCCAGCATGCGCTCGCGCCGTTCGTCGCTGTCGCGCTTCTGCTGCTTGAATCCGGTGGCGATCACAGTGATCTTCACCTCTTCGCCCATGCGCTCGTCCAGCACAGCGCCGAAGATGATATTTGCGTCCTCGTGCGCGGCGTCCTGGATCAGCGTGGACGCCTCGTTCACCTCACTCAGCTTGAGCGAGCTCGAACCCGTGATGTTGATGAGAATGCCGCGAGCACCGTCGATGGCACCCGCCTCCAGCAGGGGAGACGCCATCGCCGCCTGGGCCGCCTCGCGTGCGCGGTTCTCGCCGCTGCGAACGCCGGTTGCCATCACCGCGTAGCCCATGCCGGCCATCGTCGTCTTCACGTCGGCAAAGTCACGGTTGATGATGCCGGGGATTGTGATGATGTCCGAGATGCCCTGCACGCCCTGCCGCAATACATCGTCCGCGATGCGGAAGCTCTCGAAGAAGCCTGCGTCCTTCGCCACCGCGAGCAGCTTTTCATTCGGGATAACGATGACGGTATCAACCGCATCGAGCAGTTCCTGCAGACCGCGTTCGGCCTGCATCATGCGGCGCTTGCCCTCGAAGCCGAACGGCCGCGTCACGACGGCGACGGTGAGCGCGCCCATCTCGCTGGCAAGTGACGCAATGACCGGCGCCGCGCCGGTGCCCGTGCCACCGCCGAGACCTGTGGTGACAAATACCATGTCGGCGCCTTCGAGCGCCTCGATGATCTTGTCGGAGTCCTCAAGCGCCGCGCGCCGGCCCACATCCGGGTTTGCACCCGCGCCCAGGCCGCTCGTCAGCTTGACGCCGAGTTGCAGCTTTACCGGAGCCTGCGATGACTTGAGCGCCTGTGCATCGGTGTTCGCGGCAATAAACTCCACACCCTCGACGCCTGCCGCGATCATGCGGTTGACGGCATTGTTGCCGCCGCCACCCACGCCGATCACCTTGATGCGCGCGCCGCGCGGCATGTCGTCGTGGTACTGGATCCGCAGATCTTCCTCGGGCATCATGGGCAACTCCTTCTACTTCACACACAGCGAACGCGACATGCGAATGCGGCTTGCAATCGTTCATTCACAAATCGCCGTTCTCACCGATTCTGGCACGCTGCATCCGTCGCCGCGGTGCAAAACGGTGCGGACTTTCATGTGGATGTTCCCAGTTTGATTCCTGCTGTTCGGGTTTGCCGCGCAGGATGATGTCCGCGGTCCGCGGGACGACCGATCACCGACGGTATAGAGTGCCCAGTGAGATCATTTACAGGAATTGCCGGAGGCAGAATGCAGATCAATGCACAGGTTGCGAAGTCCACAGTGATCGCCGGTCTTGGCGGCTTGCTGTTCGGCTTCGATACGGTGGTCATCTCCGGCACAACCGAGGCGCTGACGAACCTCTATCACCTGACGCCACGTCTGCTCGGCATCACGGTTGCCTCCGCGCTGGTTGGAACGGTTGTCGGCGCGCTTGGCGCGGGCGTTCCTGGCCAACGCATCGGCCGCAGAGACAGCCTCCGCATCATGGCGGTGCTGTACATCATCTCCGCGCTGGGCTGCGCGTTTGCGTGGAGCTGGACCTCGCTCATCGTCTTCCGCGTTCTTGGCGGCATCGGCATCGGCGGCTCTTCCGTGCTCGGCCCCATGTACATTTCGGAGCTCGCGCCCACCAAGTGGCGAGGCCGACTTGTCGGCTTCTTCCAGGTCAACATCGTCGTAGGCATCTTGATCGCGTATGTGTCGAATTACGGGCTCGATCGCATGAGTCTGGGAGCGAATGAGTGGCGATGGCAGCTCGGCGTGGCCGCAATTCCTGCTGTGCTGTTCTTCGTCGCGCTCTTCGGCATTCCGCGCAGCCCGCGCTGGCTCGCCATGATGGGCCGCTATGACGAGGCGCACAAGGTGCTCACGCTGCTGGGCGATCCTGACCCGCAGGGCCGGCTTGCCCGCATCAAAGGCGATATTGATGAAGAGCGCTCCGCCAGCAGCGTTCCCCTGTTCGCGCGACGGCATACCGTCGGCATCTTCGTCGCGTTTACGGTGGGCATGTTTGTGCAGCTCACCGGCATCAACGCGATCCTGTATTACCTGAACGACATCTTTCGCATGTCCGGCGCCAGCTCGGTTTCGAGCTACGGGCAGTCCATCGGAGTTGGCGCTGCCAACCTGGTTTCAACCCTAATTGCCATGTCGCTCATCGACAAGATCGGCCGTAAAAAACTTCTGATCGGCGGCACGGTCGGGCTTGTGTTCTGTCTTACGGCTGTTGGTGAGATCTTCCGCACGAACACCCACCAGAATTATCTGCTGGCGCTGCTCATGCTCTACATTGCATGCTTCGCCATCTCCCAGGGAGCCGTGGTATGGGTCTATATCAGCGAAGTGTTCCCGACCGCTGTTCGCTCCAAGGGCCAGGCACTGGGCAGCAGCTCACACTGGATCTTCAACGCAATCATCTCGTATGCATTTCCGCTCATGCAGCGGCGATCGACGTCATTTCCGTTCTTCTTCTTTGCGGCGATGATGGTGGTCGATCTTGTGCTGGTCACCGGCTTTTATCCGGAGACAAGCAACGTCTCGCTCGAAGACATTCAGCACCATCTGCAGCATTGAACCTTCAAAGCGGAGCGGTGCAAGCATCGAAGCAAGTGTGAATGCCTCCATCGCAGGTGCGATGTTCTCTGAGTTTCTCGCTGCGCTGCCAAAGGGCACGGCGACAGACATCCACATCCTGACCGACGCGGATGCAGACGGCCTGCCCGCCGGTGCCCTGCTGCTGCGGGCTCTGCAAGCGGCGGGCTATGCACACGTCATGGTAGAGACGCGCGGAAAGTTTGAGAACGCGTGGATGCCCGCGGTCCACGAACGCCTGCGCCTGCGCGCGCCCGAAGCGCTGCTGATCGTCGATCTTGGTACGCGGCCGGACACACTGCTGCCCGGCTTGCCGACGCTGTTGATCGACCACCACGCGCCCTTCGGTACGCCGCCAGGAGCGACGCTGTTGACCAGCTACGGCACCGAGCCAACTGCCACCAGCGGACTGCTGGCATTGTGGTGCGCACAGGCGATCGCACCCACGCTCGCAGAGGAACTGCAGTGGATGGCAGGCATCTCCCTGCTCTCGGATCTCGGAGATAAGGCTCCATTTCCTGAGCTCGCGGAGTCGAAGAAGCGCTTTGGCAGCACAGCTCTCAAGGACCTCACCGTCCTGCTGAACGCGCCGCGCCGGACTGCCGTTGGCGACGCTTCGAATGCGATGAAGCTGCTGCTGCAGGTGGATTCACCGAAGCAGGCGCTGGCAACACCGTCACCGGAACTGAACGCCTTACGAGCAGCGAAGGCCGAGGTCAGCGAAGCTCTTGCATTGGCGCGCAAGTCGCCTCCGCGCTTCTCGACGAAGTGGCGTGACGAGCTTGGTGCTGACCTGATCGCGGTGCGCATCGACACGCCGTGCCAGGTGCATCCGCTGGTCGCGCAGATCTGGCGGCAACGTTTCCCGAAGGCGGTGATCTTCGGCGTCAACGTCGGCTTCAGGCCCGGCTTCGTTCACTTCGCAGGACGCGCACCGAAGGGCGTGAACCTCGTGCAGTTCCTCCGCGCCCACACACCCGCAGGCACGGACGGCACCTTCGGCGGAGGCCACGACCAGGCCAGCGGAGGCGCATTACCCGTCGCTCTGTGGAATCCGTTCGCCGTCGAAATGGGCTGGGGACCGGAGTTGCAGGTGAATGGCAACGCATAGTCCCCGACGTCCCAAATCCGGCGATCGCAACAACCTGTCATTTCGACGGAGCAGGACGGCTCCATCGTCCTGCGGAGTGGATAAACCTGCTTTTGTAGCGCCATACAGCTAGAAAGCAGGTTTCTCCACTCCGCTTCGCTGCGGTCGAAATGACAGTTCGGGGTAAGTGACTCACGCCCTACAATTGTCTGCGTTCGACACAGAAGGTTCCTCATGCTCTCCTCTCGTCTTGCCATGGCGCTATGTGCCGCTGCGGTTCTCGGTGCCCTGTCGCTGCACCCTGCGGGTAAAGCCGTTCACGCAGCGCAGAGCGGCAAAGATGCGGACTGGCTGGTCTACGGAGGCAACAAGGCCGGTCAGCGCTACTCGCCCCTGACACAGATCAATCGCAGCAACGTGAAGCAGTTGAAGGTCGCCTGGACGTTCGATGCGGGCGATACCGGCGGCCTGCAGACGCATCCGCTTGTCATCGATCGAACCCTGTACGGCTACACGTCCAGCCAGAAGGTGTTCGCGCTCAATGCGGCCACCGGTAAAAAGCTGTGGGAGTTTGACAGCGGCATCCACTCCGGCCAGCCAGACCGCGGCTTTGCCTACTACGGCAA
>CAZZVI010000019.1:0-25129 GCA_964657335.1 uncultured Terriglobus sp.
ATGTGATCCAACCTCCGTAGAAGTCGCCCGGCTGGGACGCGACGCGCTCGCCGTCGACGGTGCACTCGTCGACGCGGCTTGCGTAGAAGGCCAGATGTCCCTTCAGATCTCGATACGCCGCCGATGGCTCTTCATAGCTCCACGCTGCATCCGCGATGACGCGCGCATTCGCAACGGCGTTGCGGACATCGATGCTCCAGTAGGTTGCGAAGCCCTTCCACTCGCAGAAGCTGCTGCGCCGCGTGGAGCGTGTCATGAAGTTCATTGCGATGTCCGTTGGCGGAATGTAGAAGACCGGCGGATGGCTTGTCTCGAGGATGCGCCAGGACGCCTTCGTGTCGGCCAGCAGCTGTCCTGCATGCACCACGCGGAGGCGGCGCGCACTGCGTTCCAGCCGCGGCGGCCGTGGATAGTCCCACACGGATTCGACTTCGTTTGTGTTCATTGCATCCATCACTGCCTCGTTACCCGCATGCACTCTGCCGTTGGATGCACGTACACTCTGCCTCAGTGCAGGAGGGCGAGGTGAGCGCTGGTGACAAGCGGCTGAATGAGATGAACCGGCTGGCGGACATGGGCCACTTTCCTGCCATTGTGAACGCAGGCGCGACCCTGAATGTGCTGCTGACCGTGAGTGTTACGTGGTGGCTCGCGCCGAAGTTTCCGCAGACCTTTGCGCCCGTGGTCTGGATTGCGCTTGTACTCTTTCTGAACCTGCTGCCGGTGCTGGTGTTGCGGCTCACGCTGCGACCCGACACGGTGTATCCGACGCTTCGCACCATGGACTTTGTGCGTGATCAGCATAAGTTTGCCGACTGGGTGTACCTCGCCGCATCGGCGAACATGGCGTTCTGGGTGTTGGGTTCGTGGGCGCTGTTCTCCGTCTTTCATGCTGTCCCGGCGCTTGCGGCTGTGCTCGTGGTGGCTTTGATTGCTACGTTCTCTCCGGTGCTGCTGCGACTTCTAAGTTCACCTGGTGGTCACGTCAAAGCGTAAGCGGAATGGGACTGGCAGCGGTCGTTGTGGCGCGGGCGCGGGCCGTCCGCGCGGATGTACGATGGAGACCGCTGGAGAAGTCTTTATGCTGACACGCCGTACCTTCCTCGCATCTGCCGCTACCGCCTATGCCGCCGCCAACCTGAACACGCTGCCCGGACACGCGCTGTCGCCGAAACAGGATGTGCTGCAATGGGTCGATCCGCGTATCGGCACAGGCGGCCATGGGCACTGCTATCCCGGCGCGAGCGTGCCGTTTGGCGCGATGCAGTTGAGTCCGGACACCTTCAACGAGGGTTGGGACTGGTGCTCGGGATACCACATCTCGGACGCGTCGATCATGGGCTTCAGCCACACGCACCTGAGCGGCACGGGAGCGTCGGACCTGCTGGACTTCCTCGTTACTCCTGGTGTCGGCCAGGCGAAGCTGCAGCCCGGCGACCGGAGCAATCCAGAGAGCGGCTATCGCTCGCGTTTCAGCCATGACACCGAGGTGATGTCGCCCGGCTACTACGCCGTGATGCTCGACACACCGAAGGTGCGCGCGGAGCTGACCGCGACGACGCGCGTGGGCGTGCATCGCTACACCTTTCCTGCAAGCGACCAGGCGTACATTCTCGTTGACCTGCACCACGCGCAGATGGACCACGGCAAGACCCTTGTCGCGTCCGGCGAGCTGGAGCAAACCGCGCCGGACAGCATCGGCGGCGGTCACATCACCAACGCCTGGGGCCACGGCCGGCACGCATACTTCGCGCTACAGGTGTCGAAGCAGCCGAAGAAGGTCGTCTTCTTCAAGGACGATGCGGCCGTGCCGGTCAGCAAGACTGAAGGCGCGAACCTGAAGGCCGTGATGTACTTCGATACGCACGCCGGCGAGCAGATCCTGGTGAGGACCGGCATCTCCGGCGTGAGTGCGGAGTCTGCCGCGGAGAATATCAAGGCCGAAGTCCCCGCGTGGGACTTCAACGGCGTGCGCGCCGCGGCAGAGGATAAGTGGCGCGCGCAGCTTGGCAAGATCAACGCGACGTTTGCGACCGACACGCAGAGGAAGATCTTCTACACCGCGCTGTACCACATGAGCCTTGGGCCGACGCGCTTCGACGATGCCAACGGCAAGTATCGCGGCATGGACAACGCCGTCCACACGCTGCCCGCGGGTGCAGAGAACTACACGACGTTCTCGCTATGGGACACGTTCCGTGCGGCGCATCCGGCGTACACGCTCATCGAGCCGGAGCGTGTGCTGCAGTTTGTGAACACCCTCATCCGCATGGGCGAGGAGAGCCCGGCAGGTGCGCCCGTCTGGCCGCTGCATGGCCGTGAGACGGAGTGCATGACCGGCTTCCACTCGTCGTCTGTCATTGCCGAGGCGTGCAACAAGGGCATCGGTGCAGGCAAGGTCGATTACGCACGCGCGTACAAGATGTTGCAGCGCGGCCGTCTCGATGACGTGCGCGGCATGAAGGCGCATGCGGAGAAGGGCTACATTCCCGCCGATCTGGAAGGCGAGTCGGTCTCGAAGCACTTCGAGTTCTGCTATGACGACTGGGCCATGGCAAACCTCGCGAAGCATGCAGGGTTGTCGTCGGATTGCTCGACGCTTGTGGAGCGCTCGAAGACCTACAAGAACAACTGGGACCCAGCCAGCGGCTTTATGCGCGCGAAGCTGAATGACGGCGCGTTCGCGACGCCGTTCGACCCCATTGACATGGGTCATACCAAGAAGTGGCGCGACTACACCGAGAGCAACGCCTGGCAGACCACGTTCGGCATTCAGCACGATCCCGCGGGATTGATCGAGCTGCAGGGCGGACCGCAAAAGTTCATCGCGCACCTGGATGGCCTGTTCAATGCGGCTCCTACGCTTCCCGCTGACGCGCCGCCGGACATCGCGGGCATGGTGGGCCAGTACGCGCACGGCAACGAGCCCTCGCACCACATCGCCTACCTGTACGTCTACGCTGGCGCGCCCCACAAGACGCAGGCACGCGTGCGCTCGCTGCTGGACACCATGTATGCCGCGGCGCCGGACGGCATGCAGGGTAATGAGGACGTGGGGCAGATGTCGGCGTGGTACCTGATGAGCGCGCTCGGTTTTTACACGGTCGATCCGGTCAGCGGCATCTACGTACTTGGCTCACCGATTGTCGACAGCGCGCGCGTCTCGCTCGGCGGCGGCAGGACGCTCACGGTCAAGGTTGATCGCAAGCACCCGGCCGACGCCTACGTTCGCGAGTTCTACGTCAATGGCACGAAGCAGGACAAGGTGTGGTTTCGCCACAGCGACATTGCTGGCGGCGGCACGCTGCGTTTCGTGATGAGCAGCACGCCGAATGAACAGCTGGGCGCGGATGCAAAGGTGATCCCGCCTTCGTTGCAGATCTGACGCTTACCCTGCGTCCGCGGCGATGCCCTCCAGCTTCTCCATGATCTCCGCGGGAATCTCGAGCGATGCGGCCGAGATGTTTTCGCGGAGATGAGCGACGGACGATGTGCCGGGGATCAACAGCATGTTTGGCGCGCGGTGCAGCTGCCATGCCAGCGCCACGACCATGGGCGTTGTGCCGAGCGCGGTCGCGGCATCGTTCAACACGGACGACTGCAGGGGCGTGAAGCCTCCCAGCGGGAAGTACGAGACGTAAGCGATGCCGTCCGCCGCAAGCTGGTCGATCAGCGCATCGTCCCGGCGCTGCACCAGGTTGTACTCGTTTTGTACGCAGAGCACCGGAGCGATCTCGCGTGCTTTGCCGATCTGATTGGCGGTCACGGTGCTCACGCCGAGGTGGCGGATCAGGCCTTGCTGTTGCAACTTTGCGAGGGTCGAGAACTGCTCTTCCAGCGGTTGCTCCTTCGGTCCTTCCATGCCCGTCCATGCGCGGTAGTTCACGACGTCGAGCACGTCCAGGCCGAGGTTGCGCAGGTTGTCGTGCACGGCGGATTGAAGCTCGGCCGGGCTCTGCGCCGGCAGCCACGCACCCTTGTCGTCGCGCCTCGCGCCAACCTTGGTGACGATCGTCAGATCATCCGGGTATGGATGCAGCGCTTCCTTGATGATCCCGTTGGTGATGTGCGGACCGTAGAAGTCGCTGGTGTCGATGTGGTTGATGCCGGTCTCGACCGCCTCACGCAGCACCGCGATGGCTGCGTTGCGATCCTTCGGCGGACCGAACACATGCGGACCCGCCAGCTGCATCGCGCCATAGCCCATGCGGTTGACCGTGATCGTTGTGCCCGGAAAGGTGAAGGTGCCACCAAGTTTGTTCTGCTCTGCCATGCCTGTTTCTCCAATCGCTTCCGCAGATTGGATGAAGCGAACTTTCCCGTTGGAGTTCGCATTTGAGCTGAGCGTAGAAAATGCGGTTTGGGCCAGGAAAGACGCTTCGGCAGGAATGGTCAGAGGTGCGAGCGGAAGCCTTTTCTGGAAGCACGTTCAGCTTTTTGACGAAGGCCGGCACCTGCAACCGGCATCGCAGGCCAACGAAAAACGCCGGAAGCTTCTGCCTCCAGCGTTCCGTAATGTTTGTTGGGCGGTTTACTCGTCCCAGCGCTTGAAGATGAGCGAGCCGTTGGTGCCGCCGAAGCCGAAGGAGTTCGACAGGGCGTAGCGGACGTCTGCTTTCACGGGTTTGTGCGGCACGTAGTTCAGGCGGCATTCCGGGTCCACGTTGTCGAGGTTGATCGTGGGTGGAACAATGCTCTTCTGCATGGCCATCAACGTGATGCCGGCCTCCAGGCCGCCCGCGCCGCCGAGGAGGTGGCCCGTCATGGACTTGGTCGATGACACCAGCAGCTTATGGCTCAGCGCGTGCTCGCCGAAGATCGTCTCCATGCCTTTGGATTCCATGGCGTCGCCCAGCGGCGTGGATGTGGCGTGCGCGTTGACGTAGTCGATCTCTTCCGGCTGCAGGCCTGCGGACTTGAGTGCATTTCGCATGGAGCGTGCGCAGCCCTCGCCCTCGGGCGCCATGCCGGTCATGTGGAAGGCGTCGGAGCTCATGCCGTAGCCGACCACCTCGCCGAGGATCTTCGCGCCGCGTGCCAGGGCGAAGTCGAGCTCTTCGAGGATCAGGATGCCGGCGCCTTCGCCGATGACGAAGCCGTCCCGGTCCTTGTCCCACGGCCGCGAGGCGCGGGTGGGTTCGTCGTTGCGGGTGGAGAGCGCTTTCATGTTGGCGAAGCCGCTCACGCTCAACGGCGTGATGGCAGCCTCCGCGCCGCCGGCGATCATGGCATCCGCATCGCCGCGCTGAATGATGCGATAGGCGTCGCCGATGGTGTGGGCTGAGGTGGTGCAGGCCGTCGCCGTGGCCTGGTTGGGGCCCTTCGCGCCGTACTTGATGGAGACGTGTCCCGCGGCAAGGTTGACGATGGTGGCCGGAATGAAGAAGGGCGACACCTTGCGCGGGCCGCCGTTCATCAGGTTGGTGTGCTCGCGCTCGATGATGTCGAAGCCGCCGATGCCGGAGCCAACGTCGACACCGATCATCTCGGCGTTCTCCGGCGTTATCTGCAGGCCGGAGTGTGCCATCGCCTCAGCCGCCGCGGCCATGGCGAAGTGGATGAAGCGGCCCATCTTGCGGGCTTCCTTCTTCTCAACGAAGACGTGCGGATCAAAGTCCTTCACTTCAGCGGCAAAGCGGACGGAGTGGCCTTCAAGTTCGTAGGCAGTGATCTCCGCCATGCCGCTGGCTCCGGCCATCACGCTGTCCCAGACAGCGGGAGCCGTGTTGCCGATGCCGCAGATCAGTCCGATGCCCGTGACGACGACGCGCCGCGCCGGGATGGTTCGTGCCGGTGCCACGTTTACTTTGCCTTTGCGTGTGCTTCGATGTAGTCGGTTGCGTCTTTGACGGTCTTGATCTTTTCCGCGTCCTCATCCGGGATCTGGATGTCGAAGGCTTCCTCAAACTGCATCACCAGCTCGACCACGTCGAGCGAATCCGCGCCGAGGTCTTCCTGGAACGACGCGCCGGGCGTCACTTCGGCCTCGTCCACCTGAAGCTGTTCCACGATGATGCTTTTCACCTTCTCGTCAACTGCTGCCATCTTGCTCTCCTCACAGAACTGAAATCTCTTTGTGCCAGGTAAACCGTCGCAGTCGTTGGATGCTGCCTGCCAAGGCGAAGACCTGCATCTGCAACACTTTGCTCCTGCCGGTGCACTCTGAGCCGTTACTCAGTGTACAGACGCTCCGCTTCGCCTGCCACAGTGGAGCGATTACGCCGGGAAAAGGCGAAGTTCTCACGAATTTACACGAATGCCAACCTCTCCCGCTTACAATGCGGCTAAGCGCTTCACCGGATGGCGTTCATGGCCTGTGCCGGGCGGCAGCGAAACGTAATCGCACCTCCCCGTGAGCGACAGCCATGAATTACCTCCTGCTGCCCGATTTTCTCGCGATGATACTGCTCGTGGCCGTGCTGCTGATGATGCGCAGCAAGCGGAGCGACAACATTGTCACGCTGTGGACCGCAGGTCTGATGCTGGTTTTGCTGGAGTGCGCGGCGCGGATCGCCTATGGCATGGAGACGTCCCGCGGCGTCCACCTGGCCATGCATGCGCTGGCACTGGACGCATACGGGGTTGCAGGCGCACTATTCCTGCGTTCAGCATCGCGAGCCCTGCGGCGCATGGCCCACAGCAATGCGTTCGTTTGCGTGAACCTGGTTCCGCACCTGGCGCTGTTTACGGTGTACGGGTTCGACGTTCGCCAGGAGTGGATCTATCGCTCCCTGGTGCTGCTGGGCCTTGCGGCGGGTTTCGCGTCCTCTGCAATCCTTCGGCGGCCCTGGCCTTACTACGCGGCATTCGCAGTGCTCTGGGCGCCGCTGATCGTCGTTACGCGCGTGCAGCAGTTCCGGACCGCGGTGTACCTGAGCCTGTTTTTCCTGTACCTGCTTTCGGCAATCTTCTTCTATGGGTCGCTGCGCAAGGGCAGCCGCGGCAAGATCGCCGTGGTGGCAGGCTTCACCATGTGGGCAATCTGCTTCGTCACCCATCCGTGGGTCACGACGAGCCATCCCGGCTGGGTAAACGTCACCAGCGAACTGTGGAACATGCAGAAGTTCGTCATCACCGTCGGCCTTCTGCTGGTGATGCTGGAAGACCAGATTCGCAGCAATGAATGGCTGGCTCTGCATGACGAGTTGACCGGTCTGCCGAACCGGCGGCTCTTTGGCGACCGGCTGCAGCACGCGCTGACCCAGACGGAGCGTCACGGCCGTCGGCTGGCCCTGTTCAACGTGGACCTGGACGGCTTCAAACAGATCAACGATACCCTCGGCCATGATGCCGGCGACGTGCTGCTGCGGCAGATCGCCGCCAACCTGCAGGCGGCAACACGGCGGACCGATACGCTGGCGCGCTTCGGCGGCGACGAATTTTCCTTGATTGCAGTCGAGCCGGACGGCGGAAATCCATGGGCCACAGATCGCCACAGCTTCGAACGGGAGGGGATGCGTCTTCCCGAAATCCAGCAAATCTGCGCCACCATGTTGCATGCCATTGAGAAACCCGTGCAGCTGGGGCCGGCCTACGGCAACGCGACGATCCAGGTGACCGCAAGCATCGGCGTCGCCGTGTTTCCAGATGACGGCAGAGAACCGCAGGCGCTCACACGGCTCGCCGACCTGCGGATGTATGACCGCAAGAGCGAGCGTAGAGCCCTCGCGATCGCCGCGATGGAGGCAGAAAGCCAACCGGCCTTGTCATTGCAAACGGCTTGATCGCGGTCTATTTCTACCTCGGCGGCTGAAGCGCGTAGAGCCGTTTGCGACGTTTATTGCGGCGCGGGGCCGCGCACTACCTGCACGAAGTCACCGATGCGCAACTGGCGGGAGAAGGCATCTTTCACCTGGTCGGCGCTGATGGCGAGGTACTGTTTGGCTGCGTTGTCGACTTCGTTCAGCGGCAGGCCGAGCTGTGCACGCTGCAGCAGTGCGCCGGCGACAGATTCTTCGCTTGACTCCTGGAGTTCCAGACCGCGCAGCAGCAGGGATTTCGCTAGCTGCAGCTCGGCAGGGGACACGGGCGTTGTGCGCATCGCCTGCAGGTCACGCTCGACCAGGGCGCGTGCCTTGGACACGTTTTCCGGATTCGAGCCGTAATCGACCGTATAGGTGGATCGCGTCTTCGTGGCGCGGAGTCCCACATCTACCGTGTAGACGTAACCCGCCACCTGCCGCAGATCGTGGTACAGCCTGCTGGCGTAGAAGCCGCCGCCGAGCACGTACGTGCCGACCTGCATGGGATAGTAGTCCGGGCTGAAGCGGTTGATCGCCAGTTCCTCGGACAGCGTGACCGAGTCCTGCACCTGCTGCGGATCGGCCACGTTGGCCGCGGAGGGCTTGTTGGCCGGCACCGGCGGCAGGTCCGTCGCGGGCTTCGGTCCTGTTGCCTGCCATTCTGCAAAGGCCTTCTCGATGGTCGCGCGTGCCTCGGCAGGCGTGATGTCGCCGACAATGACGATGGTCGTAAGGTCAGGGCGGAGCGCAGCCGACCGGTAACCCTTCACGTCGGCCAGCGTGAGCTTGTTGATCGTGGCGGGCGTCTGGTCGCGCAGCGATGGATCGTCCTTCGGCAGCAGGGCTTCGGTCAGCGCGCGATGCGTGCGGTAGGCGGGACTCTTGAGCTGGCCGGCGGTCAGGTCTGCCGTCTGCTTCTGCACCACGGGGAAAGCGTCCGCCGGCAGCGCGGGATGCAGCTGGTTATCGGCCAGCAGCGCAACGCCTCGGGCGAAGTTCTCCTTCAGCGTCTTCAGGCTGAAGGAGAAGCCGGCGTGCGCGGTAGCTCCGATATCATCGAGCGCCTTCTGGTACGCCACGCGGTCAAGGCTGGTCGAGCCATAGCCGTAGAGCTCTTCCAGCACATCGGCCACGCCCTCCTTGCCCGTGGGCGTGTCGAGATCTTCGTTGTGCTGCACGCTGCCGATCAAGGTAACGGTAGGGCTGGTGCGATCGGTGCGCACGATCAGGCGAATGCCGTTCGGCAGTTTCTCGTCAGACGGCATCACCATGGGCTGCGGTAAGCGCAGTTCGGCCAACGGCTTCGCGGCCCAGTCCGGCAGCTCGACTTCCTTCGTGGGTGCCGCGGTCAGCTTTTCGCCGCCGCCGAAGCCCTGCGCCGCTACGGCTTCGCCACTCGGGACGGGCTTCAGGGTTGCGGTGATCGTGTTGACGTTCAGCAGGTACTGCTTTGCCACGCGGTTCACGTCGGCAACGGTCACCTTGGAGATGGCTTCCACGTCTTCCTCGGGTGAGTTACGGCCCTTGGCAGCAAGCGCGTCAGACCATACGCTGGCGAGGCCGGGAATCGAGTTGCGGCGGAACTGTGCCTCGGTGACCTCGCTGCGCTTGGAAGCTTCTACGAGATCGGCGGGAACGCCCTTCTGCGCGTAGGTATTCAGGATCTTGCGCATCTCGGCCAAGGCGCCGGAGGCATCCGCCTCAGACGGCACCGCGACCAGGCCGAAGCCAAGGCTGGCCTTCTCGTTCTCAGCAGCCACGCCGAACTGCGTGCCCAGCGCCTTGCCCGCGGGCACCATGGCATACAGGTCGCCGCGCTGGCTACTCAGCACGTCGGCCAGCACCTGCGATGCGGCGTAGTCCTTCGAGTCGGTGCCCGGCAGGCGATAGCCGATGACGGCGAGCGTGTACGGCAGGTTGCTGTCGATAGTGAAGGTGTCGGTCTTGACCGGGCTGAGTGTGACCGCAGGACGCGCCGGGACAGCGCGCTTCGCGATGCCGCCGAACATCTCGCGCACCTTCGCCAGGGTCGCGGCCGGTTCCACATCGCCGACGATCACCAGGATGCTGTTCGCGGGCGAGTACCACTTGTCATAGAACGCACGCAGCGTTGATCCGGTGGTCGTGTCGAAGGACGCCTTGGTCCCCAATGCGTCGTGGCCGTACGGCGTCCCTGCAAACATGCCTTCCTGCAGCCGCGTGATCAGCTTGTACGTTGGGCTTGAAAGGTCGCGCTGCACCTCCTGCTCAATGGCGCCGCGCTCCTGGTCCCACTCTTTGTCGGAGTTGTCGATCCCCTGCATGCACGCGGCTTCCGCGCGCAGGGCCACATCGACGTCGGTGGCCGGAACGGTCGCGTAAAACTGCGTGATGTTCTGTTGGGTGTCCGCATTGTTGTCGCCGCCAAGCCGCGCGTAGATGGCGGCGGTCTGGTCGGCGGTCATGCCGGTGCAGCCGCGGAAGGCCATGTGCTCCAGCGCATGCGCCGTGCCGGGAAAGCCGTTGGGCGTCTCGTTGCCGCCGGCGAGCACATTCAGCTCGACCGTGACGACGGGCGCCAGCGTGTTGTGCACCAGCACCACGCGCAGACCGTTGGGCAGCGTGGCGCGCGTGACCTCCGGTGAGGCAGAACGAGGTGCCTGCGCGGCGAGCGCAGCGGAGCAGGACGTAATGGCAAAGGCAGAACAGAAGAAGAGCGAACGCAGGGTCAAAGGAACTCCTCGTGCTGCTTAGACTCTAACGTCTCCTGAGCCGTCACCGAAGGGTCAGTCCGACATGGCGACGAAACGTGCGGCGAGAGAAACACAGGGGGACCCCCTGTTTCCCCAATTCGCTAAGTTCCTCATTCGCGGCAATTTACTGCTTATAGCAACGCGAATTCCTCAAAGAAGGGAGGTTACGAGTAAATTCTTGTTACGAAAGCACTTAGGCGACACCGTTGAAGACCCGGGCACCGCCGCTACAGGCTTTTTTGAGGTCTACTTCTATGATACCTGTTCGGAAGAAATACCATGCCAACTGATTTCATCGTGTAAGTTCATGCGAATCAGCCACTTAGCTGACCCAAGGCAGTGCTGGCCACTTGACAACGCTCGTTGTCGATCCTGCAGGGGTTTGCCAAGTATCCTAGAACGGATGGCTGCCCTCTTCGGCAAATCGCTGCCCGAGCTGACTGCACTCGCCTCTGCGCTGGGACAGAAGCCGTACCGCGCCCGGCAGCTCTGGGACGCGTTGTACCGGCAGCGGGTCGCGGACATTGGAAGCATCACCACATTTCCCGCGGACCTAAGAGCGGCGCTCGCGGCGGAGCACGCCATCGGCCTGCCGGAGATGGTGCAGACTGCCGTGTCAGTCGATGGGACCGAGCGCTACCTGATGCGCATGGCCGATGGCGAGACGGTTGAAACCGTCTGGATGCCGGACGGTGACGGCGTCGAGAACACGGACGATGCCGAGGACGCGAGCGACAGCCGGGCGGATCGCGCGGCCGCGAAGAAGATCGACAAGCGCGTCGACAAACGGAATTGGGGAGCTCTGGCCGAGGCAGGCTATCGGCGGGCCACGGTCTGCATCTCGTCGCAGGTGGGGTGCGCGGTCAATTGCCAGTTCTGCCTGACGGCGAAGCTCGGCATCCGCCGCGATCTGACTGCGGGCGAGATCGCGGGGCAGGTTGCTGCCGTGCTCAACCGGCACGGTGTGCAGATCGGCAAAGACCGCATCAACCTGGTCTTCATGGGTATGGGCGAGCCGTTCCTCAACTACGACAACTTCATGGCATCCGTGCTTCTGCTGGTGGAGGGCATCGGCATCCCCGCGTCGCGCATGACGGTGTCGACCAGCGGCATCGAACCCGCTATCCGCCGCTTCGCGCAGGAGACGGTGCGGCCCAACCTTGCGCTCAGCCTGAACGCGTCGAACGACATCGTCCGCGAGCAGGTGATGCCGATCACGCGCAAGTGGAAGATCGCGCAACTGCTGGACGCGGTGCGCACCGTGCCCATGACCAAGCGCGACTGGGTCACGTTCGAGTACGTCCTGCTGGGCGGCATCAACGACCAGCCCGAACACGCGCACGAGGTGCTGGCGCTGCTCAAGGGCATGCACGCCAAGGTGAACCTGATCGTGTGGAATCCCGGCCCCGGCATCTCCTACACGCAGCCCACACCCGCGGCGGTCGATGTCTTTCAGCAGACCTTGATTCGCAACGGCCTACCGACGTACATTCGCCGCCCGCGCGGCCGCGATATCTATGCGGCCTGTGGGCAGTTGAAGCGAACGGTTGATCCGGTTTCGAAATCAGATCTGGTGCAGCTTATCGCTTAGGTAGATCAGTCAGCGCCCAGGTCAAGCGAATGGTTTCCGGCGACTGCTCAAAGCGAGCAGCATACCTTCGCTCCACCCATCGCTGTAACCGTCCTCCCTCCGATACATACGGGAGGATCAGCCAGAGGCACTGGATGTCGGCTGCTGGAGAGAGAAGGTATTTTCCCTGACCTTCTCGCTCAGTGCGTGGCCACCGAAGTGGAACCGCTCCTGGGTGCGGTCGCTGTACTCCGCCAGCACCGAGTAATCGAAGCGCCAGGTATCGTTGCCGTTGGGGTCGATGCGGACTGTGGTTGTGCTCTGATGGAGGCTTTCCTTCAGAACGATGCCGTTCAGCGGCACCTGAGCCCACGGAGTGGTCTTGTTGTCGCTGTAGTCGTCACCGGTTTCACCATAGTTATCGAACCACTGTCCAGTCTCCGGAGGATGGAAGGAGGCAAACGGGACGTTATTGTGCAGGAAGCTGACGGTCAGTACAGTGTCGGCGTCCTTGTCGTCGTCGTTCGTGTGGAACTGGACGTAGAGACCTGTGACATGGGGGAGATCGTTGAGGTTTGGTGGAGCGGGTTTGGTGGTGGGCAACAGGTCCTCCTTTGGGTTCAGTGAGCGCGAATTCAGGCTGACGGCGCGCACACTTTTCGACGCAAGCCTAGCAGAGAAACATGACGGCGCGGACGCCCCTACGGAATCAACTAGGTTGGATGTTTACTTAGGAATAAGCCTGAGTCGGCGGCCTGGCAGTTGGGCTGCCGACGGCTGCCACCCGTTTGCCGACATGATGGATCGCTCCACAACACAGTGACGGAGTGCTGAAGGCTGTTCTTGCCCCGTGGTCCAGCCGCTCCCAGGTTTGTAAGCTGTTTGCAGATCAGGAAGGCCTCTTACGAGGCCGTCCCGGTTTTTCTTTTGCTTGCGCTAATATCCGCGGTAGTAGTACCGATACGGTCCATACACCGGAGGCGGTGGCGGGTAGTGGTTGTAGACCACGGGCGGCGCCTGCTGGATGTACACCGGCTGCTGTTGTGGCGCCTGCTGCTGGATGATGATGGGCTGTTGCTGTTGCTGCGCGGGTTGTACCAGGTTCACGACCACCGGCGACGAGTAGCCTTGCTGCGGAGCGTACTGCTGTTGCGCGTACTGCTGCTGGGGCGGCTGCGCGTAGGCTCGCTCGATCGGCGCTGCCTGCTCGCGGTAGTTTTGGTAGTTGGGCTCATCCGGCGTCTGGCGCGAGACCAGAGCGGGTGTGCGCACGGCGTTCTCCTGCGGAGTGGGAATGCCGAAGTCGTCCATTACCTTGAGCGTCAACTTTGTTTCAGCCTTCAGCGTCGGCGTGGGTCCGCGGCGCGGCAGGTTGATCAAGTCGATCGGCCACAGCACCGGGATGAGCCACTCCACGGTGTCCTTCGTCGCGTGTCCCTTGCCCTCGATGTGGCCGTCCCTGTCTACCTTGTTATTCGGCGTGGCGACGACCCGTGCGTTGATGGGCACGACGGTGTCGGGCTGCACGACCATACGGTCGAAGTCGAGCTCCATCCATCCCTTGCCGACGAGGTGGCCTGGGTCTTTGTACGCGGCGAAGTGGCCGACGACGTAGCTGCCGTAGGGGAATGAGTTTCGGCCATACATTTCCGTGTGCCCAAGTTGGCACATGACCGGATCGCCGATCCGCATGGTCTTGGAGGAAACGTTGCCCTCTGAGATGGTGCACTGCAGCAGCGAACCTGCGGACACCAGTTGATCAGCCTTTGCAGCGAACGGCAAAGCAACGAGAAGAAGCGATAGCGCGTATCTGGCTTTCACGGAAAACCTCCAGGAGGAAGGAGTGGCCCACGGGATGCGGAGCCGGTGTTCAAACGTGCGCGAAAGTCGTAGCGGCGCTCACCGTGCGAGAGACGCCGGCGTCCGTCAGACCAGCCCTGGACGCCTAAAGAGGCAGAAAGTGAGTTGATTCTGCACCCCCTTGCAGCCTTCGTCAAAGGAAAATTGAAGATTTCGAGGTTTTGCATCGAAAACGCTGCAAGCGCAGCGGATTCCGGTATCTCGCCTTGCCTCGCAAAAAGATGGAACTCCGACGGAGCGAAGGCGTATGTTGATGCAGAGGAAAGCCGCTGGGACGTCCCAGGGAAGGCTTCCGCAGGAGTAATGAACACATGCAGTCACGCGTACACGGAACGACCATGCCGGCGATCGAGTTCCTGCTGCAGCCGGGCGAGACCGTCATCTCCGAGGCGGGCGAGCTGAGCTGGATGTCTGCGTCGATCGGCATGCACACGCACACGCAGGCCGCGGGCGGCGGCGGTTTCTTTGGCGCGATCAAGCGCATGGCGGGTGGCGGCACGCTCTTCATGACGGAGTACACGGCGCAGGGCTACCCCGGCGAAATTGCCTTCGCCACGAAGATTCCCGGCCACATTGTTCCGCTGGAGCTGCACGGCACGGAGCAGTACATGGTGCACCGGCACGGCTTTCTGTGCGCGACCGCGGGCGTTGGCCTGGGGTTTGGGTTTCAGCAGTCTCTGGGAGCGGGTATCTTCGGCGGAGACGGCTTTATTCTGCAGAAGATCTATGGACAGGGCACGGCCTGGCTTGAGCTGTCGGGCGAGGTCGTCATCCGCGATCTGCAGCCGGGCGAGACGCTGCGCGTGCATCCCGGCCATGTGGGAGCGTTCGCCGGATCGGTCAGCTTCCAGATCACGACCGTGCCTGGCATTCGCAACCTTTTCTTCGGCGGCGACGGCATCTTTCTGGCCGCGCTCACCGGGCCCGGCCGCGTATGGCTGCAGACGCTGCCGCTCAGCAACCTGGCTCATGCCTTGCAGGAATACCTGCCCGGAGCAAGCCGTGAAACACGCGCCGGTATGGGTGCGGGCCTGGTCGGGGGCGCCATCGCGAGTATGTTCGACGATCGTGGATAGCGAACTTTGTCTCCTGCAATCGCCAAACGCGGGATACTGTTAAGCGAATGCGCATTGGTTATTTCGGCGGCACCTTTGACCCACCGCACCGTGCGCATTTGCGTGCGGCGCAGGCGGCTGCCGATGCGTTCGCGCTCGACCGCGTGGTGCTGGCTCCCACGGGCCTGCAGCCGTTGAAGGCAGAGGCGGCAAAGGCGAGTTTTGAAGACCGCCTGGCGATGACGCGGCTGCTCTGCGCCGACGATCCGCGACTCGAGGCATCGGACATCGACGGGCCGCTTGGCGACGGCTCGCCAAACTATACGGTGGACGCGCTAAGCCGTCTGCACGCGCAGGAGCCGGATGCTGAGCTGTTTGCCCTCGCCGGCGCGGATAGCTTTCTGACACTGCGGCATTGGCACGAGCCAGAGCGGCTGCTGCAGCTTGCGGAGTGGATCGTCGTCTCCCGTCCCGACTTTTCATTGGATGACATCGCGTCGCTCGACCTTACAGAAGAGGAGCGCGGCCGCGTCCACCTGCTGCCGGAGCTGGACGAGGACGTCTCGGCGACCGGCATTCGCGAACGCCTGCGCGTGGGTGTGTCGTGCGGCACCATGTTGACCCCAACCGTTTCGCTGTATATCGCTCGGATGCACCTCTATCATGCGTAGCGTCATGATTTTCGCGTTGGCTGCAGGTTGCGCTGTTCTCAGCGGCTGCCGCGGCACGCCTCCTTCAAAGCCGCTCGAGATGCTGAACGCGCAGGAGCAACTGGGCCGCGCGGACTTCGCCGCAAACTGCGCTTCCTGCCACTATGACCGTGAGAGCGGATCGCTGCACGGGCCTTCGCTGCTGGGTGTGTACAAGAAGCCGTACCTGCCGAGCGGCGCGCCGGCGAACGACGACCGCATCCGCAACGTGATTCTGCACGGCCGCGGCAACATGCCTGCGCTTGGTGGCACGGTCAGCGACGACACCGTCGCGGACATCCTCGCGTACCTGAAGACGCTGTAACGTAGCAGGAGTATGACGCCAGATGAAAACACCGAATTGAGACGTATCAAACTACCGCCTGGAGCAGCCAAAAGCGCCCCAGATGGTGCTCCACGCATGCTGCCGGGCATGGCGATGATTGCCATCTTCATGCTGTTCTATTCTCTCGTCAACGTGTTCGCGGCGTGGCGCGGAGCATACGGCTACGGCATCGTTCGCACGGTTGCCCTGTGCATCTGCACACTTTTCGTTGCAGGTGTGTTCGGGTTTCTGCGTCTTAAGCGCTGGGGATGGGCTCTCCTCACGGGCGGCGCGTTCTTCCTGTCCATTTACGACGTGGTGCAGTTCATTCGCGCGCATGTGGGCGTTGCGCGCGGAGGAGCGGTGCTCGTGCAAGCCGCCTTTTCCATGGTGTTTTTCCTCTACCTGGTGCGAACAGAAATCCGGGAACGCGTCCACTAACGGCTGCCATCGTGCAGCGCAGGGAACGCAAGAGGCGATACCATGAACCAGGCATGTTTGTGAACGCAACGATCTTTCGGATTCCTGGGATTGCCCGGACTTCCCGCTCGGCTTCTCTTTCCTCCCGCATGGCCGGTCTGGCCGCGCTTGCGGCGCTCGCCTTTGCCACCGGCTGCAAGCAGCAGCATGGTGCGGATGTAGTGGCCAGCGTCAACGGCCATGCCATCAGCCGGACCGAGCTCGATCGCAGCTTCAACGATCAGCAGCGGGGCAAGCAGGACCAGCAGCCGGAGACGGAAGAACAGGCCAAGAGCGACCGGCTCACCATTCTTCGGACACTCATCGACGGCGAAATCATCGAGCAGCGCGCGGCCAAGATGAACCTGACCGCCACCAACGAAGAGGTGGACGCGAAGCTGACCGACATGAAGTCGCGTTACACCGAGGAGCAGTTCGCCGAGGTGCTGAAGGAGAGCGGACGATCCCTCGAAGAGGTGCGCCGCGACATCCGCAAGCAGATGACGCTCGAAAAACTGTTCAACAAGGAAATCAACAGCAAGATCAACGTGACCGACGGTGAGGTGAATGCGTTCTTTAACGCGCACAAGGCCGACTTCAACCTGATTGAAGACAAGATCCACCTGGCGCAGATCGTTGTGACGAGCCAGCCTTCGCAGACGCCCGGCGCGGCCAACCTGCAGGGCAGCAAGGCCACCTCCGACGCCGACGCGCGCAAAAAGATCGCAACGCTGAAGGCGCAGATCGACAGCGGCGCTGACTTCGGTGCGGTCGCCGCCAACTACTCGGAAGACCCGCAGACCGCGCCCAACGGCGGGGACATGGGCTTTGTCTCCGTGTCGCAGCTGCGGCAGGACACTCCGATCTTCGAAGCCGTCAGCAAGCTGAAGGCTGGCGAGACCACGCCGGTGCTGCCGATCGTGCCGCCCGGCGCGAAGCAGCCGGTGGGTTACTCCATCATTCGCCTGATCGAAAAGCAGGTTGCCGGACAGCGCAACCTCAACGATCCCGCCGTGCAGCAGAGCATCCGCGACCAGTTGCGCAACACGCGCGAGAACCTGCTGAAGAACGCCTACGTCGAAATGCTGCGCGACCAGGCAAAGGTCGAGAACTACTACGCGGAAGAGATCTTCAAGGCGGGTTCGGGCTCCTGATCGAGCCGCTCCGCAGCGCTATCGAGTCGGGTATACGTCACAAGACTCGGTCGAACAACTTCGGCGCGGACAACCTGACTCCCTTGCCGTCGGCCGGCGGCGGAAATGCGTCCCGGTACCTGCCGCTGAATCGCGCGCAGCGTGGCTACTTTCCTAGGTTCAGCAAGACCTCGTCGCCTCCCAGAGAGCGTGCCCGAAGCTCACGCCGGTCGTGTCGATCTCATCAGCGCGACCTATTGGCTTACGGTGCATTGTGCCGGAAGCTGCGGCAAATCTTTATGGAGTTGGCCAATCCTGTTGCAATCAGTCAAGAAGTTATAGTTTCAGCCTTTCACCACATACGCGTTTACGCGAGAGTAGAGGAAGGAGCGGTCGGTGGCGAGAAGTTCCTGACTCAGTTCTCGATTGAGGACGATCCTTTCCGTAAGCGTCTGCGGAACAGCGCGAGGAATCAGAATATTGCGAAAGCAGACGCGTGCTCCCGGAGCGGCAGCAGGAAGAAGCGTTGCAAAAAGCCGGTCGGTTTCGCTTTCGCTCATGAGCTCTCCGATGTTTGACAGCACGAACGCGTCAATGCTCTCTGGAGCCTGCCGTTCCAGCCAGTCTGCCGCGGGCGCGAGCACATTCACGATTCTGTTCAGCCGTGCTTTTACGGTGGGCAGGTTCTCGGGCAGAAGGTACTCCGGGACCGCAGTCTCGCTGCGATAGTGACCACAGAAGAAGAGAGCGAGGAAGTAGTTCGTCTCGACCGGTGTGTCACAAATACCTCGCTGGAAGCGTTTCTGAAAGCTCTCTGAGAAGGATGTGGACCCGTCTTCGAACTGGAAGTAGTTCAATCCCATACGCGCAGAGATGACTCGCTTGTTCGCCAGCAGATCGAAGATCAGGCGCCAGCGCCGGTTGTTCCAGTGCCTTTCAAAGTAGGTCCGCTGCTCCTGGAGGGTCCTGCACTGAAAGAGCTTCTCGATGCGTTTACGACCTTGCAGAACACGGATGAACGTGGTGACGAGGTGAACCAGCGACTCAAACTTGCCGGAATACATGATGCCCTTGCCGATCGCGTCTGGCCTGCCTTCCCAGTATGCGAGTGCGGCCGGGCTGAGGTCACCGCTTAGGGTCTGGAAGAGTTGCATCCTCACCTTGCACGGTGTCAGACCGAGAAATTGATGGAGCTGCTGATAGTCGAGCTGCCGAATCGCGGCGCTTTTCAGCTCCATCAGGTATGACTGCGTGGGGTTGATATCGACGGCGTAGACCTTGCCAGGATCATCAAGCAGAAGCGTTAGAGTGTTGCAGCACCCTGAGGTAATGGTCATGACGGTATCACCGGGTTGCACAGCGACGGCTCTGCGATCCGTCGCAGGGTCTTCCCAGTTCATGGCGAATAGCAGTTTGAAGAGTTCTACCTGGTCCTTCTGTTCTGCTTGTGGGGAAGCCACAGAATTCTCCTTCGCGCAGATGTGTCCTGTAGTGTGCGCCGATCCGTTCTGAATGTTGTGAGAGAGAGAAGAGTGACACAAAGTTCGAGTCACTCGCAATCACAATCGTGCGAGCACGCACAATCAATGCCTGACCCGGGTGAGATCTGTACCTCAGGAGATTGAGATCTGCTTTGTGGTTGCTGTCTGGGGAAGGCCCGTAAGAGGGTGCTGAAAGCCGCTAAGAGCGGACCGCGGCGGCTGGAGAGGCACCGTAACAAGGCGAAGGGCACAGCTGAAGCTGTGCCCTTCCGAAAGCGAGATTTGTTCAGCACCCTCTAAAGGTCGCTTGGGTCGCGGTCACTTATGCGTGTACGCGGAGACCCGCAAGGGCGACGAGAAGCACGTGACAACCACGCTTCCGCCGGCCGCCGAGGTGATATTTTCCGCATGACACTGACCGGCAACTTGACTTACGTTCGCTCACGCCATCTCGGAGAGAACCGCGGCGAACTTGTCCAGGATCTGGTTCCAGCCCTCCATTTGACCGCTCTCTTTGGCGTTCTCCATGGTCTCGTTTCCGACGAAGGTCAGCTTTGTCCGGCCGTCTCCGAGATCCTCGAAGGTGATCACGTCATAGGCGTCGTCGATGGCCTCATGTTCTATGCCATAGTGCGCGGCCTCGACCTTGTTTCCCTTTGAGTCAGCGAAGTACATGGAGGAGACGATCTTCTCGTTCGGAACGATCTCGTGGTATTCCCCGCCATTCCAGAACTCCTGCCCATCCGGCGATCTCATGCAGAGGAGATACTTTCCTCCGACGCGAAAATCCATCCGGCAGAAGGGCGAGGTAAAACCTTTTGGCCCCCACCACTGCATCACGTAGTCCGGGTCCGTGTAGGCCTTCCAGACCAGCTCGCGTGGGGCATCGAAAATTCTTGTGACAACCATCCGCTCTGACTTATCTACCGTGCTTTCCGTCACGACTAACCTCCGCTTTCTTCATTTGATTTACAACTGCATCCAACTTGTCGAAACTCTCTTCCCAGAACCTGCGATAACTAAATGCCCAATCGCTGATTGTCTTGATTGCCTCCGGCCTGAGCGTGCACACACTCTCCCGTCCACGCTTTGTCTTCGTGACAATGCGGGCGCGCACCAGGCAGGCGATATGTTTCGAAATCATCTGCTGCGAGAGTGCAAACGGCTCCGTCAACCCATGGACAGAGGCAGGCCCTTGTGCGAGCCGCTCGATCATGGCCCGGCGGGTGGGGTCGGATAGAGCCGCAAATGTCGTGTCCAATTGATCCACAACCTTATGGTAGTGGATTGTCCCTGGATGTCAAGTGAAACTTTCCGGCCCTGATTTGCTGCATGCACAGGGGTGACGGCGCCAGGGCTAAGCCGATCGAGAGGCGCCTCTATTCAAGGGCCGGAAGGGCCTGCTTTCTCCGTGTATGCACACGACGACGGCCCGTCTCCGGTGCCAGACCTTCCAGGCGCGTCAGTGTTCAGGGGGCTGAAGGTCCCTGCTGTCTCCGTCTACGCCACATTGCCGAGAACCTTGTCATCTCAGTCAGCAACATGCAAGCATGTTGGCCATGAGCAACCAGACGCGCTCATCGGAGTCAACCATGACGTACACGCGACGGCAGTTCGGCAAACTGGCAGCGACCACTGTCCCTGTCGCCGCAATTGCAGCGTTTCGCCCAGGGCTTCTCTCTGCTGAAGGCAAACCCAATTCGGTCTTCGGCGGTGTTCAGGTTGGCATCATCACGGCGTACAGCTATCACAACATGCCGGATGATGCGAGGTCTCTGGTGAGCTACATGGTGAGGGACGGCATCAGCGCAACCGAGAGCCATGACGAGCCGCTGGCAGAGTTCCTGGGCGCTCCGAAGGCGCCCGTGCGGCAGCGACCCGCCGGTGCTCCGGCGGGCGGCGGACCTCCTGCCGCCGGCGAGCCGCGTGCTCCTCGTGCTCCGGGCCCGGAACAAGTCGCTTATATGGAGGCGCTCAACAAGTGGCGTCTTGCGACCCCGCCCTCGAAGTTCCAGGCCGTTCGAAAGTTGTACAACGATGCGGGCATCTCGATCTATGGCTTCAAAATGAGCCTGACCAACGAGATGCCCGATGAACTGTATGAGTGGACCTTCGACGTGGTGAAGGTTCTTGGCGCAAACCAGTTGACGATGGAGATGCCGGATGGCGATTCTGCTCTCACCGCGCGCATCGGCAAATTTGCACTCAAGCACAAGATGATGGTCGGGTATCACGCTCATCTACAAGCCACTCCCACGACCTGGGACGAGGCAATGTCGCAGTCGCCTTATAACGGGATCAATCTTGACATCGGCCACTATACTGCCGCCGGCAATCACGATGTTGTGTCCTTCGTGCAGAAGAACCATGACCGCATCACCAGCGTGCACCTGAAGGATCGCAAGTTCAAAGAAAATGGTGGCGAGAACATGCCATGGGGACAGGGCGACACTCCGATCAAGGAAGTGCTGGCACTGATGAAGAAGGAGAACTATAAGTTCCCGGCAACGATCGAGTTGGAATACAGGCCGCCCGCGGGATCGGACAGCGAGAAGGAAATTGTGAAGTGCCTCGCTTATGCAAAGGACGCGTTGGCATAGTTTGAAAAGCGAAGTATCTGCAAATGGCGTCCGCATCCTGAACACGCAAGAGCCACGTGGGAGATTCCCGCTCGCAACAGAAGATCCCCACGCCAAGGCTCTCAGAGACAAACCGTTTTGCACGCATTTTGGCGTTTCCAGGAACTGACCGCCTGGAGTCGCGGTAGCCGAGGATAAATTGATGAAGCGAAATGCGCAGTGGTGGTGGATCGTTGTGGCCGCGGCAGCCCTGGTGCCTGTCGTTAAAGCCCAGCAGCCCGGAGAAACGGAAGGTCACGCTGCCGGTGCCCAGGGGGCGGCGCAAGGCCGCACACAGGGCGAGGCGTACAACGCGCCGCGGCCGCCGGTGTCACCCGCCGTGGTGGCGCACGGCAAGGAGGTGTTCAGCGCCAACTGCAGCTTCTGCCATGGGGACGACGCGCGTGGCGGATCCGTGGGTCCAAACCTGATCCGCAACAAGGTGGTGCTCGACGATCAGAATGGCGAGCTCATCGAGCCTGTGGTCCACGGCAGCCGGCAGGCGGAGGGCATGCCCAAGTTCAACTTAGTTGATTCGGACATCGTCGCCATCGCGGGCTGGTTGCACAGCCAGCCGCTCGGCAACCGGGGCGCGCCCTCGACGCTGGACATCGTGGTGGGCAATCCCAAAGCGGGCGAGGCCTACTTCAACGGCGCGGGCAAGTGCAGCACGTGTCACTCCGCGACCGGAGACTTTGCCGGCATTGGCGGCAAGTACCCGCCGAAGATTCTGCAGAACGCGATTGTGTCCGGTCGCACGGGTCGCGGCGAGAGCGGAAAGACGGTGACGGTGACCTCGGCGGGACAAACGGTCGAGGGCCGCCTGGATCATCTGGATGCATTCATCGTCTCGTTGACGCAAAAGGACGGCACCCATCGCAGTTTTGAGATCATCGACGGCGCACCGCAAGTAGCGGTTCACGATCCCTTACAGCCGCACGTCGACATGCTGCGGACGTGGAAGAACAGTGACCTCCACAACCTGACGGCCTACCTGGCAACATTGAAATAGGGGCTTACACCATGATGAAAACAATGATGAGGCTCCTGGCCGGTTTGTCCTTCCTTTTGCCGGCGGCGCTGCAGGGGCAAGCAAGCGCGATGGCGGGCGTGGGGTTGGACCCAGCCACTTTGACGGAGCAGTTGGCGCAGCCGGCAACCAATGCCTGGCCCACCTATGCGGGCGATTACTCGCAGCGGCGGTATAGCGTCCTGGAACAGGTCAATCGCACCAACATCAAGGATCTGACGCTGGCCTGGAAGAGCGTAGCGCTGACCGCTGGACCGGGTGGTGGAGAAGTCCGGCGAGGTCCTGGCGCAGCACGAGGCGCGCCGACCATTGTGGGCGGGGTCACCGAGACCCCGGTGCCGGTACCGGGCTCCAGCAGCGGCTCCCCGCGCATCACCGGCTCCATCCTCCAGGTAAACGGCGTGCTCTACATCTCGTCGCCCGACAACGCCTGGGCCATGGATGCTCGCGACGGCACGGTGCTTTGGCATTACTGCTGGACGACACGGGGCGGCGATCACATTGGGAATCGCGGCATGGCCATGTACGGCGATACGCTCTACTTCGAGGTCCCCGAAGACTATCTGGTGGCGCTCGATGCCAAGACGGGCAAGGAGCGCTGGCACAAAGAGATCGCCGCCTACACTCAGCAGTACTTCTCAACGACTGCGCCGGTGGTGGTCGGCAATCACGTGCTCGTGGGGACCAGCAGCAACCTGGACCAGCCAGGTTTTCTCCAGTCGTTCAATGCCGTCACGGGCGACCTGCAATGGAAGACCTTTCTGGTGCCGATGAAAAAGGGAGATCCCGGATGGGACACCTGGGGCAGCATGGACGCGGCCCAGCACGGCGGAGCGATGCCCTGGCTCTCCGGCTCCTATGATCCCGCGACCAAGCTCTACATCTTCGGCACGGGCAACCCGATTCCGGCATATTCGGCTGCGCCCCGCGGTGCTGACGCAAAAGACACCAACCTGTTCACCTGTTCGATCGTGGCGCTGGACGTGGAGACCGGCAAGATGGCCTGGTACTACCAGACCTCGCCCGACGATACCCACGATTGGGATTCGGTGCAGGCACCGATCCTCGTGGATGGCACCTTCGACGGCAAACCCCGGAAGCTGGTCATGGAGGCGACCCGCAATGGCTACTTTTTCGTACTCGACCGCGGGACCGGGCAGCATCTGCTGACCACCAAGTTCTCGCCGGCGGCAAATTGGGCGACGGGCATTAACGCCAACGGCAATCCGATTCGAGATCCGGACCAGGACTCGACGGTGCCCGGCTCGCTGGTGTCACCCACCAACGGCGGCGCGGTCAACTGGCCGCCGCCCAGCTTCGACCCGCAGACGGGGCTGTTCTACGTCGGTCTCCATCAGGGATACGCGATGTACTACCTGACCCAGACCGACCCGAAGCAGATCATGGGTTTGGGGGGCAAGGAAGAAGATTCGGTGGGTGCCTACCCCAGCTCGATTGTCGGCATCGACTATCACACCGGCAAAACCGTGTACAACTATGTCTTCCCTGGTGACGGCGCGCCCACCGGTCTGCTCACCACGGCGGGACACCTGCTGTTCTCCGGTGATGGCTCCGGGAGTCTGGTGGCCTATGACGCCAGCGCCCCGAAGCCGCTGTGGCACGCCCGCATCGGGAACGTGTCCAACGCCCCAGAGACCTATTTACTGGATGGCCGGCAGTACATCCTGACGGTAGCCGGGGACACCGTCTATGCATTTCGGCTGTCGCACTGAAGGCGCTGCGCTCTCTGATCGGAGAGTCCTGCATGGAGGAAGCGCGGGCTTGAGAGGGTGCCGTCCGCCTGGGCCGGGCCGTATCATGTTCTTGCCCTCTCCACCCCATCTCCACGAGGTCTGCATGCGCGTTCCGTTTGCGTCACCCTTCCGTTCCGCCCTTCTGGTCTTCGGCTTGTTCGTGGCGTCGGCATCGGCAACGCCTCGTGCGCTTGCGATGCAGGTCACGGTGGCGGTCGCGCTCGAAGGCACGTGGCAAGGTGCGGTGCGCCAGCCTGACGGCAGTGACAATCGATGGGTGGTGAAGATCGAGAAGGCAGGTACCGGTTGGAAGGGGACTCTCTGGTTCATCGATCAGAAGTCGCCGGCGATTCCCATCGATAAGGTTGATTGGAACGGAACAACGCTGAACCTCGACATTCAGCGCACCGGCATGACGTACGACGGAAAGATCTCTCCGGACGGTAACACCATTGGCGGCACGCGTACGGCAGGCGACAACAAGGCGCCGCTGGTGTTCGTGCGCGCGACACAGGAGACGGCATGGGCGATCCCTGAGCCTCCGCCGCCGCTGGCGAAGATGGACCCCAACGCGAATCCGGGTTTCGAGGTCGCAACCATCAAGCCGCAAGCGCCCGGCGAAAACAATTTCGCCTTTCTCCTGAACCGGGGGAGTTTCATCGGCCGCGGCCTGACCCTTGA
>CAZZVI010000019.1:25229-28046 GCA_964657335.1 uncultured Terriglobus sp.
CCGGGTTTCGGTCTGCCTCCCGGGCAGTTGCGCATCATCAATGCCACCATGAAGGAGTTCTGCGGCATGCTGCAGTCCGACATCCTGGATCATCCGGTCGTAGATCAAACCGGGCTTGGAACGGCCCGGTACGGTGGAACGCTGAAGTACCAGATGGACGACAACCAGGCGATCAAGATGGGTATGCCGAAGGCGCCGGCTCCGCCCGATACCGGCGACATACCTCCTGCGCTGATCCCGGCGCTGGCAGAGCAATTCGGGCTCAAAGTGGAATCTGGCAAGGTGCCGGTGGATGTGATCGTGGTCGACAGCGTGTCAAAGCCGACGGCGAACTAGAGCAATCGCGTGAAGGAATAACGGCTGCCGCGTGAGCTGACTTATTGCGCCGGGGTGGAAGTCGTCATCAGAAACAGCCATCGGCCTTCGCGGCGGACCAGCGTATCTGTGTTCAGCACCACCGGCGAGTCTGGATGGCCCATGCAGGAGGCGCTCTGGTGGAGCTTGTACACAAGCGTCGCCGCGTCTGCTGCGATCGGCGCCACCCGTACATCGCTCAACGTGTAGTTCGTGAGCGTGCAGGCATGGGTAAGCGAACCCACAACGCCATCCCTCGGCGTGACACCTCGCGACGTGACATACAGAAACTCGGGAGCCATGGTTCCCGCCAGCGTTGGGGCATCCTGTTTCTCCCATGCATGCATGAAGACGTCGACTTGAGCGACGAGTTGGGCCTGGAGTGCCAGGTCTTCGCGTTGCGCCGATCCATGAGCCTTCTGACCGTTCACCGACGAACAACACAGCGCGGCGAGAACAAGACCGAGGTAGAGGTTTTTCATGTCCTTAACTCTTCTGTACGGAGAACCTGTCCGTCAAGCGAAAAGACAGTGGCGAATGCAAGCCACACAAACGCGGCGATCGAGAGCGAGCCGCGCAGATAGAAGTGGTGGATCGTGGCATCACGCAGCTGTTCCACCCGCGCTGGGTCCGTCAGGTGAGCTGCATCGAGAGCTTGCACGGCATGGTTGATCGGCAACTGTTGCGCCACTGTGAAGACCGTGTCCGTCAGCAGCAGACCCAGGCAGCCCAACAGCGTCCAGACGATCCACCTGCGCGGTGATCGCGCGAAGCAGACGATGGCGATGACGTAGAGCAGCAGGGTGCCGTTCGCGAAGATCGGCATACGTGCAGCCATGAAGTGGTCCAGCGCCTGCCACATGCCGGCATAGGTTGCCAGCGGCATGCGCATGATTGCCGGAAGCACACCCATCAGCATCAGCACCTGCAACCCCGCGAGCAGGCCCGTGAAGAGGAGGACCAGGGCAAGCATGCTTTTCTGCGGCGTGGACATTGACCTCTCCTTGCCTCGATCCTGCTATCGAGCAGTCCTGCTGCACCTGGCAGCATAGCCGATAGGTGCATGTCGCTACTTACGGTAGCGATGCATACCGCAATTTATCTAAGTACCGGCGATGCATCGCCGGGTTGTGCCGTGAGAACGCGCGGCAGCGGTGCGGCGGCCGGGCTGCAGTGGCCTTTGGTGTCGCAGGCCCGGATGCCGAAGAGCACGTTGTCTTTGGATACCGGGACGGTGATGGTGTAGTTCGCGCCGTTGACCGTCTGCGCGAACTTTGTTGCGGGTGCAGTGTACTGCCAGTCAGGTGCGCTGGTCTCTCTCCACAGCACTTCGTAGGTTGTGCCGGGTACGGGTGTTGCGGCGGCGTTCCAGCTCAGGACAGAGTCGTTGTTCAGTCCACGCGTCGACACGGCCACGTCGGCCGGTGCTGCGGGAGCGCTGGCGAGTGTTGCGAGGGTGGCTGCGTTGATGCGGGCGACGCGGGCCATGTAGTCGAAGTCGTCGAACTGGATGAGGTCGCCGAACTGCACGCCATTTTCGACGCGAATCCACTGGTGCTGATGGTCGAAGTTTTCGCGCCACTCGGTGAAGCGCACGCCGGCGAAGCCTTCGCGGTTGAAGGAGCTGTGATCGCCTCCGCGGCCGTAGCGGTCCAGGCGGAAGATCAGCACAGGTTGCAATGCGGTGTTCGCGCTGGCCGCCTGCTTTGAGGCGTTCGCTGCGTGCGCGCCGGATGGCTCGGTGTACGTGCGGGCAACGTCGGTGATGGCGCGCGCGACTTCGCGTGACGGCGAATCGCTCTCGTAGCCGAACTGCAGAATGCGCTGCGACTGCTGCGGTGTTGCGGCGAGCGAGATGCCCTCGGAGAAGACGCGGACGCGATGCTTGTCTTCGTTGGCGAGATCCGCTGGCGTGGTATCGCCGCCGACGATGTCGTTGTTCAGCACGGCTTCCAGGTTCCAGCCTTCCGCTTTCGCCAGCTTGGCAAGGTGGCGGCTGCCGAGCAGGCCCTGCTCTTCGCCGGCGACGGCGACGAACACGATGGTGGCAGGGAAGCGATGTTTTGAGAGCACGCGGGCGCACTCCAGCGAGACGGCCGTGCCGCTGGCGTCGTCGTTCGCGCCGGGTGCGTCGTCGCGCGTGTTCTGCATGTCCTTGACGAAGAAGCTGTCATAGTGGCCGGTCACAAGCACGCGCCGCGCGGCCTGCGTTGGGTCTGTGCCCTTCAGGATGGCGTAGACGTTGGTGAGGGGCGTCGGCTGCTTGACGCGCGCTGCCGGGCCGGTCATCGGGGGTTCGATGAAGTTGTCTTCTTTCACCTCAAGACAGCCGCCGCAAGCCGCGCTGATGGCGTCAAAGCGCGCATGAACCCAGGCTGCAGCCGGCTTGATGCCCACGCCCGTCGGCAGGCCGGTGTCGGTGGTGCCGACGGTGTTGCGGTTCTTGAAGCTGACCAGCGCTTC
>CAZZVI010000020.1:0-11455 GCA_964657335.1 uncultured Terriglobus sp.
AGCATGAAGATGCCGCGCGCGAAGTTCCTGCCGGTGCTGGTGCAGTCCACCCAGCTGACGGTGTACTCCACGTTCTTGTACTGCTCGGTCAGCGCGAGGAACTCGTCGACGCCGTGGAACTGGATGCCTTCGAAGTCGATCAGCCGCGAGACGATCGGTCTCAGCCGGAGCTGGATCCACGTAATGACGCCAGTCAGCCCGAGTCCACCGATGGTGGCGGCGAACCAGTCCGGGTTGTCTGTTGGCGAGCAGTGCAGGCGCGTACCGTCGCTGCGCACCAGCTCAAACTGCGTCACGTGCGATCCGAAGGTGCCCGCGACGTGGTGGTTCTTACCGTGGATATCGTTTGCCACGGCGCCGCCGAGCGTCACGTACTTCGTTCCCGGCGAGACAGGCAGAAACCATCCGCGCGGCACGGCAAAGTCGAGCAGCTGCGCCAGCGTCAGGCCGGCTTCCGCGGTCAGCAGTCCAGATGCGTCGTCGAAAGCCAGCAGGCGATTCATGCCGGTTGCAACCAGCAGACTGCCGTCCTTTAGCAGGCAGCTATCGCCATAGCTGCGGCCCATGCCAACCGCCAGCGCGCCGCCCGGCATGCCGTTATGCTTCGTGACGACGGCAGGGAAGTCGCTCTGCCACGTGATCGGCACCAGCGTCGCGTCGTAGTTCGGGTAACGCCCCCAGGAGGCGAACGGCGCCTTACCGTCGAACTGATCGGCAGGCGGGTCGTTCGCGCCATCGTGGAGCGGAGCGCTGCTATGCTGCAGTTCAGGCGAATCGACGGAGGTGTCCACAGGGTTAGGATACCGGAGACCCGCAGACGCCAGCATGGCGCCGCGCGGCGGGTTTCAGCGCTTTGAAATCCGTACCTCCCACGCACGGAGTTCGGCTTGGCCGCTCAACACGGGCAGGTTGCTGAGTACCAACTTCGCTCGACTGAAGTCGTGCGGCCAGGCCACGGCCAGCGACTGACGTGAGAAGTTCAGTGCTGCCAGAAAACGCTCGTCACCGAGCGTGCGTGTGTACAGGAACAGGTGCGGGTGCTCCGGCGCAAGGTCTTCGTAGTCTCCATAGACGAATGCAAGCGAGCTCTTGCGCAGAGCAAGCACGCGCCTTGTGTAGTGGTAGATCGAGTCAGGATCGGCGAGCGCTGCTGCTGCATTGATCTGCGGGTAATTCGGATTCACAGGCAGCCACGGTTTTGCATCTGCTGTCGTGAATCCTGCATTCGGCGAGGCGTCCCACTGCATGGGCGTGCGCGCGTGGTCCCGGCTGACGCGCAGTAAATTGTTTAAATAATGTTCGGCGCTTTCATGCCCAGTCAGCACGTCATGCTGCCAGGCGTTCCTGGCCTCAATATCGTTATACTCATCGATGTTATGAAATGGGTAGTTCGTCATGCCGAGCTCGTCTCCTTGATAGAGATAAGGCGTGCCCTTCAACGTGAGTAACATGGTCGCGAGTAACTTCGCGCTCGGCACGCGGAATTCCGGCGCATCGTCACCAAAAGCGGACACCAGCCGCGGGTTATCGTGGTTCGCCAGGAAGATCGTGTTCCAGCTGTGGACGCCAAGCGCGCGGTCTTGCCGTGTGTAGATCGCCTTCAACTCGGGCAGCGACCAAGACCGCCAGTTGCGGCCCTCGCGGTTGAGCCGGACCGTGTCGAAGTTGAAGATCATGTCCAGCTCATGCCGGCGTTCGTCTACCAATTGCGGCATCTCTTCGATGCTGATGCCGTGCGCCTCACCCACGGTCATGCAGTCGTAATGCGATAACACGCGTTCGTTCATCTCGCGCAGGTACTCATGCAGGCGCGGTCCGTTTGCGTTGATGCGGACCTGGCTCTCACCCGGCTTCACATCAGGGAACGAGGGGTCTTTGCTGATGAAGGGAATCACGTCCATGCGAAAGCCGTCAACGCCCTTGTCGAGCCAGAAGCGCATGAGTCCATAAACTTCGTCACGAACCCCCGGATTATCCCAGTTCAGGTCTGGCTGCTTCTCCGCGAATAAGTGCAGATAGTATTCGCCGGTAAGTGGATCCAGCGTCCATGCTGAGCCTGAAAATGCGGAGGTGAAGTTATTCGGAGGAAGTCGCTCGCCGTCTGGCGTTGTCTTGCCAGGCCGCCAGATGTAGTAATCACGGTAAGGATTGTTCCTACCTTTGCGACTCTCCACGAACCATGCGTGTTCGTCGCTGGTATGGTTCACGACGAGATCGACGATCAGGCGCAGGTTACGTGCCTTGACTCCGGCCAGCAGGTCATCGAAGTCCTGCATGGTGCCGAACTCCGCCATGACCTTGCGATAGTCGCGAATGTCGTAGCCGTTGTCAGCGTTAGGAGAATCGTAATGCGGTGACAGCCAGAGCACATCGACGCCTAGATCGCTTAGGTAGTCCAGGCGCGATGTTATGCCACGGAGATCGCCGATGCCGTCGCCGTTTGTGTCCTGAAACGAGCGCGGATACACCTGGTATACGACAGCTTCCTTCCACCAGCGCCGCGTGTATCCATTGATGATTGCATCCTGTTGCATCTCTGTTCTGATGCGTGATGACTTGCGCCGCGTTCTTCGAACGGAGAGCTTACCTCGGCACAGGGTTGAAGAGCGGTTCCTTGACACCGTCGCGTACGACCTGCACATAGTACAGATCGGTCGCTACCTGGAAGGCATCACGGTTGCCGGGCGTCACTTGCCACTCGGAAGTGGGGTGCAGCAAAGTCCAGTGCTGTGGATCGCCCGCCCGGATCGGCATCGCGAAACCCGGCTCATCGGCTTGCCAGCGGTAACTTACATTGTTTCCGGCATCGTCGAACTTCAGTTCCAATTGCGGCAGATCGGCATGGTAAAGATATTCCTGGAAAATAGCGTTCTTATCCTGCCCCAATACCTTGCTGTAGTAATCAACAACATCTTCCGTCACGATGTTGTGGTACTTGAAGTGTTCATAGTAGCCGTGCAGCGTTGCCCACCATTTCCCGTCGTCATCTACGACGGAACGCAACGTGTTCAGGAAAAGCGCTCCCTTGAAGTACTGATCTTCGTCCCGGGGTTCGCGGTCCAAGCCACGCTCGCCGACTATCGGGCGTTCGTTCTTCACTTTGGACTTAAAGCCGTTCAGGTATCGGATGCCGTCGGGCTTGCCCCAGCGGCCTTCCACATAGACGCCTTCCGCATACGTCGTGAAGCCCTCATGAATCCACATGTCCGCTGGATCGGCGGCACTGATCGCATTGCCAAACCATTCGTGGCCGCTTTCGTGGATGATGATGAAGTCAAACCTCGGGCTGATGCCGACGCCTGTCCAATCCCTGTTGTTATAGCCATTCAGGAAGTGGTTGCCATAGGCCACGGCGCTCTGGTGCTCCATGCCGGTGTATGGGACCTGGACTAACTTATACCCATCGCGTACAAACGCGTACTCTCCGAAGTACTTGTTATAAATTGCGAGCATGGGCCTGGCCTGCGCGAACTGCACTTTCGCCCTTGCAAGGTCCTCGGGTTTGGCGTAGAAGTCGAGGGTAAGCGGGCCAAGCGGCTTGTCGCTGAAGTGGACATAAGCCCCGATGTTCAAAGCGACATCGTAGTTATTGATCGGGTATGTGACGCGCCAGTTCCATTCGGTGAAACCGTCATGCAGGTCCTTATGCCCAAGCAGGCGGCCGTTGGAGACATCCATCAGGCCGTTCGGAACGGCAATGTGGAGATCGACGCCCTCCTGCGGCTCGTCTTTCCACTGGTCCTTGTTTGGCCACCACACGCGTGCTCCGTTCCCCTCGCACGCAGTAAAGACCCACGGCTTTCCGGTCGAGTCTTTCTCGAACGACATACCACCGAAGCGCCCGGCGGTCTTCGGTGTGCCGCCATAGAAGACATCGACGGTGTATGTTCCACCGCCTCGAAGCGTGTCAGGGAAATCGATAAAGAACGATTCGTCTTCACGGGTGAACTTCACCTGCTTGCCCCGGTACAGAACCTTTGAGATGTCGAGCGCCTGGGCAAGATCAAGCTGGATGCGGGTGCCGTCCTGCAGCATGCGGAACCGCACCTGGTTGTCGCCGCGGATCGTGCTTGTGGCGGGATCTACACGGAGCGTCAGCGTGTAATGCAGCAGGTCGTTGTTCGCCCGGTACGGGCCATACTGCCCAAGCAGCAACTGCCCGGCCGAGGGCTGCTCGTTCCCAGGGCGTGCGGGCGTCTGCCGCGGAGAGTCTGAGGGTGGCGTGGCTCGTGCGTTCGCAAAAGAGGCCGTAATCAGAATGAGAAGACACGCAGGGAGAAAGCGCATTGGCTCAGGTTACCGTGCAAACCCGAATATTTCCAAGTAGGAGAAAGGCACGGCGATCGGCCGTGCCTTTCCCTTCTGCAGCTGGTCTTTATGCAGCGACTGCGGTGCGTTCTTGCTTCGCCTTCTCATTGGCTGTCTTCGCGCTGGCGGCAAGTGCGGCGAAACCCGGGGCGTCGGTGGTCGCGATGTCGCTCAGCACCTTGCGGTCGAGCTCCACCCCGGCCTTCTTCAGGCCGCTGATGAATGTGGAATAGCTCAGGCCGTTCAGGCGGGCGGCGGCGCCGATGCGAACGATCCACAGCGAGCGGAACTGGCGCTTCTTCTGCTTGCGGCCGATGTAGGCGAACTTCAGTCCACGCTCGACGGCTTCCTGCGCTGCCTGGTAGAGCTTGGATTTCGTGAGGAAGTAGCCAGACGCGCGCTTCAGAATCTTTTTGCGGCGGTCATTGCGTTTTGTGCCACGTTTGACGCGGGGCATGGGTGTTTCTCCTTTTGCGAACTTCTGTGGTCAGCGGCTGGAGGTAAGGTGGCCGGATCTCTCCGGCTGCGGCCTCTTCACACGCTTGCTGCTTTCTCGCCTCGTAATCGACCGCTTCGCGATCGAGGGCCCGGGAACGCTTTGCTTCGGACCGTTGTGAACAACCACGTTCACGGCTGGGCGGAAATCTGTTGTCCTGGGCCATTTGGCCTCAGGCGTAGGGGATCATCCGGCTGACCTTGGCGTGATCTCCATCGGAGACGTAAGCCTGACGGGTCAGCTTACGCTTCACCTTGGTCGACTTCGAGGTCAGGATGTGACGCTTCTTGGTCTGGCCGCGCTTGATCTTGCCGGTGCCAGTCTTGCTGAAGCGCTTTGCAGCCCCTGAGTGTGTCTTGAGCTTGGGCATTGTGATTCCTGTCTGGAACAGCTGTGTGCGTCGCCCGGTGTTTTGGACAACCCTCTGAGTATAACGCAGAACCGGAGTGTGAGAGGGCCGTCCTGGCTGGTTAAAGTTCGCGGCCACCGCCTTCGCCGTAGCGAGCGAAAGGACCTCCCATCTCAAGTGAGCCATGTACAGAATCCTGCGGTACAGACTGCGTCCTCAGGCAAGTGCTCCGCCGAAGAACGGGCATCGAGCGCGGGGCTAAATGGGGCGTCGGAATGGTAGAATAGAAGGTGAAAAGAGCCAGCGATAATTCTGCAAATCCCTGCATTTTTTGCGTCTTAGCTCGCTTGACCACCAGGAGAACGATGGCCACCGAAACGCCCCTGCTTGACCTGCAACAGATTGATTCGACGAACGCCCCGGCGCCCATCACGTCCGAGACCGGCAAGCCCAGCTACACCAGCGCGAACATCAAGATTCTCGAAGGCCTCGAGGCGGTTCGGCTGCGGCCGGCCATGTACATCGGGTCGACCGGCGAGCAGGGTCTGCACCACCTGGTGTATGAGGTGGTCGACAACTCCGTGGATGAAGCGCTAGCCGGCCATGCCACCCGCATCGACTGCATCATCCATGTAGACAACTCGATCACCGTCATCGACGACGGCCGCGGGATTCCGGTGGACATGAAGGACCTCGGCAACGGCGAGGAGATGCCGGCGGTACAGGTGGTGCTGACCAAGCTGCACGCGGGCGGCAAGTTCGACGCCAGCAGCTACAAGGTGTCCGGCGGTCTGCACGGTGTGGGCGTCAGCTGCGTCAACGCGCTAAGCGAAGAGTTTGACGTGGAAATCTGGCGCGACGGCGCCACCTGGCAGCAGGACTACAGCAAAGGCGACCCCATCAGCGAGCTCCGCCGGGTCGGCACCAGCAGCCGCCGCGGCACTAAGGTCCACTTCCTGCCGGATAAGTCGATCTTCACCGTGCACGAATACAACTTCGACATTCTCGCCGGTCGCCTGCGCCAGCTTGCCTTTCTGAACAAGGGCATTGAGATCACGCTGACCGACGAGCGCACCACCGACGCCAAGACGGGAGAGGCGAAGGCGCTTTCCTTCAAGTACAAGGGCGGTATCGAAGAGTTCATACGCCACCTGAACAAGGGCAAGGCCGTGCTGCATGAGAAGCCCATTTACATGGAGGCCGAAAAGGGCCAGCTCGTGATGGAAATCGCGCTCCAATACAACGACGCCTACTCCGAGACGGTCTTCTCCTTCGCCAACAACATCAACACGGTCGATGGCGGCACGCATCTCTCCGGCTTCCGGACTTCGCTGACGCGGACGATCAATGCCGCCGGTCAGTCCATGGGTCTGTTCAAGGACCTGAAAGAGTCGCTCAGCGGCGACGACGTGCGCGAAGGGCTGGTTGCGGTGGTCAGCGTGAAGCTGCCGCAGCCCCAGTTCGAAGGCCAGACCAAGGGCAAGCTGAACAGCGACATCTCTGGGCAGGTACAGCAGTTCGTTAATGAGCGGCTCGGTGTGTTCTTCGAGCAGAACCCCCAGGTTGCCAAGAAGATCATCAACAAGGCCATCGAAGCGGCACGCGCACGGGAGGCCGCTCGCAAGGCCCGCGACCTGACTCGCCGCAAGGGAGCGCTGGACGGCGGCGGCCTTCCCGGCAAGCTGGCCGACTGCTCTGAGCGCCAGCCTGACCGCTGCGAGTTGTACCTCGTCGAGGGCGAATCCGCTGGCGGCACGGCCAAGCAGGGCCGCGACCGGCGTTTTCAGGCCATCCTGCCGCTGAAGGGCAAAATTCTCAACGTGGAAAAAGCCCGTTACGACAAGATGCTGGGGCACGAAGAAATCCGCGCCATGATCACGGCGCTGGGTACCGGCATCGGCAAGGATGACTTCTCGCTCGAAAAGCTGCGCTACGGCAAGCTGATCCTGATGACGGACGCCGACGTGGACGGATCGCACATCCGCACGCTGCTGCTGACGTTCTTCTTCCGCCACATGACGCAGCTCATCATGCGCGGCCACGTTTACATCGCGCAGCCGCCGCTCTACAAGATCAAAAAAGGCAAGTTCGAGCAGTACATCAAGGACGATCGCGACTTCGTAAAGGTGATGGTGAAGCGCGCCGCTGATGGCATGGTCGTCCACTACGGCGAAGCCGGGCGCGATCACGGCCAGACGCTTGAGGGCGGGGAACTGACCAAGTTCATGGGCCAGTTGAACGAGTATCTCGGCTTCTTCGAAAAGGCCGACAAGCGCTACCGCAACGAGCAGGTGACCTTCGCCGTTGCCGAGCTCTTCGCCAACGAGGGCAAGGAACCGGCGAAGCGCTCGGATTTCGAAACGCCGGACAAGCTGAAAGAGCTGGCGCGGCGCCTGAACGCCATGGCGAAGGAGTTTCAGTTCAAGAAGGTCGGCGAGCCGGTGCGCGATGAAGAGCACGGCACCTGGTCTCTCGAGTACCTGGACGCGCAGGGCGCGCATCGCAACATCGACTACACCACGGCGAGCTCGCCCGAGATGCGGCAGATGCTCGGCAAGTACGCACAGATCCGCGAGCACTTGAAACCACCGTTCCTCGTTGAGTATGCCGTCAAGACGAAAGACAGCAAGGCCGAGATCGCGGCCGTAGATGAAGCGGAAGAGGCGTCGGAAACAGAAGTCAACGAGGTGATCGCGTCAGCACCGGGCACGGCAACCGAGGTGAAGGGGAGCAAGCGCCAGGCGAAAGCCGGACAGGATCCCGTCGAAAAGAAGACGCCGCGCGAGTTGTTCGAGTACGTGATCGAGCAGGGCAAGAAGGAATACCAGGTGCAGCGCTACAAGGGTCTGGGCGAGATGACTGCCGAGCAGCTCTGGGAGACCACCATGGATCCCGAGCGCCGCACATTGCTGCAGGTACGCCTAGAAGACATCGTGGAAACGGATAAGATCTTCACCACACTGATGGGTGAGGACGTGGAGCAGCGGCGGCGGTTTATCGAAGAAAACGCACTGGATGTCAAAAACCTGGATATTTAGGAAACCAGTGGGAAGAAACTTCGATATCGCGAAGAAAAGTTTGCATCTTCTGGAAAACTTTCGGTTTTTCACTTTCGTACACACAAGTAAGCACGATCTCTGAGAGAATTCTTTTGGATATCGAGAGCGATATTCCCGGTAGTTCGCTACCGGTTCCATTGCAGTATTTTTTGTTTCCCCGGAGTCTCGTCTATGCGTCTACAGTTCCGCGCTCTTCTGCCTGCCGCCGTGCTTCTTACGGCCGGTCTGATAAACACCACCGCAGCACACGCCGCATCCATCACGGGTTCTGGTTCCGTAGCTGGTTCGGACACCTACACCTACACCGCGTCGCCGGCCTACGCGTCCATCACCTTCAATCCGACCACTGGCTTCTTCTTCAACGGCAGCGGTTCAATGGCTACTTTCAACGGTTCCACTGCGGCGCTCACCAGCTTCAACACGAACAATGCTGTCGGCACGGATGTCTTCAAGGCGACCTCTGGCGTCAACACGCTGGACTTCACGATCTCGAGCCTGACCTCGTTTGCTTACAATGCGAGCACACAGACTCTATCGTTCGCCGGTACGGGCATCTTCACCGAAACGGGCTATACTCCTACCGCTGGCAGCTTCTCGCTGTCTACCAGCACCACCAGCGTCGGGCAGGCCACAATCACGAGCTTTCAGCTGAACGGCCTTACGCCTGCTGCTGTCACGCCGGAACCGAGCTCGCTGCTGCTACTGGGAACGGGTTTGATTGGAGCCGCCACCACCGCACTTCGTCGTCGCAAGCTTAGCGCGTAAGCTCGTCGCGAAGAATGTAGGGGCCATACGGGACTGTGGCCCTGTTTTCTTCAACTGAACCGACTTAAGGCTCCTGAAACCACCTTGCCTTACTGGTGTTGCCCGCTGCGGGCTCACCTTAAGGCGTGGAGTAGTTGTGCATCGTCGGTATCGCCGCTTAATTCCCACACCATCATGCCGCCGAGGTGACGCTCGCGCGCGAAGGCTGCTTTCGCCTGCAGCGACGCTGGGTCTTCAAACGTCAAGAAATTATCGCCATCATAGATCCATGGCGCCTGCGAGACCGGGTCACGGTAGAGCTTTGCGTCCGCGGTTGCGGCCAGCATAGCAGTTGCCGTGGACTGATTCAGGTTTCCACGGATCGGGTCACCCTTGCTTTGCAATCCATTGTTCGTGCCGGGCTTCACGTTGTGCCATTGATAGGCGTAGAACGGCAAGCCGAGCAGGACCTGCTGCGGCGGCACACCCGCGGCGAGGTACGCGTCGATCACGCTAGCGACAGTTTCGGCGTTTGGGTCAGCCGAGCGCAGCGGCGCCACGAAGCCGGTGTCATGGCTCCATGGGCCTTGAAAGTCATAGGTCATGACGCCGATCTGGTCGACGCTTTCAGACACACGTTTCCAGTCGATCGGATCGATGTTCTTGTGCGATGCGCCTGACGCGATGGAGAGCGTGAAGCGCCTGCGGGCAGCCTTGCCGCCTGGTTGGAGCGCATCCATCTGTCGGCGGAACTCCGCCATCAACGCATAGAAGTCATCCGCATGCTTTGCGTCCGGATACTCCCAGTCCACATCGATCCCATCGAACAGGTGCGGTGCCTCGACACCGGGCGCGATGTGTCCTTCGAGAAAACGCGCGATGCAGGAGTGGACGAAGGCGACACGATTCTCCGGCTTCGCCGCTTCCTCGAACAGGCCGCGCTGGCCCTCCAGCGAGATGAGGATGCGTAGCTTCGGATAGCGCTTGTGCAGCAGTTGCAGTTGATGAAAGTTGCCGCGCAAGGGAGCGTCCGGCGCGTCGGCTGCGCCGTCGATCGAATCTTCTGCCTTGAACGCGATGTTCAGGTCTGCTTGTGGATCGGCGACGACGCAGGCATTGTCGTGGATGTTTCCCTGTGCGTAGTCGAGCTGTGTCAGCGTTCGTACCGCCCCGCTGCGAATCAGGTCGAGCGGCACATAGCGCCGGTTGTAGACGCCCCATTGCGGGAAGTAACCAACCACTTCGGTCTTTTGGACTGTGACGGAACGTGGAGCCTGGCAGGCTGCGGAAAACAGACTGGTTAGAGCCAGTGAAGAAAGAACAAGGGATGTATGAAGTCGGGTCACGTACAGCTTTAGACGTTGAACAGGCTGCTGCGATCCGGCCACCTCGCGCAACGTGCACAGCGGGGGCGCGTATTCGCGGTACAGTGAACACCATGATGGACAGGCGGATGTTTCTCGAACGTTGTGCTGCGGCCGGTGTCTGCCAGACCCTGCTGCCCGGCGCTCTCGCGGCAATTGCAATGCAATCCGCAGCGGCGCAGACCAGTCCGGCAGCCGCAGACGCACCAAAGATCGATACTTTCCCGCCGATCACACCGGCCATGCTGGACGCGGCAGCGGCCGTCGCCGGCATCACGCTGACCGACGAGCAGAAGACGATGATGCTCGACGGTGTGCGCACCCAGCGCACAGGTCTGCAGGCCATCCGCGATCTGCACCTGCCCAACTCCGTCGCACCGGCAATTGTGTTCAATCCCATGCCCATGGGCGCGCATGTGCACACGACCGTTCACGAGGCCTGGCGCGGCCATCCGCGCACGTTTGCTGGAAAGGCATCTGCGATCGATGTTGCCGGTCTCGTCGGAAATGAGGACAAGCTTGCCTTTGCCGGCGTGCGTCAACTGGCAGAGCTGCTGCGGACACGCAAGATCACGTCGGTCGAGTTGACGAAGCTCTACCTGCAGCGCACGAAGCGGCTCGACCCCGTCCTGCACCTGCTGATTACGCCATTGGACGAGCGCGCCCTCGCACAGGCCGCCGTCGCCGACCGCGAGATTGCAGCGGGGAAATACCGCGGCCCGCTGCACGGCATTCCGTGGGGCGCAAAAGACCTGCTCAGCGTCAAGGGCTATCGCACCACGTGGGGCGCGGGCGGCATGGAGAGCCAGCAGTTCGATGAGGATGCAACGGTCGTGCAGCGGCTGGATGATGCGGGCGCCGTGCTCATCAGCAAGCTGACGCTGGGCGCGCTGGCGCAGGGCGATGTCTGGTTCGGCGGCAAGACGCGCAATCCCTGGAATCCAAAGCAGGGCTCGAGCGGATCGTCTGCCGGTCCCGCATCGGCAGTAGCGGCGGGCTGCTGCGGCTTTGCCATTGGGTCGGAGACGCTAGGCTCCATCTCGTCGCCCAGCACACGTTGCGGCGTCACCGGCCTGCGGCCGACCTTCGGCTTTGTGCCGCGTACGGGAGCCATGGCGCTGAGCTGGTCGATGGA
>CAZZVI010000020.1:11555-15617 GCA_964657335.1 uncultured Terriglobus sp.
CGAGCAGCGACAGCGCACCTTCGAGCGGCAGCGCTATGACAATCGTTATGACCGCGCGACGCTGGACGTGCTGCGCGGCATGGGCGTCAACCTGATCGAGGTCAAGCTGCCGGACTTTCCATACGGCTCCGTTTCGCCGGTGCTCAGCGTGGAAGCAGCGGCTGCCTTTGACGAACTCACACGGAGCGGACGCGACAAGCTGCTGACGGCGCAGGGGCCCGGCGACTGGCCCAACACCTTCCGCATCGCTCGCATGTACAGCGGCGTGGATTATGTGCAGGCGATGCGCGCGCGCAGCGTGCTTATCGAGAAGATGGCAGAGCTCTTTCACTCGGTGGACATTATCGTGACCCCCAGCGGAGGCGCGCAACTCACCGCGACTAACCTTAGTGGACATCCTGCCGTCATCCTTCCCAATGGCATTCGCGGCAACGATGCGCCGCAGCCGCAGGACACTGCCGATGGCGGCCGCGCCAACGTCGGCGGACCGGGCACGCCGGTCAGCATCACCTTTCTCGGCCAGCTCTACGACGACGCGCGACTGCTCGCCTTTGCGCAGATGTACCAGGAGAAGACCGGCTTCCACAAGCTGCATCCTGCGATCTAGGAACTATTCTGGTCCTTTGCGACCCTTCCATCTGCGCGGATGGCGCTTGCCGTGGAAGCAGGCGATCACCACGATTCTGTCATCTTCCAAGAGGAAGAAAATTCCCAATGGAAAGCGCCAGACTCCCGCTCGCCTCCCGTCTTTGTGGATGACCGGAAAGCGCATCGGAGCTTTTGCAATCGTCATTACAGCCTCTTCGATTGCGTAGGCGAAGCGCATTCCGAGGTGAGGACCAGCCTTCGCATACCACCCAAGGGCCCTCGTAGTATTCCGTGATGGCTTCCTGTATCCAGACCACCGGCAGGATCACAGTTTTGGCTGCGCGGCTTTTACCAGGTCCCAAGCCACCACGGCGGAGCGGTCTTGCTCGTAAGCTGCAACACGCGCGTCCAGCTCCTCCGACTGCGCTGTGCTCAGGGCAGAGGGGTGCGCTTCGAGGTCGCTCCAAATTGCGTCCAGCAGTTCGAACTTCTCGACGTCAGAGAGCATACTGATGTTCTTCGGAAGAGTGGCCATCCCCAAGCGTAGGAAGGCTCCCCAAACCTGTCAAACGTGGGCTTGAGTGCAGTACTGAAGCTTACGGGGCTTCGATCGCCGCAGCCATGTCTTCATCCTTCGTCTCGCGAATACAGAGCAGACCAACGATCGTCAGTAGCGCAGAGGCGGACAGGTAGTAGCCGACATATTGAAGTCCGAACCTTGTCGCGAGCTTGAGAGCGATGGCTGGTGCAAGCGATGCACCGAAGATGCCTGCAAGGCTGAACGCGAGCGAACTGCCGGTATATCGCACCGGCGTCGGAAACAGCTCGGACAGCACCGTGCCCAGCGGGCCGTAGGTCAGGCCCATCAGCGATAAGCCCACGATCAGCATGGCTAGTGCTCCCGTGTGCCCCGCCTGAAACATGGGCGCGAGAAACAGGCCGAAGATGCCGATGCCCGCTGTGATTGCAAGCATCACCGGCTTGCGTCCACGCTCCGCCAGCAGCGCGGCTATCGGAATCATTGCCGCGAAGAAGATCACGCCGATCAACTGCATCTGCAGAAAGCTGTTTTTTGTATAGCCAAGCGCGGTCGTTCCCCACTGGATGGTGAAGACGATCATCAGGTAGAACAGGACAAACGTCGCCAGGCAGGTAAGCACACCGGCAACCAGCGCCCCGAAGTGGTTCTTGATCGTGGACAAGATCGGCATCTTCACCGGCTCGTTGCGCGCCAGGGACGCGGCGAAAACAGGTGTCTCCGTGATGGTCAGTCGCACATACAGTCCCAGCAGCACAAGGACACCGCTGGCGAGGAACGGCAAACGCCATCCAAAGCTGAGGAACTGCGCAGGCGTAAGCCAGTTCGAGAGCGCAAGAAAGATGGCGCTCGAAAAGAAGAATCCGATCGGCGCTCCAAGCTGCGGAAACATGCCGTACCAGGCGCGCTTGCCGGGCGGCGCGTTCTCCGTCGCCAGCAGAACGGCCCCACCCCACTCGCCACCCAGGCCGATGCCCTGGCCGAAACGGCATAGGGCCAGCAGGATCGAGGCGACGACACCCACGCTCTTGTAGGTCGGCAGCAGTCCGACGGCAACCGTCGACAGGCCCATCGTGGAAAGGGCCAGCACCAGCGTGGTTTTGCGTCCCACCCGGTCGCCAAAGTGCCCGAACAGTGCCGATCCAATCGGACGCGCAATGAACGCGATGGCAAACGTTACCAGTGAGGCAAGCTGTGCGGCCGTCGGGTCGGTCTTTGGAAAGAACAACGACGGAAACACGATGACCGCGGCGGTCGCATAGATGTAGAAGTCGAAGAACTCGACCGTGGTTCCGACCAGGCTGGCGAACAGCACCTGCCGTGGCGTGTTGCGTGGTTTCTCGCTTGCTTGCATGGGTGCTTTGATGATGCGTCGGATCAGCCCTTCCGCACAAGACCCTTCGCAAAAGAGGCCTTCAGAAGTGGATCAGGACGCGCTCCAGCAGCGGTGCCAGCAAGGCCGTAAACAGGCCGTTCGCGCCGATGGCAACACCGGCGAATGCAGCAGCCAGCGGGCCCATGGCGATTGCGCGCGCCGTGGCGATGCCGCTGCCCGCCGTGCCCGCCGCGAGTCCCGTTGCTGCTTCATCGTTCACTCGGAGCACGCGGCGCATGGCAGGCAGTGCGACCGCCGTCAGGATGCCTGCGATGATCGCGAACACCGCGGTCAGAGATGGCAAACCTCCGAGGTTCTGGGAGACTCCAAGAGCGATGGGCGTCGTCAGCGACTTCGGCATCATGGTCACCGCGATCAGGCGGCTCCCGCCCAGCACGCGAACCAGGGCATAGGCGCTGATCGCGCCCGTGAGCGATCCGGCAAGCAGCGCGATCAGTGTTGGTGCAAGGCTCTTTCGCAGGTGGCTGAGAGAGCGTGCCAGCGGAATGGCAAGCGCGACGGTCGCCGGTCCAAGCAGGAAGCTCAGCAGGGAAAGACCGCGCGCATACTCCAGGTAGCTGACATCGGTCACGCGCATCAACAGACCTGCCGCGACGATCGCGACCAGCGTTGGATTTGCCAGCGATGAACCCGTGCGGCGCTCCAGTGCAACTCCGCACAGGTACGCGCCGATGGTGAAGGTCAGAAGGAACAGGGGATTGCCCAGCATCTCAGGCAGACCGCTTTCCGCGGCGGTCGAGTGCCTGCATCGTCCACGCGGTCACGGCAAAGGTCAGCAGCGTAGACACCGTCAGCGAGACCACGATGGGCAACAGTTCTGCGCGGATTGCTCCGGAAAACGCGAACACGCCGGCGCCCGCTGGAACAAACAGCAGGCCCATCCATCGAAGCAGGCCATCCGACGTCTGCTGCAGCGCGATGGGAGGCTCGCCCTTATAGAAGAACAGCAGCCATGCAGCCAGAAGGGCCATGCCGAGGACGGGTCCCGGCAACCGCAGGTGAAGCGCGCGCTGCAGCGCCTCGCCTACCAGCTGGGCAAACAGCAAAACAAGGAACGAGCGAAGGATCGCCATAGGGAAAGGCTACAGCGAAGCCGCCCGCCTGAGAAGGCGCGTCACGGTGTTAGCATCCGGCGTATGCCGCACGATGCATCGCCGCTGTTGATTGCAGAGGGGCTTTCGAAGAGCTACGGCGCATCGCGCGTGGTGAGCGATGTCAGCCTCACGATCGCGCGCGGCAGCATCCTTGGGCTTGTCGGCGAAAGCGGCAGCGGCAAAAGCACGGTCGCCCGCATGATCCTTCGGCTGGTCGAGCCCACTGCAGGCACTGTCCGCTTCGACAGCATCGACGTGCTTCGCGCGGACAGGCGGCAGTTGAAGTCGCTTCGGGGGCGTATGGGCGTCGTCTTCCAGGATCCCTTCGCTGCGCTCGATGGCCGCATGCGTATCCGCGACATTCTTGCGGAGCCGTTCCTGATTCATAGCGAAGGTGCCCGCGGCAGGCAGCTCCAGCCGAAGCTCCTCGCGATGCTGGCGGAGGT
>CAZZVI010000020.1:15717-27607 GCA_964657335.1 uncultured Terriglobus sp.
TGCGACCGCGTCGCGGTCATGCAGCACGGCCGCATTGTGGAGGAAGGTGATGCGCTGCAGGTATGTGATCGGCCCATCGAAGCCTATACGCAGGCGTTGGTCGCGGCGACACCGGACTTCGCTGTTGTCGGCGGGTAAATGACCTAAGCGGCAGTGACCGCGCGCTGCCCGCGAGCGGCCCACCATTGCAGCACCAGCTTTCGTGCCGGACGCTCGATTAGCAGATGCAGGCCGATGCAAAGCGGCACCAGGATCAGCAGGCGAGGCAGCAGACCGGGGATATCCATCTCCCATCCAAACCAGCCCTTGCAGATCTCGTTGAAGTTGAAGTGCAGCAGATAGAACGAATAGCTGGCCTCACCGAGCAGGAGAAAAGGAGCAGCTCCGAGCACGGTTGAGACAATGTTGCGCTGTGTCAGGCCAAGCACAAGCAGCGCGGTCAGAGGCATCAGCAGACCGTTGTGCAGCATGAGGAACGGGAGATGCCATGACAGGGCGAGTGCAGCGAGGATGGCGGCGAGGCTCGTCCAAGTCGCAATCCGCGCAAAGCGAGGACTGAGCTTCGACTGCAGATAGATCCAGCCAAGCGCAATGCCGCAGGCGAACTCCGGCAGGTGCAGTATGGGATACCGTCGCAGTGCGAACACAAGGTTGTGAGAGCCGGGAACGAACAACGTGTCGGACCACGCGACTTTGGGGTCAACGATCAGGCCCACTGCGGCGATCGCGAGACACGCTCCATAGCAGGCCGCGAACATGGCGATGCCACCTACAAGCGATCTAGCCCTCAGCCGTAGCACGATGAAGGGAAACATCAGATAGAAGAACGCCTCTACCGACAAACTCCATGCGACGACATTGAAGAACGCAACGGTCCGGATCGACCATGCCTGCACCATCAGCAGATCTGCAACAAAGGCGACGATGTGAACCCGCTCGTGAAAGGCGCCCCGTCCGATGTAGCCCGACCAGAGCATGACGACCAGGTAGATGGGATACACGCGAGCAAACCGCGCTACCCAGAACTTCTTCCGGTCGCCTTTGCCGGCGGCATACTCAAGCCCATGCGTGTACGTCAGGATGAAACCGGAGAGCAGGAAGAAGAAGCTTACACTCGTATAACCGGCGCTCATAAACATCGTGAGCGCTCCCCAACGGGTGAACGGTTTCACCATGTGATACAGCCCCACGTACAGTGCGGCGAACGCGCGAACTGACGTGAGCGCCTTCAACTGCGGCATGCGTGGTGACGTACTCTGAGGGAGCGGGTTCCGCGGATCGGTGATCGAAGGACCATCACCGGGAACGAGCAAAGTCATACGGCAACTATATAAGCTCGCTGTTGCAGCGAAGGAGAGCAGCGCACGTGAGTCATGAAGGCATACGCCTGATCAGCCGCGAAGAAAGTGAGCGGGCCGCAGACGCGGAGCGCACGCTGCCGGCTGCTGCCGTCACGCCCGCAAAGGTTCGCATAGCTTTGACCGAAGGCACTGGCGTCGAGATTGTGTGGAAAGACGGGCACCGCTCCCAATGGACGTTTCCGTACTTGCGCGATGCGTGCCCGTGCGCGACCTGCCACGAAGAGCGCGAGAAATCAGGCCGCGCATTGGGTGAACCGAGACCATCGCCGGTGGGGATGTTCCCCATATACACGCCGCCCGCGCGCCCGCTGGAAGCTCTGCCCGTGGGCCGCTATGCCATCAAATTCAAATGGGTCGACGGCCATGAAAGCGGCATCTATTCATGGGATTTCCTGCGGCGGCTGGACGAAAGCGGAGCGCGGAAAAAGGGCGCATGAACATGCAATTGGAAGAAGTAGAAACTCCTCTGGCGAGGATGGAGCAAACACTGCAGCCGCTGTACGCGCGGCTCGCCTCGCACTCGCTCTACCGCTCCTTCACACGCACCGAAGACCTGCGGATCTTCATGGAATCGCATGTCTTCGCCGTCTGGGACTTCATGAGCCTGCTGAAGGCGCTGCAGCGCGGCCTCACTTGTGTCGACGTGCCATGGTTCCCAAGCTCCACGCCTGAGAGCCGTCACCTGGTGAACGAGATCGTGCTGGGCGAAGAGAGCGACATCTACACCGGCCGGCATGTCAGCCACTTTGAGCTCTACCGCATGGCGATGCAGCAGTGCGATGCGTCGACGGTTGCGATCAACTCATTGCTTGCGGCGCTGCAACGTGGAGGCAACCTCGAGAGTGCACTCCACACCTGCGGTGCGCCTGAGGAGGCGGCTGCGTTCGTGCGCGATACTTTTTCCATTCTCGAACGCGACAAGCTGCACGTCACCGCCGCCGCCTTCACCTTCGGGCGTGAAGACCTGATCCCTGAGATGTTCAAAGGCTTTGTGCGCGATCTGAACCGAGAACTGCGCGGAAGCCTCGCAACCTTCCTCTGGTACCTCGACCGCCACATTGAAGTGGATGGCGGCGAACACGGGCCGATGGCTTTGCGCATGATCGCAGAGCTATGCGGCAACGACGAGCAGAAGTGGGCGGAGGCAGAGGAAGCCGCGGTGTTCGCGCTCCACTCACGCCTTCGGCTGTGGGACGGCATTGCGGCGCGCATCTCCGCAAGCCAGTCCGCAACAGGCGTTAACTGATCGAGACCGCTTTGTCCTTCTCGAAGCTGATGGTGACGGGCTTGCCGTCATTGTCGTAGACCATGGTGCGATTGCCTACCTCTCCGGGTCCCGGCTTGCTCACCTGTCCCAGCGCGAGCTGCACCTGCTTCTCGCTCATGCCTTTCATTACGCGGTGCTCATCGATCGCCTTCCACGCGGCGTCGCCCCAGTGCTTGTACAGCACGTGCGGATCGTCGTAGAAGAAGCACTCGTCCAGGTAGAACGTGTAGAACTTGCCGTCCTTGTACCCGACCGGCGTGCCCCACAGCTTGCTGGGATCGGCACCGAAGTGGAAAAGCATGAAGACCTGCCCGTCGCCCTTCGGCACGCGACTGTAGGCGCTCGCGGGGGCCTTGCCTTCGATGAAATTCACCACATCCAGCGGTTGCGCGCCCAGCAGCAACGGACCGGGATGCGCATAATCCATGTGCGTGGGTGTTGCAGGAAAGGCGTTCAATTGTCCCGCTGCAGCGACCCAGATGCGCTTGCCGTTCAGCTCGCGCGCATCCTTCACATCGGTCTGGTGGATGCGGCGCGGCAGCACCATCTGGTCTTGGGTGTAGTTCGGTGTCTCGACGACGACGGGCTTGTTCGCCTCCTGCCGCTCATGCCAGATCAGGCCGATGCGAATGGCCGCAGCAACCACCAGCACCACCGTAAAGATTGCGGCAAGCTTCTTCATGTCGAAGCCGTTCGATTCGGACTGCTCCGAGGGATTTGTATCGTTGAACATCATGTTCCTCCGCAGCAGGATAGCGCAGAGCTACATGAGGGCTGTAGGTCCGCGTGTGGAGCGTCTTCATAACCGTGCGTCGCGAGCGCGCTTACAGAGGGTTGAGCGCACAAGGTTGCGGGCTGAAGGCCCGCGTTATCCGCGTAGCGTCCTAGTCGATGGGCTCGGATTCGGCATAGGCCGAGTTGGCCGCGAGTAACTCTTCCGGATTCAGCGAATCTACGTTGCGCAAACGAGGGAAGTAGATGCTCCAAAGCCCTGTGACTAGCACCGAGCCGATGCCGCCGAAGATCACCGCGCGCACCGTGCCGAACCAATGCGCGGTTACACCGCTCTCAAACTCGCCGAACTCGTTCGACGCCCCAAGAAAGAGCCAGTTGATAGCCGACACACGGCCGCGCATCGCCGGCGGCGTGCCAAGCTGCAGAATCGTCTGCCGGATGATGACGGAGACGTTGTCGCTCGCACCGATCACGGCCAGGGCAAACAGCGAAAGCGGCAATGACTTCGACGCGCCAAAGACAATGGTCGCCACACCGAAGATCGCAACCGCAATCAGCATCAGCCGGCCTGCGTGATGGCGGATCGGTCGTCTCGCCAGATACACCGAGGTGCACAGCGCGCCAATGGCCGGCGCTCCACGCAACATGCCCAACCCTCGCGGCCCAGCGTGCAGAATGTCTTTCGCAAACACGGGCATCAGCGAGACCGCCCCGCCCAGCAGTACGGCAAACATGTCCAGCGAAATGGAGCCGAGCAGCAACTTGGCGTGGCGCACATAGCGCCCGCCCGCAAGGATGGTCGAGAGGCTGAAGCCCTTCTGCTCCGATACTTCCTTGCGCGGTCGCAGCGTGCTCACCAGCACCACGAACGTCAGCATCGACAGCAGTGTAGCCACATACACCAGCGGCGCACCGTTCCATCGCGCCGCCGCACGAGGCAGGCTGATGGTAAACAGCAGGCCGCCGACCGCGGGGCCAAGAATGTTCGCGGTCTGAAAGATTGCCGAGCCCCACGTCATCGCATTGACGAACGCACCCTTTGGCACAAGCTGCGGCTGAATGGCCGAGCTTGCCGGGCCGGAGAACGCGCGGCCGCCGCCAATGGCGAACAGCGTGGCAAAGAACCAGATCACGTGGGTCGTGCCATGCAGCGACAGGTACAGCAGAAAGGCTGTACAAACGGCCTGCAGCAGGTAGCAGGTAATGATGATGGTCTTGCGGTCGTAGCGGTCCGCGGCATGTCCTGCGGGCAGCACAAAGAAAATGCCCGGTAGGAACAGCGCCAGGCCCGTGTAGCCGAGGAAGAGGGCGGAATTTGTAAGCTGGTAGACCTGCCAGCCGACTGCGAGAGACTGTGCCTCTGCACCCAGAATCACCACCAGCCGCGCCATTTGGTAGCGGCGGAAGTTGCGCGAGGAGAAGGCAGCACCTTCCGTGCCTTCGGAGTCAAGCGGGCGTCTTCGTCCGCGTACGCTGTCTTCCTGTCCAGCCCTTGCCATCAGTGACTCTATGGTGACACACGGCGGTTGAACGTCGCGTGCGTGAGGACAGCGCTCGAAGGAAGAATCCTACTCGCCCAGATAGGAGTCATACTGCGACTCCACCACGCCCGTGTTGCGTGCCAGTTGCAGCTTTGCCGTGTTGAACTGGTAGAGCGCCGACACAAGCTGCGCCTGCGCATTGGCCAGCGTTGCTTGCGCGCGGACTACTGGCAGCGTGTCATCTATGCCGGCGCGATAGCGCTGCTGCGAGTCGCTCAGCGCATCGGCTGCCAGGTTGACGTTACTCGTAGCGTCACGGACCAGTTCATCGGACGTGTTCACATCCAGCATGGACGAGCGAATCTGTTGCTCGATGTCTGCGCGCAGACTGTTCCGCTGCGACTCGAACGAGCGAAGCTGCGCATCGGCAACCTCAACATCACCACGAATGCGCGCCTCGAGAAAAATGGGGAAGTCCAGGCCGCCCTGCGCGACGAACACGCCGTGATACAGCCCGCGGGTCTGGCCCAGCACGCCGTAATAACCACTAACCTTCGCCACAGGCAGCCGCTCATAACGAATCGCCTTGCGCTGCAATGCAGCCGAGCGCAACTGCGCCTCCAGTGACAGAAGGTCCTTGCGGCGCTTGTACGCGACCTGCTTTGCTGTGTCCAACGGCAGCGCTTCAAGCTCGTGGAAGGGCACGGCGTCTGTCAACTGCAGTGGTTGGTCTGCTGCAATTCCCATCAGGCGGTTCAGATTGATCTTGTCCTTCTCAAACTGGCTGGTATCTGCAATCAGCTCCTGCTCGCGATTCTGGCGCTCGACACGGGCGCGGATCAGGTCGAGGTTTGTGCCGACGCCAGCATCTTTCTTTGCCTGTGCCTGCCGCTCGAGCTCGCGGTCGCTGGCAAGCTGCGACTGTGCATTGACGATGGACGCGGTGTCGGAGAGGACGCGCAGGTACATCGAAGCGACATTGTTCACAACCGTCCCGCGATCCAGCAGCGTATTCCACTTCGCCACCTCAGCCGTGACACGCGCGGCCTTATAAACCTCGAAAGCAGGCAGATTGAACAGCTGCTGATCCAGGTTCAGGCGAGCCGACGTGGTGTCGACCTTCACGATGGTGCTGAATGCGACACCAGGCGGCAAAATACCGGCCAAGCTCGCCGGCTTAAAGCCCATTCCGGCCAGGTTGATCTCCTGTGTCTCGGTCTGCGCCTGCGCGGTCAGCGAAGGGATCAGCGCGTTGAACGCAGTTAACTGCAATCCCTGCACCTGGCGCTGGCTCTGCAAATCGACTGCCACCACCAGGCTGTGCTGAAGCGCCAGCCGCACGGCATCGTCCAGCGAGAGCTGCAGCGGAGTGTTCGTGGCCACCGGCGTTGTCACGCCATGTCCCAGATCGAGCGGCCTGACCGCGCTGAGCGCGGCGACAACGGTGGGCGAAGGATTCTGCGGTGCGGGAGCTTCCGGCAGGTTCAACGCGTCGCCAATCGGCGGCTGCTTCGAAGGTGGTGGAGCGGTCGTGATGGCCGGCGTCGACGGAACCGCGACCGGCAGCGCAGGCGGTGTCACTTGCGCGTCCAGACGAGCAATGCCAAGCATCACACACGCCGCCGCGAGGACCGTTCGCCTTCTTTGTTTGGTTGTGTGCCGCAAGCCTTCGTTCTGCCTCGTCGTCGGGATTCCACTATTCGATTCCATCTCGCGCCGCCCGGTTGCGGAAATGTTCGTGGCGTGGCCGAACCGTCGACCCGCTTGTCCACCTTCGAACCGGCCGATCCCGCGGCAAAGCAGACCTTCGCGCGCGCGGAACGTCTAGAATATCCAGAGGCGCTGGAAGCATCCGTGCGCCGGGAGACCTGGCTCATGGCGTTTCGCAGCACTCTTTCCGCGGCTTTTGCCGCCGCTCTTATTCTTGCAAGCGCCGGGCCGGCCCGCGCGCAGTTTGCCGGAACACCCGATCCCTCCAGCTTTCGCGATACGTCCATGCTGAAGCCGCCAGCCGGCCAGAAGGTCGCCATCGTCGAGTTCATGGACCTGGAATGCCCCGCCTGCCGCGCTGCGAATCCCATCGTGCAGCAGGCGGCGGCGCAGCTTCACGTGCCCATCGTCCGCTACGATTTCCCCTTGGGAATGCACGTGTGGAGCAAGGATGCGGCGATCTTTGCGCGTTACCTGCAGGACAAGGTGAATTCAAAGCTGGCCGACGACTACCGCTCCGATGTTTTCAAGCAGCAGCCCGCCATCAACAGCAAAGATGACTTGCAGGGTTACACCCGCCGCTGGATGGCCCAGCACGGGCAGATGATGCCGTTTGTCGTCGATCCAACCGGCAAGTTTGCCGCTGAGGTGCATGCCGATTACACGTTGGGAGAACGCCTGAATGTCACCCGCACGCCCACGATCGTGGTGGTAACGGCAAACAAGTGGCAGATCGTCTCCGGCAGCGAGGGCCAGGGCGGTTCCGTGAACGACGTGAACCGGATCTACTCCATCATCCAGGCCGCGCAGCGCCAGGCCGGCAGCCAGACGCTCGCTGCGGCGCATCCGAACGGGAAGTAAGTTCTTGTAGCCAATGTTTGACGTGGAATAGAAGAGCCGAACCCGGAACGGGTTCGGCTTTGGTTGTTTCAGGCAATCACGGACAACGGCTATTTGCTGGCGGCGCTTGCGGCTGCGGCGTCTGCCTTGTCCTGGCTCTTTGCGGCGTGTTTTACCTTGCCGCTTTTCAGGGCCTTGCGTTCATCTTTGTCAGCCTTTGCCTGGGCCTTGTCTGCCTTGCGGTCGGCCTTGGCTTCGGAAGCTGCTCCCTTGCGATCCTGATCGACCGTTTGTGCGTGTGCCGCAGCCGCGCCGATCCCGAGTGACAGCGCAATTGCGATGGAAGCGAGTTGAACCTTCATCGATCTTCTCCTTCTGAGAATGACTGCTTACGGCTGCGGCGCAGCCGGCTTGGATTGATGTTTCCTCGAGGATTTCTTCGCCTTCGTGGTGTCTGCGGGCGCATTCGCGGCCCCTCCACCGGGAAGGGAACGCTGCGCTGTGGGAGACCCCGCCGGTGTTTTCGCGGTAGGCGACGGAGCAGCGGGTGCGGGCGCGGCCTGCTCCGGCAAGGTACCTGGAGCGACGGGTGCCTCAGGCGCTCCGGGTGACGGAGGCGTGGTCGCGGCGGGCGGTGCGACTGGCGTTGCCGGTGCTGTCGGCGCAGATGGAGCTTGCGCCCTGGCAATGCCGCCCGCAATCGCGACGGCGAAGAGGATCGGGAGGGGGAGTGTGGGTTTCATGGTGACACCTCAGGTACGGGGAAGCCGGAAGCGTTACTGGCCGGCCTTGGCTGCGGCTTTCTGAGCTTTTTCCTGCTGCTGTAGCGCCTTCCGCTGGGCCTTGTCGGACTTGGCCTGCTGCTTGCTGGCGTTTTCCTGCTTCTTTAACGCGTTCCGCTGGTCCTTATTGGACGGTGTCGTTGGAGCGTCGGGCGCGGTCGTCTGTGTTGTGGTGGACTGCGTCGTGGTCTGTGGGGCGGTTGTTTGCGCGACGGCACTCCCCGCGAGCAAAGCCGCGGCAAATCCCAACGTTGAAAGCTTCATCGAAATCATGACATCTCCTACCCAGAGTGAGATGCCTGGCAGTCCGGTAGGGGTTTTCAATAAGGCGAGCGCTACTGGATCTGCACGAGATCGCCGTGGCCGCTGTGCGCCGTGGGCGGCGTTACCTGCGACGACTGCGGCGCGCGCCAGTGATCGATGTAGCTGACCTGGTGCACGCATGAGATGGTGCAGTTTGGCGCGCAGCCTTTTTCCGTCAGGAACTCGCGCCTCACGTCGGCGGTGGTGTAGTCCGCGAGCGGCGTGGCCGGATAGCCGCGCTGCTGCGAGCAGTAGTGCACCAGACCGTCTTCGCAGACGTACAGATAACGCCCACCCGCGCGACAGCGCCAGTCGTTCGGCATGCCGTTGGCGATGGCTTCCTGAAAGTGGTTGAAGCGGGAATACGACCGGCGTGTCAGCTTGCGAACGCGCTCCCAGACGGTGCGCTCTTCGCCGCCCAGCGGCTTCAGCTGTCCGCTGCCATCATGAATGATGCCGATGGTCGAGGAGAAGCCAAGGTCCAGCGCACGTGTGGACACGGTGTAGGCGTCCTGCGGATCTGCAATGCCGCCACCCACGACCGAGTTGATGTTCACGTGGAAGTCAGCGTACTCCGCCAGCCAGAGCAGCCGCTGATCCAGAACTTTCAGGCTCTTCTTCGACACGGCATCCGGCATCACGTTGTCGATGGAGATCTGCATGTGATCGAGACCCGCGCGGTTCAGCCGCTCGATGCGCTCCTTGTTCAAAAGGTAGCCGTTCGTAATCATGCCAGCGAGCGCGCCTGTCTTTCGGATGCGCGCGATCACCTGATCGAGTTCCGGGTGCAGCAGCGGTTCTCCGCCGGAGATGGTGATGACGGACGTTCCGAGTCGGCCAAGATGGTCGATGCGCCGCAGCATCTCATCGATCGGCGTCGGCGCCGAGTGGTCGTCATACTCGTTGCAGTACGTGCAGGCCAGGTTGCAGCGGCGGACCGGCACGATCTGCGCCATGTAAGGGTGGCCGGTCGACAGCAGTGCGGAAGCGATACCGCGCAACTCGCGCAGGCGGCGCGTCGCGGCCAGCCAGCGGCGTCGCAACGGCATGGGACGTCGGCCCGGCTTCAGGTCAATCGCCGGCGTTGTGACTGCTGCAGTGGACATGCTCTCTACAGTGTATCGAATACCTCCCCAAGCTCTACTTCGAGGCCGGGAACGGCCGTTGCAGCAGGATGTCTTTCAGGCTCGCGTTCCTCTGCGACGTCTGCGTGTTCTCCTCCAGCGTCTTCAGGATGGCATCGTGATCGGGTGTGCCCTTGCGCAGAAACGACACCAGGTAAAAGCCGTTGGACTTCGAGGAGCCTGCGTAGTCATACGCCTGCGATTGGTTCAGGTACTGCACGACGGCATGCCCTGTCTGTTCGGTGCCGCCTACCCAGCTCTTCCCGTTCAGCAGCCCGGGGCCGGGTTCGGCTGAATACACGATGACCAGATCGGGGTGCATGGCGGTCAGGCTCTCCACGTTAACCCCGTGCTGCGCGATGCTGTTCGTCGCCAGACCGAGATAGTCATAGGTAAACCAGCCGGAGTAGTACGGAATCATGCCCACATCTGCCGCCAGCAAAGTATGGTTCGCCGCAAACGGCGCCAGGCGATGGCCAATATCTTCGTGCGCTCGGGCGATGTTCGCCGGATATTTCAGCCGCTCGAGTATCTCGTGCGGTGGAAACGCGAAGATGAAGAGGGCGGCGGCAAGTGCTGCCAGGCGCGCAACGGGCAGAGTATCTTCCAGCAAAAAGAAAATCAGCATGACCGGCAGAGCGAGCTGCACGTAGAAGCGGTCGGCATAATTCATAGCCATATCGTGCGGAGCAAACAGAACGATCAGAAGCGCGATCGCTGTCCACGCAACGACCCTCGTCGCGATCCGACGGGAGAGAAAGGCAGCAAGCAACATTGCTGCGACGTAGCCCTTGTATGTGGCCAGATTCTCGACAAGCTGGAAGAGAAAGTCGCGCAGTGACTGGTGCCCCACCTTTACATAGAAGGGGTTAGGAAATAAGTGGTGGAAGTAACTCGCGCGCCATGCAAAGTATGCGACCCCGATGCTTACAGCAACGGCAAACCACACCATCTTGCGATCGAGCTGCTCTTTACGCCTCCCCGCCCAATACAGCAGAACGCCAGCGCCGCCGAAGACCGCGCCCTCCGGCCTGGTAAGTGGAAGTAGCAGAAAGAGCGTGTACACGAGAAGCGGATTTGTTACCGCGGCAGAGGTCGCCAATGCCATTTCGACAATCAGCAGAATATAAAGTGGAGTTTCCAGGCAGGAATAAACATGAATCCAGATAACTGGGCTAAGTGTAAGTAGCAAAATGCACAGAATCCTGGAAAATCGGCTCGGACTTAGCGTCCACACGCGATACATCAGCATGGCCCAGCAGGCCAGGCCAACGAGCTTCATAAATACAACTACCGGGATGCCGAGTGCTATGGGCAGCACTGCCAGCAGCGTGTAGGACGCGCTTGTGTAAGCCTCCTCGCGCGTACCCGTTGGATTCCAGTTCCACACATGGTGCGTCACCAGGTTCAGCCCATTGCGAAAGCTGATGAAGGCGTCATCGACCGTGAAGCTGAAGGCCAGCAGCGTCCATGCGACAGCAGCGAGGACGGCCACAACGATGAGCGGCCGAGACAGGTGCTCCAGCTTGAGCGCGAACGCGCGATCACTCGCGGCGATCCCAGCTGTTGCCGGAGTTAACTGTGTCTCTTGCATCTTTGAAAGCCTACCAGCGCAGCACTATAAGGGACTGCGCCCAGCCACTACGTCAGGCCGCTTGTTAATACACCCATGACTTCGTATCCGCACCGGCAGGCGCGGTCTTGATCATGTGTTCGGTCATCTGCGGCAGCAGGCGCTGTGCCCAGTTGGCGTTGTTCTGCTGCATGGTGTATTCGGCAGGGCCGCCGGTGTAGCAATGGGGCATGCCGGGCCCATACTGAAACATTGCGTCAGAGTGCGGGTTCTGCGTTGCGTCAAGCTGCTTCTGCAGCAGGTGTACGGCGTTGTTCAGGAAGTAGGTATCGCCATCGCCGACCGCGATGTGCAGCTTTCCCTCCAGCTTCGGCCCAAGCATCCCCCAGTCGCGCTTCAGGATGGCAGTGATGTCGTAATGGTCGTGCCAGTACTGCACCACCCCCTTGTCGATCGCGCCGGTCAGCGGATCGAGCACGGGCGCGGGATAACCGTCCGCGGCCTGCGGCGAGAAGACCGCCTGCCAGATCATCCACTGCTCGGTTGAGCGACCGTGTGTGCCAAGCACGTATTCAAACGCAAACTCGTCTCCGGTATTCGCCAGGATGGAACCGTCCGGCTGCCGGTCAGCCGCGACGGGCACCGCGCCGAAGTAACCTTTGCGAACGAACGCGTTGGCGTCTTCGTACAAGTTGATGTTCTGGTACGCATGAA
>CAZZVI010000021.1:0-21345 GCA_964657335.1 uncultured Terriglobus sp.
TCACCCACACCCGTCGCGTAGAGGTTTCCCGCAGGGTCAAGTGCGAGCGCCGTGATCTCATGCTTCGGCGCTGCGTACAACGCGAAGGGCTTGCCGTCGCGCGCAATGCGATAGATGATGCCCGCGCCATCACTGCCCGCGTACACCGTTCCGTCCGGCGCAACCACCATTGAGCGGATGTGCTGATCGCCCGAGCGGAAGAACACCTCCGGCCTGGCTGCCGGCGAGCCGAGAGCAACGCGATAGATCGCCGCCGGCGAGCCGGTCGCCACCAGCAGCCTGCCGTCCGCTCCAAGCGCGAGCGACCAGAGATACTTCGGCTTCTCCGCTGTAAGCGAGCCGTCAAACACCACCTGCGGCGCACCACCGCCCGCTGCGATGCGATAGACCTTGCCCTCCGGCGAGGTCGCCGCTAACACGCTTCCATCCGCCATCGGCAGCAGCGCCTGCACGTTCAACTCCTTGAACGATGCCGCCGTCGTCACCGTCCCTTTCGCATCGATGCGCAGTACCTGCGATCCGCCCGATGCCGCGCCTGTTCCCGCGTACAGGTTTCCACCCGCCTGCGCGATCGACCACAGGAAGACCGCAGGCGTGGACGCAATCGTCCGCAGCGCCGGTGCGGGTTCCAGCCGTCCGTCATTGCGCATCGCGATGTTCGTCGGCGTGCCACGCTCAAACTCGTCGAAGCGGCTGGTCGTCCATTGCCGCGTTCCCTGCGCGTGCAGCATGGGCACAAGAGACAGACCGAACGACAGCAGCAGGCAGCGTGGAACGAAGCGGATCAAGAGACCTCAGCGTATGCGGATGGTGAGTACCTGCGAGCCGCTGACTTCAGCGTCCGCGGGTGCGGAGCCCGCTTCCGCAGCGGTCTCAGAGGTGAAGGAAATTTCGCGCGTCCCGCGCAGCGGCTGCAGCACGTTGGCGACGGAAGGCGGCAGCGAGGGCAGCGACGTGGCCGCGGTAACCCCCTGCGTCTGGTGGTCGAGCAGCGTCACGTAGACGCGGTCATTCGTGTGGGTGCGGTTCAGTTGCGCCACCGTATCCGCAAGCCCAAGCGGATGCGCACCAGCCTGCGGCGGCGGGCTGAGCAGGCGGTCGAGCGAACGGCCATCGCTCACCAGGATACGCAGCGGCCCCTCCTGCATCGTCGTCGGCAGCACCACCGGAATACGCAGCGTGCGCGCGCTGCCCTGGAAGGGCCGCATCGTCGCTTCGATGGTGACGGTGTCGCCGGGGTGCGCCTCGTCCGTACTCAGACGTGCTGCCTCCAACTCGGCGGACTCGCGGCGCGGCACGGCGACCGCCTTGATGTGCACGGAATCGATGTGCGGCTGCTGCAGGTCGTTCTCATACACCGCGAGAAAGCGCTGCGCCACGTACTGTGTCGCCGCCGCAGCCGCGGGTGCGCCGTCGGCGGAAGAGAAGGTGTCGCCCAACCGAATTGTTCCCGCATCGCCCAGCGCAATGTCGCCGGAGAGGTGCAGCGTCATCTCGTTCGCAGCGGTGTTCGTGCCGCTCAGCGACTGGAAAATACTTGCCAGCATCACCTGCGGCGTCAGTTGCCGGTTGTCCAGCACCTCAAAGTGCAGCGACTGCGTCGGCAGACCCGAGCCGGGCGCCGCGGCCACGTCGACCGACACGGGAATCATGCGTGCCGAAAGGCCAAACGTGCCGGCGACAGCATTCGCACGGTCCTGCGTGAACGAGCCGACGGTCTCCGTCGTGTTCACAATCTTGAAGGCGTTCATCGGCGAGGGCAGCGTCGCCAGCACCTCTGCCTTGGTCATGGGAATGGAGATGTTGCCGAACTGCGTGATGGGATGTCCGCATGCCAGCAGTTGCTTCGCATCGACGTAGGTGACCGTGCATGTCGCCGCCACGTTCAGATCGCCCCGCGCAAGCACGGCGGACACGGCCGAACCCGGCACAATCGCCTCCGGCTGTGCCGTGTCAGGTGAAGCCGAACCAATGCCGCTGACCGGCTCCATGCCCATGGAACGGAAGCTGCCACCGTAGCGCGAAAGGGCGTCGCTGGAGAAGCCGTTGAAGACCAGCGGCGTGTCGATCGCACGGATCTCCGGCGAATCCCCACCCATTGGGTGCCCCACATCTCGCTTCTGAGATGTGGGATTGGAGGATTGCACAACCGGCGACCCGTCATGAGTCAGAACGGCGGGATCAAGCACCGGCAGATCGCGAACCTGCAACATCGACCCGATGGGCGTAATCCCGCAGATCGGCTCCTTGCTGAACTGGCCGATGCGGTATGACAGCGCGCCCAGCAGCTTGCCGTCGATGTACACGGGCGACCCGCTCATGCCCGCCACGACGCCGGTAAACTCCGGCTTGGTACCGTGCAACCGCGCCAGGATCATGTCTTCGCCAGGGCCGATGGCGTCCTTCAGCAAACCGAGGATCTCCACCTCCATCGGCTCGGGCGTCGTGCCCTCGAAGACCGTCCACGCGGTGCCGTGCAGGCCGCGATGCACCTCCGCCAGAGGGAACGGCTCGGCATGCTGCGGCGGAGCAGCAGTCTGCGCGGCGGCGCATCCTGCCGTGGCAAGCGCGACGGTCAGCAGCGTAGTCTTTCGCAGGATATGCACGTCTACCAGAGTAGGGCCACGAGCCGAAAGTGCAAAGCGAACAGGTTTAGGCTAGGAACAATGACGACACGCGTTGAAGCAGGAATGAAACGTTTCGGAGCAGCCGTGCTCGCCGGCCTGCTGTTCGCCGGCACCGTCGAAGCGCAGCAGCAGCCCAAGCCGCCGGTGACGCCGCCCGCCTCGACCGACGACGCAGGTCCCCAGCAGGACGGCAGCCCCGTCATCCTGAAGAAGAAAAAGCCCGGCGCGGACGAGCCGCCGCCACCCGCTCCCGACGAAGAAAAAGTCAAGAACCCCAAAGGGCTTGAGAACTACTCCATCCGCGTCGATGTGCCCGTCGTCACGGTCGATGTCAGCGTGCAGCTGCAGAAGACCGGCCAGTTCGTTCCCGGCCTGAAAGACGGCAATTTCCGCGTGACGGAAGACGGCGTCGAGCAGAAGATCACCGACGTCCGCATGCAGCAGAAGCCCATCACCGCCGTTCTTCTGCTTGAGTTTGCCGCCAACAGCTGGGCCTTCATCCAGGACATGCAGCAGGCCTCGTACGTCTTCTTCAAGCAGCTCAAGCCTGAGGACTACATCGCCATCATCACCTACGACCTGCGCACGCGCATCCTCACCGACTTCACGCGCGACAAGGCCATCACCGCCGACGCGCTGCGCTCGCTCACCATCCCGGGCTTCAGCGACACCAACGAGTTCGACGCGCTGTACGAGACCATCGACCGGCTCAGCCGCGTGGAAGGCCGCAAGTACATCATCCTGGTCTCGAGCGGCCGCGACACCTTTTCAAAGATCAACCTCGACCAGATGTACAAGAAGGTCAAATCCGCGCAGGACATCACCATCTACACGGTCAGCACCGGCGGCCTGGCCCGCGAGCTGAGCGATGCGCGCGGCCGCATGGGCGGCATGGCTCGCATGGATTACCTGCAGGCTGACAACCAGATGCGCACCTTCTCCGCCATGACCGGCGGCCAGTCCTACTTTCCTGTCTTTCAGGGAGCCCTGCCTGAGGTCTTCCAGTCGATCAACGCATCCATCCGCAACCAGTACGTGCTCACCTATCACCCAACCAACACGGCGCAGGACGGCAGCTATCGCAAGATCAAGGTGGAGCTCGTAGACCGCGAAGGTCAGCCGCTGAAGATGGTGGATGAGAAGAACAAGCAGATCAAGTACTCCGTCATTGCCCGCGACGGCTATCGCGCCCGCATGCCGGTGGAGTAAGCCGCTCTCGCGCACATTTCAGGCGTAGCTCACTCCGAGCTGCGCCTTTTCTCTTGCGAGGAGCGCGGAAGGCACGGACAATAGGGCCATCTCAGCGATTCTTCTCAAGGGGCCTTACAACCGTGGCAACTGCGACCGCTCCGCTTCAGGCCGGCACACCACCGCGTGTGCTGTATCCGCATGCCCAGTGGTACTTCCTTGCGGCCATGGCAATTACCTGGCTTGGCTTTTCGCGCACTTACTTTGCCGTCCTTCGCACTGAACCGCTGATTCACCATATTCATGGCGCTCTCATGGGTGGGTGGATCGCGCTGCTGGTCGTGCAACCCATCCTCTACCAGCGTGGCCGGCTCCAGTTGCACCGCACGCTGGGACGATGGGGTGTGTATCTCCTGATGCCGGCCATTGTCGTCTGCGGTTTCCTGATGGATCGCCGGATGCTGCAGACCCATAACGCACCGCCAACCATCATCGACCAGCTTTCGTTTCTCGACATCACATCGCTGATCATGTTCCCGGCGTTCATCATCCTGAGCATCCTTTACGCGCGCAACGTGCAGATCCACGCACGCTACATCGTCTGCACAGTCTTGTTGCTGATGCCGCCGGCTCTCGCACGTGCGTTGTTCATGATTCCGCCAATGCAGTCGTTCAGGGTGAATGTGAACGTTGCGGAGGCGCTTGTGAACCTCGTGTTGCTGCTGCTGATCGCCAGCGACAAGCGGCGTGGCCGCATTTGGTCGCCGTATCCTGTGGCGTTCGTCATGTTCTCAGTAACCGCTATTGTTTCTAACTATGCGAAGAACTGGGCCTGGTGGCTCAGCATTTCAGGCTGGCTCGCGAGTTAGGACTCATCCGGCCGAACGACCTCAGCGGCTGACAGCCGCAAATGGCAGAAACAATACGAACACGGTACCGCGGCCGACCGCGTCTTCAGAACTCCGGAAGCGTAGCGTCCCGTTGTGCCGGTCCATGATCTCTTTACTCACCCACAATCCAAGTCCCGTGCCGCCGATACCCTTCGTCGTGTAGAACGCCTCGAAGGCTCGCCGCTGTACATCAGCTGGCATGCCGGAGCCGCTATCGGCCACGGTGATCGCAAGGCCCCGGTGGCCTGTCCGCCAGTTGGTGGCCACCTTGCTGCGGACGACAAGCCTGCCGCCGAGCGGATGCATCGCATCGATCGCGTTGCCCACAAGGTTGTTCAGCACCTGGCGGATCTCGCCATCGAAGCATTCGACCTCCTGGCCGGTCTTGCGGTCCTGGATGACCGTGACGCCCGAGTTCACCAGTCGACCTTGGTGGATCGAGAGCACGCTCTCAAGCAGTTCTTCGGCGCTCACCGAACGCGGATTGGTGGACTGCTTGTGGAAGCGGAGTGTCTGGTTGCTGATGACGGAAACGCGCCGCAGTTCCCGTTCCGCCATGTCAAGATAACCCTGCACTTCCTCCGGGTCCGCGGTGTTGCGAGCCAGGTAAAGCAGGTTCGTGACCGACTCCAGGGGGTTGTTGATCTCATGCGCGATCGACGCTGCCAGGCGTCCCACAGCGGCGAGCTTCTCACTTTGAATCAATGCCTCTTCTGCGCGCTTGCGATCGGTGACATCCTGCCCCTGAACAATGACACCCTGCACTTCGCCGTTTTCAGCAAGGTCCGGAATGTGTACGACACTCAGGACGCGATCTTCGCCGAACAGCCGCAGCTTGTATTCAAACTGCTTTCGCTGTCCAGCCAGCGCGTCCTGCATTTGCGATCCGACCACGGCCGCAGCTTCTGGTCCGAGGACCTCATGGATCGATTTCCCGACGATGTCCTGTGCCGAACGCTTGAACCATTCTTCGTACGTGTGGTTCACACGCACATAGCGAAGATTTGAATCGAGATAGGACAGGTAAGACGGCAGCGCATCGGTGATGACCTTGAGCTGCCGTTCGCTGTGCACCGCAACGCGTTCGCTCTCCTCGAGTGCCTTCTCAGCGCGTCGCCGTTCCGTGATGTCCCTTGAAAAGGTGACGATGCCGTCCGGCGTCGGGTAAACCTCAAGCTGAATCCAGATGTTGAGCGGCGCGGGATAGTGCGCTTCAAAGCGGCCCGACCTGCCCTCAATCATCGCGCGATAGTAGTGCTCCACGTACGGCGAGCCTTCGTACACCGCATCGGGAAAACGCTCCCACACGTTGCGTCCGGTGATCTCGCTGCCGGAGCCGTAGATCGCTTCTGCTGCCGGGTTCAGATATGTCACGATCCAGTCGCGATTCACTCCCACGACCGCATCGCTTGTCGCGTCCAGAACCTGGCGCAACTGCCCCGCCACCTGTGAGGAACGCGTCTCCGACTCGGAGAGCCGCTGCTGCGCACGAACTGCCTGCGTCACCTCCAAAGCAACGTTCAGGATGCCACCCACGCGGCCGTCGGAAGCAAACATGGGGCTGTAGCTGTAATCCCAGTACATCTCTTCCATGACACCGTTGCGAAGCCACTGCAGCGGCACGGCATGGAACTGGAACGCCCTGCCCTCAGACAGCACTGCCTCGAGCTGCTCACCAACGACAGGCCAGACCTCTTTCCAAAGCTCACGGCCTGGCATCCCGAGAGCTGCCGGATGTTTTTCCGCGAACGCAGGCCGAAGGGCGTCGTTGTAGAACGTGATCATCTCCGGCCCCCAGAAAAGCTGCATGGGAATCTGCGCGGAGAGCACCATGCGCACGGCAGCCAGCAGCATGGCGTCCCAGCCGGAGACCGGACCCAGCGGCGTCCCGGACCAATCGAAGCCTCTGACCAGGCTTGCCACGTCTCCTTTTGCTCCGCGCAGCGGGTCCGCCTCCACCGGCGATGCAGACAGTGCTTCGATTTGGCCGGCTGTCGACACGTTCGCCTTTCATTCTATGGCGAATCGCTCGCTGGCAAGGGAGCGGCGTGGAGCGAAGTCGTCTCCTCGTCGTATGCTTAGAGCGTTGGCTAAAGCTCGACAATCGACGCTGCAGAGGAAAAATCCAAAATGAAACAACTGGTACTGGCGGGACTGTTCACCGCACTCGCGGCGACTCAGGCCGGCGCACAAGTCAACGACGGCGAGCACAAACCCGAGCCGACCACACCCTTCACCATGACGCAGGTCACAACCTTGAGCTTCCCGTGGCGCATCGCCTTTCTGCCCGACGGGCGCATGCTGATCACCGAAAAAACCGGCGGCCTGCAGCTGGTGACGCAGGCGGGAGCAAAGACCTCCGTCGCGAACGTGCCGCCGGTTCTGTACAAGGGACAGGGCGGCCAACTGGGAGTGTTCCTGTCTCCCAACTACGCCAAGGACCACAGCGTCTACCTGACCTACTCCGAGCCCGGCGACGATGGTTCGAGCCTCGCTCTCGCGAAGGCACGTCTCGCGCTCACCGCGGACGCCGCGAGCCTGGAAGGGCTGCAGGTGATCTGGCGTGACGGAGAACGCGGCCAGGGCGGACAGTTCGGGGCAGCCATCGCGTTTGCTCCAGACGGCAAGTCGCTGTTCCTCACCGTCGGCGAACGGCAACGCTTCACGCCCGCGCAGGATCCGAACCAGCCGCTCGGCAAAATCCTTCACCTGACCCTGGACGGCAAGCCCGCGCCGGGCAATCCCATGGCCGGCAAGACCGGCACGCCCACAGTCCCGGTGATTGCGCCACCGTCCGATACTATCGCTGCGCCGGACGCACCGGTTGTCCGCACCTACACCTTTCCCGGGCCGAACCTGACACCCGCGGAGACCTGGAGCATCGGCCACCGCACACCCTACGGCCTTGCCTTCGGACCCGACGGCCGCCTGTGGGAGGTGGAGCATGGCCCCTTTGGCGGCGACGAGCTGAACCTGATCGAAAAGGGCAAGAACTATGGTTGGCCGCTCGTCTCCTACGGCAAGAACTACAACGGCAAGCCGATCCCCAGCCCGGACACGCGGCCTGACCTGGTGAAACCCGTCATCTACTGGGTGCCGGTCATCGCTCCGGGCAACATCATGTTCTACAAGGGCGCCATGTTTCCGCAGTGGAACGGCTCCGCGCTCATCAGCGGCCTGGCCAGCAAGTCCATCACCCGCGTCGTCTTCGACGGCAGGGGCGGCGCCAAGCCGGCCGAGCGCTGGGACGTCGGCCACCGCATCCGCGACGTGGAGGTCGCACCGGACGGCGCTCTGTGGATGCTGGAGGACGACAAGGCCGGCGGCGTGTTCCGCGTGACGCCGAAGACTCCGTAGCTTCTTCCCTCCTCGAAGTTTGTCATCCCGTAGCGAAGCGTAGGGAGCTGCTGTTTGGCCGCACCGGCGGAAATGCTGGCGAAGGGCTGACAGCAGACCCCCTTCGGCAAGCTCAGGGCAAGCTTTCACTTCGTTACGGGACAACAGGCCCAGAGGAGCAAGGCTACACAGGGCGAATCGAAGACACGACGGCAAAACCTGTCAAGCCCCGGAAGGTCCTATGTCGTTGAGAAGTAAGCGAGATAAAGTTGGCATGGTATTTCCACCAGATCGCTAGAATAGTAATAGGGATTCAAGCAGCCCGGCACGCGGCTGGCTTCCGCCTCCGAGATAGCAAAGCGTGATGAAGCGGCTTGAGCCGTCGAACCGGTTCCCGAGGCAGAAAGCAAGCCATAACGGAGGGGCTTGGGCCGCCGAATTCGTCCAAGGTGAAAGCAAAGCTCCAACTGGATCGGCTTTAGCCGCCCCGAGGTAGAAACATAAGCCATCGAAAGCGGCTTCAGCCGCCGAGGTTCGAGTCTTCAACCTGGCCTCCAGGCTGAACTCGCCCCCAGGGCGCCGACGGTGAAGCGCGGCGAAGCTGGGTGGGTTCTTACGCGGAGCGTTCGATGTAACTTGTTTTTTTGCAATATGTTGCGCGTAAGCTCAACCGAATGAAGATTTTACACTTGCACTCTCGCTAACTTTCCTTTTATGAGCACTTTAGCGAAAAGACAACATAGGGGGGACCCTACTCGTCAGTCGAACGATCGAACACCTTGCGAGGCGGGGCCGTCGAAATCCGCTCGCGCAAACCAGCCTCCATGCCGATCAGCACGGCAAGGCCAAGACCGGCGAGCATGACCACACCCTCGACGCGCGTGGACCACGCATGACGCGCCTCGAAGTCCTCGCGCAGCGGCGAACCCCGCAGCAGGATGCTGACGTCGCCGCCGGCAGCCTGCCGGTCATGCTCCATCGGCAGGATGATGAGCCTGTTCGAGGCGAAGGTGAGCACAAGCATCAGCACCACCAGCACCAATTGCGCGCCCATTTTGTAGGCTCGATTGCCCAACATGCGCAGCGCCACCAGCATCGCCACGCCACACCAAAGCCCGATGCTGTGCAGCATCAGCAGCGAGCGTGCAATGAACACCGCAAACGACTCCGTCGCTCCGAAGGTGCGAAACGCCGTTGGCGCGACCACCGCTCCGAAGAACGCGAGGCCGCCTATCCAGACGGTAAAGGCAAGCAGGCGCAGGATGCGAGCGGCAACGGCCATGTCAGCTCTTCTCCGATGCGCCGCGCTGGAGCACGTTCCCCAGCACGATCTCAAGCGCGGGCTTGACGCGGTCGTACTGCTCCTGCGTGATGCGGCCGGTCAGGCGATCGCTCTCAAGCGTGAACAGCTCGTCACGCAACGCGCTCAGGACCGACGCAGGCTGGGCATGCGGCGCGGCGGCGGGCGTGTCCGGAGCGTTCGCGGGCTGCCCCGCAACGGCAACCGTCGCCGGTCGGGACAGCAGGAAACCCGCTCCACCGGCAAGGGCCAGCAGGATGCCGCTGATGATCCACCACTTGTACTTGCTCAGCGGATCGGGTGTATCGATAGGATTGCCCAGCCCGCCGCCCGGACGAGTCGGCGAAGTGTTCGAGCCGGCATCGGCGTTGGGATCGGCTCCCGTTGCGGGTGTGCCGGTCGGCGGCCCGTTACCCTGGTCCTGCTGGCTGGCATCGCCGGCCGTTGTGGTCTGCCGCGGCAGTTGTCCCTGGCCGCTGACGGTGAAGACGGATGCATCATTCGCCGCGATGTTGCGCGCCACGTAGGTCTGCGCGTCCGTCTCCTCGGTGACGCTGACCCACGGTGTGTTACCGCCGTCGAACTTCATCGCCTTCGGCAGCATCACGACAACGTTGTCGGCCTTCATGGCAGTTGTGGGAGAGAGCTTCAGCGTGCCGCTGTACGGCACCTTGTAGCTCACCTGGAACTGCGTCTGGCCGCCCGGCCGCACGGCAAAGTTGAAGCTGTAGTGGTTCTTCGCCTTCAGCGGAACCGGCTGCGACTGCACCGTCATGCCACCCGGCCCCTGCGCTGCCGCGCCCTCGACGGTCGCGCCGTCGGGCAGCGTGAAGTCGAAGGTCGCATCGGAAAACTGCGTCTTCGGCGGAGTCGATTCGTTCTTCAGGAAGAAGTGCTGCACAATGCGCAGGCTCTTGCCGTCCGGCTCGGACTGCACACGCATCACGTCCGCCTCAAGCGTCACGCCAGGCACCTTCGCGGCGACGGCGTAGACATCGATGTCCACATTCGTCGTACCAGGAGGCGCGGGCTTAAAGTAGTTCGCACCCTCATGCGTCACGCGGACAAGGTGAATGCCATCATCCGGCACGTCGAGCGAGTAGTGGCCCTTGCTGTCGGTGGTGGTATGCGTCGCCTCCTGCATGCCCTGCGCGAGGCGGATCAGCGTGACCGTGTCGCCGCCGGAAGGCTTGCTGGTGGTGCCGTTGGTCACCGTGCCGGTAAGCGTGGACGCGGCAAGCGCGGAGACTGGCAGGGCAAGAAGGGCGAGAAGGAATAGGCGCAGGTGACGCATCCCTTCAAGTCTACTGCTTGAGCTGACTTCGGTAAGAGCAGTACGCAAAGGACGCGAAGTGCACGCAAAGATCGCAGAGTACGCGGAAAGGCTGTGAATCTCTCTGCGTACTTCGCGTGACCTTCGCGCACTTTGCGTACTGCTCTTTAGAACGTGTCGCGTGAACTAAGATTCGCCGTCACCTCGGCCCGCGTCCGCCACACGTCGCGCCACTGCTTCTTCTCCATCAACTGCAGTTCGTCGGTGTGAAAAGGCGATCCCGGCTGCGACGATTCGCCGTAGAACACAAACGTCTTCGCCTGCTTGATGCCGGTCTTTGAGAACTCCAGCGCGATGGTGAAGCCGTCACCGTGGACCGGTGTCTTGATGCCGTCGAGCAGCGGTCCCCACGTGAAGACGCGGAAGACGCCGAGGTTGCCGTAGCCTCCGTTGCCGGACAGATCGACGCCGTTCATCGCAGGCCCGCGCTCCGCGGCGGTGTTACCGTCAGACTGGCCGTTGATCTGCAGCCGCATCACCTTGCCCCAAGGCGTGTCCAGCGCGCCGTACAGGCTGACGGTTTCGTCGGCTGCGTCGGCGAGCATCTGCGCCGCGGCCTTCGGGTCCTTGATGCCGCGTGGCGTCGTCAGTGGCTTGTCGACTTCGTACGGCACGGCGAAGTTCTTCTGCGCCGCAACCGTCGTCATGCCGACGCTGGGACCGATGAACTTCTGCGCCCACGTGTAGAACAGCAGCGCACCGCGCGAGTCAGCTTCGCACTGGCGATCCCACGCCTTCAGCACGGCCGCGGCCTGCTTCGCTCGTGGCGAGCCGTACTGATCGACCGCCGCAAGCAGGTCGTCGAGCACGCGGTCCGCCATCTCCATGCGCGTGGAGAACTTCTTCTGCAGCAGCATGTCAAAGCTGATCTTCTTATCTTCACTCAGCATGCGCAGGGCGCGGTCTGAACGGAAGAGCGGGAAGTAAGACGAGATGTATGCGGGATACGCGCTGCGGTCGATCATCGTCGGCCAAGCCGCATCCCACGGAGGTTCATTGGAGTTCTGCACATAGCCGCTGGCGGGATCGATCTGCTTCGGCAACTCGTCGTAGCTCAGGCTGCCGTGCGGCATGGTACTGCTGGTCGATCCATCGACAGGCTTGCCCCACATGGCCCAGTCGCCCGTGCGGCGCGGCACGTTGGCGTTGAAAAGGTACTCGATATGGCCGTCGCGGTCGGCGTACAGGATGTTGTACATCGGCACTTCCAGCCGCTTGAGCTGCGCCTGGTACTCGGCGAGATTGTGCGACAGGTCCATCTTCCAGTACTGCTCCAGGAAGAACGGCTTGTCGAGACCTGCGGCGAACAGCGCGACCGGCTGACCGCTGTCGCGGCGGATCACCGGTCCCTGCACCGTCTTCTGCACCTGAACGATCTCGGTCGTGAAGCTGCCGTCGCGCTGCTTGATGCGGAAGGGATATTGCGCCGTCTCGTACTTCATCACCTTGCCGTCATAGAGGTAGCCGCCGTCTTTCTCGGTGATCCTGTAGAGCAGCGCGCCGTTGTTGGTGTTCACCGTATTGGTGATCGCAACGTAATCCGAAAAGCAGAAGCGCAGCACCGGCAGACCGACCTGCGTCGCTCCGTACAGGTTGATGCCCGGCGCGGTCAGATGCACCTCGAAGTAGGTCTGCTCGCCGCCCATCGCGAGATGCGGATTCATCAGCAGCATGGCGCTGCCGCTCGTGGTGTGCGACGGCCCGATGGCCCATCCATTCGAGCCGTCCTGCATATCCATGTTGGTCGGAGCGAAGGGCGATTCCGGCTGCTCGACCGAGGCGGTCGTAGCGGTGCGCGGCTCCATCAAAGCACGGCCCGCGACAAACTCGAAGTTGACGAAGTGCTCTTCATGCTGCAGGATGTCGAGCGCGCTCAGCGGCAGCACCTGCTTCGACTCAGCAGTCAGCTTTTCAGGATGCGCCTTGCCATAGGCGTTGATGCCGGCCGCGAAGGCTTCCATGTAGCCGCGAAACTCCGGCGTCTGCTTTGCGAGCCACACTTGTGCGCGTTGCGGCACTTCGTTCAGCAGCACCCATCGATCTGTCTTCAGATTGCGGTCGGCCTCGCCGGGGCCATAGATCTCGCTGGATTTGCCGCGGCTGCCGGCCATCACGTGCATTAGCAAGTCGCCATGTGCCTCTGCCTGCGCGTAGCCGTACAGGTAGAACATGTCGCGCGTGTTCTTCGCAAAAATGTGCGGCACGCCCCACTTGTCCCAAAGAATCTCCGAGCCATGCTGCGGCTTATAGGCAGGCTGGGCAAACGCGAGCAGGGTCGTGGCTGCGAATGCGATGGCTGCAACGATACGAAGGGGTCGCAGGGGCATGACTGCTCCTTGTGTGTCGGCTTGGTTCTCTGGATACCCTCGCAGGGTAACATTCCGGCCGCTACTCTGGGCTTCGTGAAGAGCGAACGCGGAGGTTACCGCAGCGTACGCAGAGAAGAGCGGATGAAGTCTAGCTGCCCGGATCGTTGCGCACTTTGCGGAAACATGGCGTACTCTGCGTTCGCTCTTTGGTCGTGTACTAGACGCGCTCCAGCACGTCGATCTCTGACACGATGGTGGCGGCTTCGCCTTCCAGCATGTCGCGCTGCGCGGCGAAGTCTTCTTCCGGATACTTGCCGGCCTTGTACTCGAAGTTCAAGTCGCGCAGGTTGGCGTAGACCATGTCGCGCCGCTCGCGAAGAAAATCAAGCCGGCTATTTGCACGCTGGATGAACGGGTTCTTCTCAGGCCAGAAGGTGTAAGCGAAGAGCGCGGTGAAGAGGATGCCGGCAGCAACAAGGCCCATGGTCAGAACTCCGTGTCGCGGCGAATGCGGTCGCGCATGTCGCTCGGCGGGTTGTAGGCGATGGGCGCTCCATCCGCTGCGAGCAGCATGTGCCGGCCCTTCCAGCGGTTGATGAGCCACGCCGTGAGCGCAATGGCGAGCACGAAGACAACGATCGGCACGATCCACGCAGCGTTGTCGAAGCCACCACGAATAGGCGCGGCCAGCACGGTGGGGCCATACTTCGCGACAAACCAGTTAAAGATGCTGGTATCGCCTCCGCCGCCCGCAACCTGCGTGCGCAGTTCGCCAATCATGCGGTCAGAGTCAGGGCAGCCAACGTGGTTGCACTCCAGCAGAATCTGCCCGCAGCTGCAAACGCAAACCATCTTGTGGCCGATGGCCGAGAAGCGCGAGCTCGTGTCACCAGCCCCGATCGTCACCAAGGCCACGCAAAAGACCAGCAGGATCTGTAGAGCGCGATTGCGCAGCAGAAAGCGAAGATGAGTCAGAAGATGAACCATCTTAATCGCCACCCACTGCCTGCAATTCCCGCTCCGGCATCGCAGGTGCTGCCTTGTTGCTGAGCATGGGGCGGATGCCCGGGAGCAGCGCAAGAAAGGTACCGGCGATCACAACGGCAACGCCGATCCAGATCCAAGAGACCAGCGGATTGAGGAAGACTTTGATGATGGGGCGGTTTGTCTCGGGATTGCGGCCTTCGAAGACGACGTACAGATCACGCAGCAGCGTGGAGTGGATCGCCACCATGGTCGAGGTTGTCTGGCTGGCGTTGTAGAAGCGGCGCTCCGGCGCCATCTGCGTCAGCTTCTTGTCGCCACGATAGACATCGAGCAGCGCAAAATCCGTGTCGTAGTTCGCATTCGAATCCTGCGTGTAGCTCTCGCAGACGAGCTTGTAGTTGCCGATCGAGAGCGAATCGCCGTAGCCCATCTCAAGCTCTTTCGCCTGGTTGAAGGCCGACCCTGCAAGACCTGCGAACAGTGCCACAATGCCGAAGTGCACAAGGTAACCACCGTACCGCCGGTTGTTGCGCATGGTCAGGGTGAAGGCTGCGCTCCCGAAGTTCCTGCCGGTCTGCGTCTGCACCACGTGCACGCCGCGCAGGAACTCCGCGCCCACGGCAACCAGCACGCCGGCACCGATGGAGAAGCAGACCAGCGCGTACAGCTGCGCTTCGAGATCTTCTGACGGAGCGCTCCAGGGCCGCAGGCCGCTGATCATCAGGATGGCAGCGCTGCCGACGACAGCCGTGCATGGCAGGATGAAGTTGCGGCGGATCGAACGCAGAGACGTCGCGCGCCACGCTAAGAGCGGACCGACACCGGTGAGTGCAAGAAGAAACAATCCGATCGGCACCGCGACGCGATTGAAGAACGGCGCGCCCATCGTAACCTTCGAGCCCTGCACGTACTCGCTAAGCACGGGGAACAGCGTGCCGAACAGCACGGTAAAACATGCGACCAGCAGCACCAGGTTGTTGAATAGGAACGAACTCTCGCGCGAGACGATCGCCTCCAGCTTGTGCTCGCTTTGCAGGTGGCCGCTCTGCCGGAAGAATGTGAAGAGGCACACCGCGAAGATAATGCAGAGGAACGTCGTAAACCAGTTGCCTATGGAACTCTGCGCAAACGCGTGCACACTGCTGACAAGGCCCGACCGCGTCAGCAGCGTTCCAAGGATTGTCAGCATGAAGGTCAGGAAGATCAACCAGACGTTCCACTTCTTCATCATGCCGCGCTTTTCCTGCATCATGACGGAATGCAGAAACGCGGTAGCCGTCAGCCATGGCAAGAACGATGCGTTCTCCACCGGGTCCCATCCCCAGTAACCGCCCCAGCCCAGCACCGCGTAGGCCCAGTGCATGCCGAGCGAGATGCCGACGGTCAGGAATAGCCACGTTACGAGTGTCCACCGACGTGTGATGCGAATCCACTTTTCGCCGGGATACTTCATCATCAACGCGCCCAGCGCAAACGCAAACGGCACGGAAAACCCGACATAGCCCAGGTACAGCATGGGCGGGTGGATCACCATCTCCGGATACTGCAGCAGCGGGTTTAAGCCATTGCCATCCAGGGGCAGGGGGCCCTTGGTCAGCGAAAATGGCTCGGCGGCAAAGTTCAGCAGGGCAAGAAAAAACACCTGCACGGCCGCGAGGATCGTCGATGCATACGCGAAGAGCCGAACATCCGTCCGGTGCCGAAGCCTGAGCACAAAACCATAGGCGGTGGTGAGAAACACCCAAAGGAGCAGCGAGCCTTCCTGGCCGCTCCAGAGAGCTGAGAACTTATAAGCCGGGTTGAGCGCGATGTTGGTGTGTTCCCGGATGTACTCGACAGAAAAATCGTTGGTAAAGGCCGCCCAGACCAACGCAAACGCCGCGCACAATACCGCAATGAAGCTGGCGATTCCTGCGCGGCGAGCCGTCTCTCCCAGCCGCTCCGGCGCGATGCGCATCTGCATGCCGCGCGCGCCGGCAAACAGCGCGAGCGAGCCCGCGAACAGCGTATACGCGGAGAGACAGAGCGCCAGAATCAGCGCGAAGGTCCCGAACTGGGGCATGGGATGAGGCATGATAGGTACGCAAACGCCATGTCTGGCGCATCTCTCATTGTCGCAGGGGCACTCTCGTTCAGCAAATAGGTAGGTACCGCTTCAGACCGATATTCGCTACGCCTGGCGCGTGGCGGCGGCGGGCTGCACCAGCCGGTCCACAGACGCCAGCAGGTTGTCCGGCAGCAGCGGCTTCAGCCGGAACAGGACGTTCATCCCCTGATACTTCTCTTCCGCTTCTTCCATGCCGCTGATCACCAGCACGGGAATGTTCGGATGCATCCCGCGGAGCTCGCGGACAAACTCTGAACCATTCATGCCGGGCATAATGTGGTCGGTAATGACCAGGTCGATCTCTGCCGGAAAGTCATTGTCGCGAAACTGCTGCAGGGCGCGCTGCGGGTTCAACACTGGGATGACGAAGTAGCCGGAGCGCTTCAGAATGGCTTGCCGCGTTGCGGCCTGCACGGCGTTATCGTCAATCAGCAGGATGGTTGCAGCCATTGGGACTTCATTCTCCGGTGCAGTTCTATGTGCACCGCCGAAGCGTGCTGCACTGCGGGTATGTGTTCTTAAGCTGATTTGGATGCAGAGTTGTAGGCGTGGGACGCCTGTTCTGAGCAAAACTGCACACACGACGCGCTTCGACTTGGGCGCGCAGCAGTTAGCGCAGCCGTTTCAAGAAGATGGACGAAACTGCGGATGGCGTCTAGGCTGGTGCGGCATCCACAAAGTGTTGGAAGCGCTATGGAGCTTGAGATATGGGTGTGCATCTGGGAGCGGTTGACTGGCTCATCATGGCCGTCTACCTCGCCTTTGTTCTCGGTATCGGGGTCGCGCTGAAGCGCTACATGCGTACCAGCAACGACTTCTTTCTCGCTGGTAGGGCCATTCCTGCGTGGGTGTGCGGCCTCGCTTTTTTGTCGGCGAACCTTGGCGCGCAGGAGGTCATCGGCATGGGCGCGTCCGGGGCGAAGTACGGGCTCGCAACCAGCCACTTCTACTGGATCGGAGCCGTGCCGGCGATGGTGTTCGTCGGCATCTTCATGATGCCGTTCTACTACGGCTCCAAGGCGCGCAGCGTGCCGGAGTACCTGCGCATGCGCTTCGACGAAAAGACTCGCGCTCTGAATGCGATCTCATTCAGCATCATGACGCTGTTTTCGTCAGGTATCTCCATGTATGCGATGGCGCTGCTGATCGATGCGCTCGGCATCTTCAAGGGCATCGTGCCCGACGCGTATGTCTTCCACATTTCTGTGCTGATCTCAGCCGTGATCGTGCTGGCGTATATCTTCCTCGGCGGCCTGACGAGCGCGATCTATAACGAAGTGCTGCAGTTCTTCCTGATCGTGGCGGGCTTTCTGCCGCTGGTGTATCTCGGCCTGCGCAACGTGGGCGGATGGCACGGCCTGCAGGCAAAGCTGCCCGCGGCGTACACGCATTCCTGGCGCGGTATGGAGCATGCCAGCACGAACCCACTGGGTGTGGAGTGGTTCGGCCTGACCATGGGCCTCGGCTTTGTTCTGAGCTTCGGCTACTGGTGTACGGATTTCCTCGTGGTGCAGCGCGCCATGGCCGCCGACAGCGAAGAGAGCGCGCGCCGCGTGCCGTTAATCGCAGCACTGCCGAAGATGGTCTTTCCGTTCCTCGTCATCCTGCCGGGCTTGATCGCTGTCGCTGCGCCCGCTGTTGCAACGCGCGCCACCACAACCCAGGGCGTGGCCAGCGCGACCTACGGCGACAAGGGCCTGATTCCTATCAAGATGAATCCGGCAACTGGCGTCATGCAGGTGGATTCGCACGGCCAGCCCGTCTACAACTACGATCTTGCCATCCCAACGCTGCTGCTGCACTACTATCCGACCGGCATCCTGGGCCTGGGATTGACGGCCCTGCTGGCAAGCTTCATGTCGGGCATGGCGGGCAACGTCACCGCCTTTAACGCGGTGTGGACCTATGACATCTACCAGAGCTATCTGAACAAGAATGCCAGCGATCAGCATTACCTGAAGATGGGCCGATGGGCAACCGTCGGCGGCGTTATCCTCTCGGTTGGCGCCGCCTATCTCGTGACCGGCTTCAACAACATCATGGACACGCTGCAGCTTGTCTTTTCCATCGTGAACGCGCCTCTGTTCGCGACGTTTCTGCTGGGCATGTTCTGGAAACGCACGACCGGCCACGCGGCCTTTGCCGGCCTGATCAGCGGCACCGGCGCCGCGTTGATCCACCATGGCCTAACGCTTCCCGCGGGAGCGTCGGCAGGCATCCATGGCGGATGGATCGCTCATGTCCACACCTATCCAAGCGAGATGGCACAGAACTTCTGGACGGCGATCTTCGCCTTCTCGATCAATCTTGCGGTCACGGCCGGTGTCAGCTTCATAACGCGTCCGCGCGAAGAAGCCGAGCTCGTGGGCCTGGTCTATTCCCTGACTCCAAAGCCATCGGATGCTCACTTGCCGTGGTACCGAAAACCTGCTTCGCTGGGCATCCTGGTCGTCATGATTCTCGTGGCTCTCAACGTGATCTTCAGATAACCGGAACTGTCCGGAGGACTTAATGGGTCTCGATCTGCGTCTGCCGCTTGGCCTAATGTTTTCCATCATCGGCATCATTCTGCTCGGCTACGGCCTGCTCACATGGGGCAGTGTGCAATATGCGCTTTCGCTTGGCCTGAACGTGAACCTGGGATGGGGTCTGGTGATGCTCGTCTTCGGCAGCACAATGTTCCTGTTTGGCTGGCGCTCGCGCGGGCGCAATCTTCCTGCGCAAGAAGCACGCAACGGCAACGTTCCGCATCGGCACAACCACTGATCGACGGGTCGGTGATGTCACAGTCCGTTCCCGGCAGCCTGAGATAATCAGGCCATGAAGCACCGCGTCATCGAGCACTACGAACTGGACCGCAAACTTGGCACGGGCGGCAGTGGCGTGGTGTTCCTGGCCAACGATACGCAGTTGCAGCGGCCTGTCGTGCTGAAGCTGCTGCAGCGCGGCACGCTGACTCCCGAGCAGATGCGCACGACCTACCTGCGCGAGGCGCGGCTCGCATCCGCCATCGACCATCCGAACGTCTGCGCCATCTACGACGTGGGCGAGATCGGAGACGAAGCCTACATCGTGATGCAATATGTGCCGGGCAAGCCGCTCGATCGCCTGGTTGCAAGCGGACCGGCAACAGTCGAACTCGTCCTCTCGGTCGGCATCCAGATCGCGGACGGCCTGGCCGCGGCACACTCGCTCGGCATCTTCCATCGCGATCTGAAACCCGCCAACCTGATCCTGACCGACGGTGGACTGCTAAAGATCCTGGACTTCGGCCTGGCGCGGCGCATCCGCGTGGAAGAGGCCGACTTCGATCCGGCGATCCACGCGCAACGCCAGCCCGCGCTCAGCGGCACCTACACCGCGCGCGGCGGCACCATCGCCTACATGGCCCCGGAACAGTTCGTCACCGGCCAAAGCTCGGTGCAGAGCGACATCTTCGCGCTGGGCGTGGTGCTGTATGAGCTGTTGACCGGCCGGCACCCCTTCCACCGGCCCGATACGCCGGACTTTCAGACCGTCCGCGCCATTCAATTCGCCGAGCCGCCATCGATCCGCGAACTCGTTCCCGACGCATCAGTCGAGTTAGAGAGCGCAATCCTGCACTGCCTACAGAAGCAGCCAGCGGAGCGTTTTAACTCGGCTGCGGAGTTGCGAGAAAGCCTTCGTACCATCCTGAAAACGTCGCAGCTCGAATCACTGGTCGTGCCGTCCGCAAGCCTGTCCGTGCAGACGAACCTCGAGTTCCGCACGCTTGAAGAGGAGAAGCGGTCCACCGGCCTGCTCTCCATGCTGGCCGAACGCTTTCGCGAGAGCGGTGGCAACCAGAGTCACAACACCATCGTCGTGCTGCCCTTCGTCAATATGGGCCCGGCAGATGCCGCATCGCTCTACGGCCACGCGCTTGCCGACGCCATCAGCGCGCGCCTTGCGCGCATGCAGAGCCTTGTGGTTCGCCCATCGAGCACGCTGATGAACGTGCCTCCGGGCCAGATGGACCCGTTGAGCATCGGTCGCAAGCTGTCGGTCGAATACGTCGTTGCCGGAAGCTTCCTGCGCAGCGACAAGGGCTTCGATCTGAACTGGCAGATGCTGCATGTGCCCGAGCAGGCCGTGCGAGCGGGCGGTTCCATCAACGTGGAATCGTTTGATCTGGTGGCCGTTCAGAACGAGATCGGCACGGAGATCTTCAGCGCGTTGAGCGGCGGCGCGGCCGTACGCCCATCGAAAAAGAGAGAGGCGACGGAGCAGGATAATGCTGGACCGCTCGAAGGTGAGATTTCAGAAGATTACCTGCAGGCGCGGGCGCTCTTAAGTTCCTTCATGTTTCGCACCGGCAGCCCTGAAGACCTGCAGCGCGCACAGGAGTTGTTCGTCCGCGTGGTGGAAGGTGATCCGAGCTATGCGCCCGGTTGGAGCGGCCTCGGCATCACGCATCTGCAATATCTGCGCCACGGCCTCGGCGGCCAGATGCACCTGCTGGAGATGCGGCGCGCGCTCGACAAAGCGTTGGCGCTCGATCCCAGTTCGGTGGAGGCAAACCTCTATCGCGTCTACATGCTGCTGTCGCGCGGCGAAAAGGAAAGCGCGCGGCATGGCATCGCGCACCTGCTACAGACCACCGCGAACGACTGGAACGTCCATCGCATCGCCGGCATGACGCTGCGCAGCGACGGTCAGTACGAACAGGCGCTGAAGGAGTTCGGCATTGCCCTTCGCCTCAGCCCATCCGACGCTCCCATCATCTACAACCACCGCGCCCGCGTGTACCAGTATCAGAACCAGTTCGAGCTGGCCGGCGAAGAGATCCAGAAGGGACTGACGCTGGAACCGCGGCAGCCCATGCTGCGCATCACGCGCGCCTATCAGCACATGCGGCAGGGCCGGCTGAAAGAGGCAATTGCCGCGCTGGAAGAGGTGATCGCAGAAGACGATTCCCTGCGCATCGTGCATCCAACCATCGCCATGTGCTACGCCATGCTGGGCGAGCGCGCGAAGGCATCCACCTTCATCGTCGAGCAGACGCTGGCCGCAGCCGAGGCGGACAGCGAAATGGCCTATCGCCTCGCCACGTACTTCGCCGTGGATGGTGAAAGCAGCGAGGCGCTGCACTGGCTGCGCCGCGCCGTGTACCTCGGCAATGAGAACTATCCGTGGTTCGTCAAGAATCCGGCATGGTCGCGCCTGCAAGGCTCAAGCGACCTTGACCTCATCCTGAACGACCTGAAGAAGAGCTATCAGCGCAACACTCGCAACTGGAAGCGGCTGCTC
>CAZZVI010000021.1:21445-26806 GCA_964657335.1 uncultured Terriglobus sp.
ACAACAGCCGCTTATACGAGATCCCCATCCACAGCAGAAGCGCGACCAGTTGCGTGAACAATACGGCCTGCAGCAACAACCAGATCTCCGAGCCGGCCGTGTGCGGCGCCAGAAGCAGCATGCTCCCAACCAACAGCACCAGCGCGGCCAGAGCGAGCCTACGGCCGATGCGCGCTTCCGTCTGCATGGCCTGGCGGAGCACAAACCGGCGTTGCGGCTGCCGCGGCACGCGTGCCATCACACGGGCTGCGAAGTTATCCGGCATCGCAACGTCCGGGGCCGTCTCAAGCGCCTGCACGATGCGATCCATTTCGATGTCTTGCGTTCTGGCGAAATCACTCATGCCGGCCCTCCCCTCGTATGTTGCAGTGCGATGCGCAGCTTGTTGCGTCCGCGGTGAAGATGCGTTCGAACCGTGCCGATCGGCAGACGAAGCGACTCGGCAATCTGCTGATAACTTCGCTCCTCCTGATGATAGAGGACCAGCACGCTTCGCTCCACGGCGCTGAGCTTGGTCAACTCTTCTTCGACTTGCGCCTGCAGCTCGCGGGTTGCCAGTTGCTGCTCCGCGTTCGGGGCAGGATGCGCAAGCCGCTCTTCCCACACCGAAACATCATCAGACAACGAAGTGGAACGCCGATCTTCGCGTTGCCGCCGCTTCCACTCGTCCTGAGCCACATTCACGACGATGCGGTGCAGATACGTCGTCAGCAGCGCGTCACCGCGGAACGACGGCAGCGCACGATGCAGCCGCAGGAACACATCCTGCGCAAGATCGTCCACGTGCTCGCGCGAGCCGGTCAGCCGCACCAGCATGCGGAACACCATGCCCCCATGCTCGCGAACGATCTCTTCAAAGCTGGCGGTCTGCATCGTTGAGGAAGAGTAAGACCGTGACCCCATCGCGAAAGTTTCACGCTGCACTCTGAAACTTGTTGCATGCCGTGAAGTCTAACGCCGGCGAAAAGGAGAAACACCAATGAGCACCATCTTCGACAGTCCCTTCATCGTTCCCGTCGCCGGCTGCATCATGATCCTGGGTCTTGGCGCCAGCGGTATCTACTCTGAAATGCGCGGCAAAGAACTGCGTACGCAGGAGCGGATCGCCATGCTCAACCGCGGCGTGCCGCTTGCCGAGATCGAGCGCATGTTCGCCGTTGCCAACGAAGAGGAAAAGAAGGTTCGCGATCCGCTTCGCAGCCTGGCCAACACACGCAGATCGGCGACGGTGCTGCTCTCCTGCGGCATAGGACTCATCCTGTTCGGCTTCATCCTGTACGCGGTTCTGGCCATCCGTCCGGTCCTGATCGTGTCTGGCGCCGGCGTCATCAATCTCGCCATCGGCATCGGTTTTCTCGTCGACTACTCCATGCAGAAGCGCGAACTTGCGCGCTTCGGCATGGAAGTCGATACAGAATCCATGCTTGGCCGGGGCCCTGGACTGTAACTGCTTAGTTGGTCGGAACGAAGCTCTGCGGGGCGACGTACGCCGGCACAGCGGCAACCGGCGCTTCAGTTCTGACCCGCGCCGGCGGCATCGCCGAGAACTCCGGCTCGCGCACCAGCGCACGAATCGCCAGCGGCTCGGTAAGCTCCAGCACGATCAGCGATTCCTTCGGCAGATGCGTCTGGCGGTCCTGTTTCAACCACCATGCCGTGCTGACACCCGCGCCGACACCAGCGCCCACCAACGCTCCCACTCCGCCGCCGACGACCGCACCCGCGGCAGCAGCGCCACCGGTGGTCAACGACATGGCAGCGAGCGTCGCGCCCACATGGTCCTTGCGCAGAATGTTGCCTTCCTCGTCGACCTTCGTATGCGCGTACTGATCCGTGTCGATCACGGCGGCACGCAGCGGCATGCGTGTGCCGTCCGGCAGAACGATGGTTTGCGGCTGCAGGTGAATCAGTGCGGCGCCATGGAACCGCTTTCCTCCGCGCACGTGCGTCACGGTGCCCTCCACCGTCGAGCCAGCCGGTAAGACCACGCGGCCGGCATTCATTACATTTTCTGACAGGTCTGCGGCAAACGGCGTGTTTGCGGGCGTGGAATCGGTTGCAATCTCCTGACGCAGGCGCATGCGCAGAGGCGTACCCGTCGGCAGCTCGTTCGGCCTGCGCGGCACGTCCATCACAATGCCTGCATCAGGATCGGCTGCAGCCTCGGTGCGCGGACGCAGCGTCACTGCCGGACGCGCCGTGTCGGCAACAGGAGACGAAATCTGCGGCGCATCATATGGAATAGCCGCAGAGGGCTTTGCCGCCGGAGCCTGCGGAGTCTCGGTGATCGGCGTGTTCTCAACGATGGCATCCGGCGGGTGCGCGACACCGGTCTGCTGTGCTCCCAAAGGTCCGGCGACCGCAATGCCGGTGCAGATGAGGGTAATCGCGATCGCTGGCTTCACAAGAAGGCTCCTTCTGCCGCAGACGCAGCAGGTGTGCCAAGTCTACTGCGGATGCCCGATGTACGAACGCGATCTTGCAGGTTGAATCAAGACGGTCAACGGCCCGCGTTCATAACGTTCTTAAAGGTGCTTTGCTAAACTTGCGGGAACGTCACGCGCGTTTCTATCGCGCGCTGCGTCAACGTTACCAATGGCTGAGCTGCTTGAGACCATCGTTGGACTGGGCGGCAACAGCATCTCTGTTGACCGCCGGCTCAAGCTGCAGGATCGACTGACCCACCGCATTGTCGCGCCAGGCGCGGCTGCGGCAGGGGGCACACAGAAAGGCAACATGACTGAAATCATCTCGATCAAAGCACGCGAAATCCTTGACAGCCGTGGCAATCCTACCGTTGAAGCCGATGTGATCCTGGCAGGTGGCGCCATCGGCCGCGCCGCGGTACCGAGCGGCGCCAGCACCGGCGAGCACGAAGCCGTGGAGCTGCGCGACGGCGACAAGGAGGTCTATCTGGGCAAAGGCGTGCTTGGGGCGGTCGAGAATGTCGAAACAGCCATCGCGCCCGAACTTGCGGGCATGGACGCCACCAACCAGCGCCTGATCGATGCCACTATGCTGCAGTTAGACGGCACACCGAACAAAGGCAATCTTGGGGCGAACGCGATCCTTGCCGTCTCCATGGCCTGTACGCGCGCCGCGGCGAACGCGCTGAAGCTGCCACTGTACCGCTACCTTGGCGGCGTGAACGCCTGCCTGCTGCCCACGCCCATGATGAACATCCTCAACGGCGGTGCGCATGCCGACAGCAATGTTGACTTCCAGGAATTCATGATCATGCCGGTCGGCGCGGAGAGCTTCGCTGAAGCGCTGCGCTGGGGCGCGGAGACCTTTCACACGCTGAAGGGCGTGCTCAAGAAGAAGGGCTACAACACCGCTGTCGGCGACGAGGGCGGCTTTGCTCCGTCGCTCAAGTCGAACGTGGAAGCGATCGAATTGATTCTGGAAGCGATCAAGGCTGCAGGCTACACGGTTGGCGAGGACATCTCGCTTGCACTCGATCCCGCATCCAGCGAGTTCTACGTCAAGGAAACCGGCAAGTACGTCTTCAAGAAGTCCGACAAGAGCGAGAAGACCTCCGCCGAGATGGCCGCGTACTGGGCGGACTGGGTTCGGCAGTACCCCATCGTCTCCATCGAAGACGGCCTCGCGGAAGACGATTGGGAAGGCTGGAAGATCCTCACCGATGAAGTCGGCGACCGCTGCCAGCTGGTCGGCGACGATCTGTTCGTCACCAACACCAAGCGCCTGCGCGAAGGCATCGAGAAGGGTGTCGCCAACTCCATCCTCATCAAGGTCAACCAGATCGGCACGGTCACCGAGACGCTTGAATCCATCGAGCTGGCGCGCCGTTACGGCTACACGTCGATCATCTCGCACCGCTCCGGCGAGACCGAAGACACCTTCATCGCGGACCTCGCCGTCGGCACAGGAGCGGGCCAGATCAAGACCGGCTCCGCTTCCCGCACAGACCGCATCGCCAAGTACAACCAGCTCCTGCGCATCGAAGAAGAGCTCGGCCAGGGCGCGGAGTACCTCGGCATCGAATCGATCAACTGCGAATAAGTGCTATGGTGCGCCGAAGACTGAAGAGCTGTGGAGCGTCAAACCAAGTAATCGAACACTCTCATGCGTGATGCAACGAAAGCCACGATCAGAGTGGGGATGGTTTGGGGCTTGTTCGCTGCCGGCTATGTTCTCTTCAGTTCGTTTACTATCGGTGCAAACGATACAGCACCCGAAGTAATCGCCCTTGCGCTGTACGGGCTGACGATACTTCCGAGCTGCACCTTGGCGATATGGTTTCAACGGCAGGCAAGCATTTGGTTGCTGTGCTTGAGCGGCATCGCTCTATTTGGCTTTAGCTACCAGTTTGTCGCAGTAAAGCCAATACACAGTTCAGCCTTCGATATTTTCGGATCATTGCTTTGGACGTTGGTGCTGTGTACTCTGCCTGCTTTGCTCGGATGTGTCTTGCTTCGAACCAGCACTGCGCCGAACCGGGAGACTTCAGCGGCTACGCTAGATATCCCGCATTGAACACTTCATCGTATTATTCGTTTTTGCAGTAAAGCTAGGAGTTCGGATGTCACGCCGCAAACCCCTGATCCTCACTATCCTTGACGGCTGGGGCATCCGCGCCGAGACTCACGGCAACGCCATCGCCATGGCGCGCAAGCCGACTTATGACATGCTGATGCGCGACTACCCGAACACCATCATCCGCGCCAGCGAGCACTTCGTAGGCTTGCCCGACGGGCAGATGGGCAACAGCGAAGTGGGCCACCTGAACCTGGGCGCGGGCCGCGTCGTGCGCATGGACATCACGCGCATCGACACCATGATCGAATCGGGTGAGTTCTTTCGCGATCCCCTGCTTGTCGATGCCATCACAAGCGCGCAGGCACGCGGTCGCGCCGTCCACTTCCTCGGCCTGCTGAGCGATGGCGGCGTCCACTCGCACCAGCGGCACCTGTATGCACTGCTGAAGCTATGCGCGCAGCTTGGAGCGAAGGATGTCTTCGTCCACGCGTTCCTCGATGGCCGCGACACCATGCCGACTTCCGGCGCGGGCTACATCGACGCGCTGCTACAGCAGATGCGGGAGACTGGCGTGGGCAAGCTGGCGACGTGCAGCGGCCGCTACTACGCGATGGACCGCGACCTCAAGTGGGACCGCGAGCTGAAGATCTTCGACGCGATGGTCAAGGGCAAAGCGGAAGGGGGAGCCGCGATTGACGCCGCGGCCAAGGTTCGCGAAGGCTATAACAACGGCATCACCGACGAGTTCACGATTCCCTTTATTTGCACGGACGAGAGCGGCAAGCCCATTGCAACCGTGCAGGACGAAGACCTGTGCATCTGCTTCAACTATCGCAGCGACCGCGTGCGGCAGATCAC
>CAZZVI010000022.1:0-2035 GCA_964657335.1 uncultured Terriglobus sp.
TGTGATGTCCGCTGCGGAACAGACCAGTCCACGCGCGCCGGCGGCAACGGCCATCTCGCCCAGGCGCACGGCCTGCCGCTCCGTCGAGTCGTTCACGCCGGTCGCTTCCAGTTCGTCCGCATCCATGCTGGTCAGCACCGTGACGGCAAGCAGGCGCAGCCCTGGCGGGGCGGCATTGACCGCCGCGGCAACCATTGCCGGACCGCCCGCGGCGTGGATCGTCAACAGGCTTGCACCGGTCGCCGCCGCCGTGCGGACAGCGCGGGCAACGGTGTTGGGAATGTCGTGCAGCTTCAGGTCGAGAAAGACCTGCAGATCACGCTTACGCAAGGCTTCGACAACGGACCGGCCTTCGGCGATGTAGAGCTCAAGTCCGACCTTGACCCAGCGCACCGAGCCATCGAGACGATCGGCCATCGCCAGCGCTTCGGCCTGTGAAGGGAAGTCGAGCGCGACGATCAGCTGGTCGAGTGGGCTCATGCTTCCAGTGTAGTTATCCTGAGCAGATGCCGAGCGAGAAAATACCCGCGAACGCCGTCGCGCTGACCATTGCGGGATTCGATCCGTCGTCGGGCGCAGGCATCACGGCAGACCTCGCGGTCTTCGCTGCGCACGGCGTCTTCGGCATCTCCGCGATCACCGCGCTGACCGTTCAGTCGACGACGGGCGTTCGGCGCAGCCAGCCGGTTGCACCCGATCTGCTGGCAGAGACGCTTGCATGCCTGCAGGAAGACCTGCCGCCGAACGGCATCAAGATCGGCATGCTGGGCGGCGAAGAGCAGGTCCGCGCGGTGGCGGAATACCTGCTTCCGCTGCGGGCATCGAAGCCACGACCCATCGTGGTGCTTGACCCCGTGGTGCGTTCCAGTTCCGGAGCCGCGTTGCTCAATGAGTCCGGGTTGTCGCTGCTGCAGAGAGATCTGCTGCCGCTGGTAGACGTGATCACGCCGAACGCCGGGGAGCTCGCTCAGCTCAGCGGCAAGCGGTGCAAGAAGCCGATGGAGATCGTTCTGGCAGCCCGCTCGCTCACCGCAAAGCATCCATCGCTGACCGTGATCGTCACGGGCGGAGATAGCCCTGAGCCGAATGATCTGCTGGTGCAGGGACAGATGGCGACGGCGCTGCATGGCCACCGAGTCGAGACGCAATCGACGCATGGAACGGGTTGCGCCTTCTCCAGCGCGCTGCTTTGCTCCATGCTGCACGAAGAAGACATGCTGAAGGCCGCGTGGGCCGCGAAGCGTTACGTTCAGGTCGCTTTAGAGAGCGCCGAGCCGCGCGGTTCAGGGCACGGTCCCATGAATCTGCTCTGGCCCATTTTGATACGCGAAGACGGGTGAAGCGGCTACCGTGCGCGCCGATGAGGTCCCCATGTCAGCGGCGCACACCCTCCCCTTCTCCACAAAGCCGTTCCAGTTTGGCGAACATCAACCGGAACGCAGATCCGCACCCGAGCGCCGGCGCACCAGCCCTCAGCAAGGCCGCGCGTTGGAATTGCTCGGCCACGCGATTGAATACCTGGTCGATTCACGCCTCTTCGATCAGTGGGAAAGCCCTGCAGACGCTGCCGCGGTGCAACTGCTGATGGAGTGCTCGCGAGCGGTCTTTGCCCATTGTGAAAAGATCGTGCCCTGGCACCAGCGCGTGCAGCAGGCCTGGTCGAAGAAGATGCATGAACGTACCGCGTCTGGTCGGTAAAGCCGGACAGCCACGCTGATACCCTGTCACTTGTGGCAGACAGCATTTCTATCGTGTTGAACGGCACCGAGCGCTCGCTGGAAGGTCTTGGCAACGAACCGAGCGTGGCTGCTTTAGTCGAGAGCCTCGGTTTCCGAGCCGACCGGGTTGCGCTCGAGCGCAATGGCGACATTGTGCCTCGCACCGCCTGGGCCGGAACGGTGCTTGAGGCAGGCGACCGCATCGAACTGGTGCACTTTGTCGGCGGAGGCATCGCCGCATCGCTCTAGTCTTTACCGGTGAGCTTCTGCAACAGCCGTTGCCACTGGTCGCCGTACTCAACCCATCCACCGATGCG
>CAZZVI010000022.1:2135-26346 GCA_964657335.1 uncultured Terriglobus sp.
ACGACACGCAGTCTCTTGTTCGGATGCTTCAGCGCAGCGAATGCCTGCAGCAGATACGGAACACCCTTGCGCAAGCCAACACTGCCGACGAACAGCGCTTCGAAGCGCTCCATGGGACTGGGCTGCGGGGTTGCGGCAGGATGGAACCGCTCCAGCCGCACACCATAGGTGATCCGGTGGAGCTTGGCTGCCGGCACACCCATCTCGACGAATGACCGGGCGGAAAAAGTGGAAGGCACGCTGATCGCGTCGGCCATGTCGTAGATCGCCTCTTCGCGCACCGTGTCGCGGACGTCGCTGACCGCTGCATGTACGCCCCACCTGCGAAACTCGTCGCTTACGATCTGCTCCTGGTAGCGCTGGTGCGATGATCCGCGGTCGCAGATGAAGCGGCCGCCGCGCCGCTGCACCAGAGCGCCAGTCTTCAGCGACGAGCCGGAAATGCCGATCAGCGCGTCGCAATCCGGTGGAACGCGGCGCAGCGTGTATTCATCGAAGACAAGGGCATTGGCATAGCCCAGCCAGTCACCGGCGATCGTTGGCAGCAGACTGTACCGGTTCAGCAGCAACTCCGGCGTGTGCAGCCAGGGAAAGGTGTGGACGCGGTGTCGCGGCAACTCCTCGCGCTTCAGCCGCTGCCACGGCCATGTGGAGAAGACGGCCTGCAACATGCCGCGGCGCTCCAGCTCGCGGGCCAGCTCGAAGTGGTGAAACACGCCGAAGACCGTCTGGACGACACGCATGGCAAACTCCCCGGATCGTACCAGACAGAGGCTGGCAATCTGTTCGTCGTCTACTCTCGAAGTGTGACTCGCATCACGTTCTCACTTCCGCGGGAACGGACGTCACGACTACGGAGCATCGCACGTTGCCGCCGCGAGACTCGCAGCTTGGTAGACGGCCAGGGGAGCGGGCTTAGCACCCGCACCTGGAGCGTTAGTGACGGGCAGGCATTCGACGTGATGACCATGATCATCCACACAGGCCTTCAACGGCTGACTATACAGAATATCCATTATCGGACGTAGCGTCCTGACTGGAATCTGTTTGCCGGGAGACTCTGGAAGCGCTGTGCGCAGATACATTCTTGGGTTCGCCGTGTCACTTCGTCGTCAAATAGAAAGCTCGCGCGCGCCGCGATGTCCATCAGCGACAACACAGCAGCACGCCTATTTGCAACTGACCTGACGTTCTTGCCGGTTCTGTTCTAGAATCCGCACAGTGGAATATCTGCTCAATCTGCTGTGGCTTGTCGTTGTGACGCTGCTTTGCGCGGCAGCCGTGCGCTCGCATGCACGCGGCAAGCTTCGGTGCTCACTGCGGCTCGCGCTTGGGTGTGTGGCGCTGCTGGCGATTGTGCTGTTTCCGGCGCTCTCCATGTCTGACGATCTGCAGCGCGCACGGCTCGACACGGAAAGCATGGGACGGCATCTGGGCGGCACGCTGCTGCTTGGATCGCTGGAAGATGCGCAGCACATGCAGATGTTTGTGACGACGCTTCTGCTTTGGGCTGGTTGCATGGTGGCGACACGCAGGATCAGCCGCGATGCCGCAGACCTGCCCGGAGCCCGTAAGTTCGGCATGCGGCCTGAGGCCATCCGGCCCCCGCCCGCGCTCGCGTAGTCGAAAGCAGTAGACCCTCGGATTTCCATCCAAATTCAGTTCCATCCGCAACGCACCTGCGCTGAGGAAAGCCGCACTGTATGAAGACATCTGCCTCCATGATGGGCTTTGCCCTGGTGCTCACGGCTGCCGCCGCGACTGCCCAGACAACCGCGCCCGTGTCCCCTCCTGCGCCGCTCACGATGCAGCAGGCAGTCGCCTACGCCCGGGTGCATAGTCCGGGGCTGCTCGGGGCGCAGCAGCATCTCTCTGCCGTGCGGGCCAGCGAGATCACCGCCGGTTTGCGACTGAACCCGACGCTGGTGTCAGAAGGCACGGGAGTCACTCTGAGCAGGGACGACAACAATGGGCCTGACTTTTATGGCATCGGCCTGCAAAGAGTCTTCGAGGTCGGCGGCAAGCGCACCTTGCGTCTGAATGCGGCACGCGCCAACACCGGTGTCGCCGCGGCGCAGGTCGACGATCAACAGCGAGCGCTTGACCTTGCGGTTCGCACGGCCTTTACGAGGATGCTGCAGGCCAAGGCCGCGCTCGACATCTCAAACGACAACCTGAAGGATTACCAGCGCACAGTCGATCTCATGAAGGTGCGACTGGACGTGGGCGACGTGGACCGCACGGACTTCGAGCGCGTCGAGCTGCAGCTTGCCGGGTTTGAGAATGATCAGACAAACGCACAACTGAACCTGACGCAGGCGAGCGAGCAGTTGCAGTTCCTGCTGGGTGAGCCGGCGGTAGTGCCAGGATTTGACATCGTCGGCGCGCTGAACCCGCCACCTCTACCGCAGACGCTGCCCCAGCTGGAGACCTTGGCGCTCGCCGCCCGGCCCGACCTGGTCGCGGCAACGCGGCAGGTCGCGGCGAACGAAGCCGGCATCCGGCTGGCTGACGCCATGGGCAAGGCCGATCCGCAGGCTGGGCTGGAGTATGAATCAGCTGGTTACGCCAACACCTTCGGCTTCAACTTTCAAATTCCCTTGCGCATCTTCGACCGCAACCAGGGTGAGCGCGAGCGCACGCGACGGGAGGCCGAAAGCAGCCGACTTCTGCTGACGCAGGCACGCAACCAGGTGATCTCGGACGTCGATCAAGCCTTTGCTGCGTTCCAGGCTGCCGTCGTGCAGTCGGCGCGTTATCAGAACAAATACCTCGCCGAAGCCGCACATGTTCGCGACAACATCGAGTTCGCCTATCGCAATGGCGACGCCACGCTGCTCGACTATCTTTCCGCTCTGCAGGATTACCGGCAGACCAACCTTGCCGCATTGAACGCGCAGGCGCAGGCACAGGCCGCGCTGCACCAACTCTCTTATGCCACGGCGACCGAGGTGAACCCATGAGAACGACGCGTGCCGCTGCCCTTGCGGCCACAACCGTGTTGCTGATCGCCGCAGGCTGCAAGAAGAAAGAAGCTCCTGAAGCGGATCTGCCCGCGGCCAACCTGACGACGACCTCCGCGCACATCGCGACCCTTAACGACATGCTGAGCGTCCCCGCGCACATTGAGGCGAACCCCACGCAATTGGTGCACGTCTTCCCTCCTCTGTCCGGCCGCATCGTTGAGATGAAGGTGATTGCAGGGCAGGAAGTTCACAAAGGCCAGACCATAGCCATGTTGCAAAGCGCCGACGTAGCCTCTGCGCGGTCAGACTTTGAAAAGGCGAAGGTCGAGGCGGACCGCGCCGACCGCGCGCGTGACCGCGGCAAGTTGCTGCTGGACCATGAGGTGCTGTCACAGGCAGCGTATATCGAGTTGCAGGCCACCGCCGCGGCAGGTCACGCGGAACTCGACCGGACACGTCAACGTCTGCGCGAACTTGGCTTTGCCGAGACCGGCACGTCCGACATCGCGCCGATTGCGGCACCGATCACGGGAACGGTCATCGACGTGGGCACGGCAAACGGCGAGCTGCAACGGTCGCTGGACAACGCATCCGCAAACGGCATCGCTACCATCGCCAACCTGGACACGGTCTGGATCGTCGGCGATGTCTTCGAGCGTGATCTGACGCTGCTGAAGCAGGCCGAACACGTGGATGTAACAGTCCAAGCCTATCCAGGAGAGGTCTTCCACGGTGTGCTGGCAAACGTGGGCGATGTCTTCGACCCTTCAACCCACACGCTGCGCGCTCGCGTTGTGCTGCCAAATCCCGGGCATAAGCTCAAGCCGGCAATGTTCGCCAACCTGCAGATCTCGCGCCCGCCGTCGACCGTGGTTCTGGTCCCGCAGACTGCTGTCATCCACGATGGCGAAAACACGGCTGTCTACATCGCCGGCTCTGACGGCAAATTCACCATGCGTCAGGTGCGCGTCGGCGCGACGCATGGCGACAACGTCGAGATTTTAAGCGGGCTCAGGGATGGCGAGCACATCATCAAATCCGGCGCGGGCTTCCTGAACGCACCGGTGGGAGACTAGCCATGTCTGCGCTGGTCCGCCTGTTCCTGCGCCTTCGCGCGCTTATCCTAATCCTGCTGGCTTGCATGCTGGTCGCGGGTACGTTCGGCGCGCTGCAACTTGACGTCGAAGCTTATCCGGATCCGTCTCCACCGTTGGTCGAAATTATCACCCAGAACCCGGCATGGTCTGCCGAGGAAATGGAACAGCAGGTCACCGCGCCGGTAGAGACAGCCCTATACGGCATGCCACATCTGGACGGAATCCGTTCCATATCAATTTTTGGCCTGTCAGACGTAAAGCTTTACTTCACCTTTACCAGCGACTATTTTCGCGATCGGCAAGAGGTGCTTGACCGGTTGCAGCTGATCCAGTTGCCAAACAACCTGCAGCCGCAGCTGTCGCCGTGGTCGCCAATCGGCGAAATCTACCGCTACCAACTCACCGGGCCGTATTCGCTCAACGACCTGACAGCTACGCAGGACTGGCTGGTACGCCGCGAGATGAAGCAGGTGCCCGGCATCATCGACATCACAACTTTCGGCGGTCAGGTCAAGCAGTACCAGATTGAGGCCGATCCGCAGAAGCTCTTATCCTACGGTGTCACGCTGCCGCAGGTGCTGGCCGCCGTTGGGAACTCAAACGCAAACGCCGGGGGCAATTACATCACGCTCGGCGAGCAGAGCGTCAATGTTCGCGCGCTCGGGCAACTGCATACCGTCGATGACATACGCCAGGTGGTCGTCTCGCAGAAGAACGGCATTCCCGTTCTGGTCGGTGATGTGGCCAGCGTCAAGGAAGGCTCACAGCAGCGCCTGGGCAAGGTCGGCCGTAATCGGCAACCGGATGCAATTGAAGGCATCGTTCTGCTGAACAAGGATGAGCAGAGCATCCCGGCGCTCGAAGGCCTGAAGGCCAAAATTCATCAGCTGAACCACGGCCTGCTGCCCCCAGGCATGCGCGTCGAAACCATCAGCGATCGCACCGTGCTGATCGATCGCACGGAGCACACGGTCAAGCACGTCATCATTACAGGACTTGTCCTGGTTACTCTCATCCTGCTCTTCATGTTGGGTGATGTGCGCACCACGGTCATCGCGGCTTTCACGATTCCCTTCGCGGTGCTGTTTGCGTTCTCCATGATGGTGCTCACGGGGCACTCAGCCAACCTGATCTCCATCGGTGCGATCGACTTCGGCATTCTCGTCGACGCGTCCATCGTCGTGCTCGAAAACATCCATCGCAAGCTCTCGCGCAGGCTGCCGGAAGACGATCTGTCCACGCTCATTATCGAAGGTGTGCAGGAAGCGTCGCGACCGGTGCTCTTCTCGACCGTCATCATCCTGGTCGCGTTCATTCCTCTCTTTACCATGGAGGGCGTGCCCGGCAAGATCTTCGCGCCAATGTCCGTTACCTACGGATTCGCGTTGATCGGTGCCCTGCTCTTCGCGCTTGTCTTCGCTCCGGTACTGGCGATGGTGCTTGCACCGAAGAGCCCGCCGGTCGCCTCTCCCCAGGGCGGAGACGTTCACGCTGGCGAAGGGACATGGCTCTCCAACTTCTTCCGGCGCCACTACAACCGGGTCTTTTCCTGGAGCATGGGACGTTCCAAGTTGATCTGGGCAGCCGCAGGGCTGGCATTGGTTGCAGCCGGCATCATCTTCGTGTTCTTCGTTGGTGGCGAATTTATGCCACCGCTCGAGGAAGGCAACTTGTGGGTGCGTGCCACGCTGCCGCAGGACATCGCCTTCGGCTCCTCCGAAAAGCTGGCCGACGAATTTCGCGCCGAGTTCCTGCGGTTCCCTGAAGTCAAACAGGTGGTCTCGCAACTGGGACGACCAAACGACGGCACAGATGTGACTACCTTCAACAATCTCGAGTTCCTCGTAGACCTGAAAGACGAGAGCGAATGGCCGAAGAGCGTGCGTGGCGACAAAGACCGGCTCATCGAGCAGATGCAGCACCAATTCAGCAAATATCCCGGCGTGGTGCTCGGCTTCTCGCAGCAGATTCAGGACAACGTGGAAGAGGCGATGAGCGGCGTCAAGGGTGAAAACTCCCTAAAGATTTTCGGCGACGATTTAAACGAACTCTCGCGGCAGGCACTTGCCGTGCAGTCTGTCATGGAAAAGGTACCCGGCGTTCAGGACGTCGGCATTTTCAAGGTAGATGGCCAGCCGTCGCTCGTCATCCAGGTGGACCGCGCGAAAGCGGCTCGTTACGGCATCGCTCCGGCGGATATCAATGCCTCGGTGCAGGCTGCGGTCGGCGGCGCTCCAGTCACGCAGATGGTTGAGGGTGACCGCCGCTTCGACATCACCGTGCGCTATCCCGAGCAGTATCGCAACAATCCTGACACGGTCGGCTCAATCCTGATGCCCGCGGCAGACGGCAGCAGCGTGCCTTTAAGCACGGTCGCGGACATCGGTGTACGGCAGGGCAGCTTCCAGATCTATCGCGAAGGCGGACGGAGGTACATCCCCATCAAGTTCAGCGTACGCGGACGCGATCTTGCCGCAACCATTACCGATCTGCAGCACCAACTCACGGAAAAAATCACGCTTCCCCATGGCTACACCTACGCGTGGGCTGGTGAGTTCGATTCGTTGAAGAAAGAGCAGAAGCGTCTTGCGGTGATCATACCCATCAGCCTGCTTGCCATTCTTGTGCTGCTGTACACACAGTTCAACACATGGCTCGACGCGCTGATCATCCTTGCGACACTTCCCTTCGCAGCCATCGGCGGCATTCTTGCGCTGCTGGTGACGCACACCAGCTTCTCGATCTCCGCCGCCGTCGGCTTCACTTCCCTTACAGGCGTGGCCACGCTTGGAGCAGTCGTCTTTCTGTCAGGCATACGGCGCGCGCAGAAACACCACGGCCGCATCGATGGCCTTCGTGAAGGCTCGCTCGACGAGATGCGTCCTGTTCTGATGGCCTGCATGTCCGCAGGACTCGGCCTGCTGCCTGCGGCAATCAACAACGGCATCGGCGCCCAGGCACAACAGCCGCTCGCGCGCGTGGTGGTCGGCGGCATGGTGACGACGGTGCTTTCCATTCTCCTGCTAACGCCGCTCATGGCACGTCGTACACCGCAACACCTCGAAGAAGAGACCGTCTGAACGGGCCACGAGCCATGTGTCGCAGGCTGAACGAGGCATGGCCGCGTGGTAGCATCGAAGTCGCTGGAGAGATGGCAGAGTGGCCGATCGCGCACGCTTGGAAAGCGTGTATACCGCAAGGTATCCAGGGTTCGAATCCCTGTCTCTCCGCCATGACCCCTTCCAAGGTGTTTCAAGCAATTCAATAATGAGCACAAGCCTTAGCAAACGCTGGGGTTTCGTTCTTTAGCTTCCTACACCGCTCCGTCACATCTGCATGAGCCTACTCGTCCGCCTCGCCCTCGGCTGGTGCTTCCGCTCCTGGAGGAAGATGGCGCGGATCCGGCAGGATCGTCGCCGGCTGCGTGTAGGTCTTGCCATCCACAGTCAGGCGCACCGCGTAGCTGCCGGGTTGCAGTCCGCGCTCGCGCGGGATTCCGGCACGTGCTTGTGCTACCTGAGTGGTGGTTGGCGTGACAGAGGGAGCCGGCGCCGTGGTCTGTGCAGGATGGCAAGCGTCTGCAGGCGGAGCGGCGGCAGGTCCACGACCCGGTCCACCGCCAAAGCCACGGGCTGCCACTACGTTCAGGGCCACACGATGCATGCCCGCGGTCATCGCAGGCGGAGGCGGAGGCTGCAGCCAGATCGCCTGTACATTGATTGCTTCCGTATCCACAGGCTTCACAGGCGTATCGCTGGCCAGGCACGCGCGCACGCGGCCATTGCTGTCCAGCAGTTCCACCGTTAGCGGCCTCGTTGCGTCTGACCTTAGGTAGTAATAAGCCAGCACACCCGCGGGCGGGTTCAGTTCCTGCGGATCCTCGTGCGGCAGCGGCGTACCGTTCTGCCCGCCGACGACCGTGGCATAGGTCTCGCCCGGCGTGAAGAGGTAGGCACGATCCGAATGGATCTGCGGCTCCTTCGTCGTCAGCTCACGCAGCGGCGAAACCTGGTCCATCACCCAGAATCCACGACCATACGTTGCAATCGCCAGGTCGTCGCCATGCACCAGGATATCTCGCACCGAGGTTACGGGCATGTTCTCCTGCAGCGGTTCCCAACGGTCACCATCGTCGAACGAGACATACACGCGGAGTTCCGTTGCCGCGTACAGCAGCCCCTTCTGCTTCGGATCTTCTTTGACGGAGTTCACAAACGCACCGACCGGTATGCCGGCCGTGATCTTCTTCCAGGTCTTGCCACCGTCATGCGTACGGTATATGTACGGGGCATCATCTGCCAGCCGATGGCGATCGACCGACGCATACGCCGTATCCACTTCGAAATGGCCCGCCTCCACCTGCGACACCTTGCTCCACGCCGTCATGGGCTTGGGCGTGACGTTCTGCCAATCCGCACCATCGTTGCGCGTGACATGGATCAGGCCGTCATCGGTCCCGGCCCATACTGTTTTCGCGTCCAGTGGTGAGGGCGAGATGCTGTAGACCACGCCGAATCGATCCTTCATAGGCTGATCGATATCTTTCGCAGACACGGGGTCAAGCGTTTTCGGCACTTCAGGGTTCACACGGGCAAGATCCGGGCTGATCTTCTGCCAGGTGCGCCCGCGATCGCGCGTGCGGAAGACGAACTGATTGCTGTAATACAGCGCCTCATCCGCAGGAGAGAAAACTTCAGGCAGCGACCACGTCTTACGATCCGGATCGGCTGGGTCGGCTGGCGGTAATGCTCCACCGAGCGATGCCATCACGTTCAGGTTCTGATCGCAGCGCTGCGCCCCACCGCCGAAGAGGAAGTTGGCATCTTTCGGGTCAGGCACCACCGTCATGCTTTCGCCCGCGAGACACGCCGGATACCAGTTGCGGAAGTTGAGAATACCCTCGTGCGACCACGTGGTGACCGCCACGCCGCCCGAGTCCTGCTGCGCTCCGTACAGCGTGTACGGGAAGCGGTTATCCGCGGCGATATGGTAGATCTGCGCGGTGGGCTGGTTGTACCAGGTGCTCCACGTCTTGCCCCCATCCACGCTGATGACGGTACCCTGGTCGCTGCTGAGCACCATGCGATCCCCGTCCGTCGGGTTGATCCATAGCTGGTGATAATCGTCGCCGCCCGGAGCGCCCTTGATGGGGAAGAAAGTCTTTCCGCCATCGTCGGTCTGGTATGTGGCAGTGTTGATCACGTAGAACTTGTCAGGATTGAGCGGATCGACCGCGATGGATTCAAAGTACCAGCCACGCCCCCAGAGACGTTGCTCATCGTTCACCCGCAGCCACGTTGCGCCTGCATCGTCCGAACGGTAGACACCACCGAGCGGCTTTGCCGCGGCCGCGATCCGTGCACCCTCTGGCGCTCGCAGCGGACGCGCAACTGCTGCGCCGGTATCGTCCACCACGGCCCACAGGCGGGCAGGATTGCTGGGCGAAACCGAAATGCCGATCTTGCCGACGAAGTCATCCGTGGGCAGACCACCGCCAAGCTTGCTCCAGCTTGTTCCGCCGTCGGTGGACTTGTACAGACCTCCGCCCGGCATGTTGGCAGGCGCGTACACCGACCATGGTGGACGCCGCGTCGCCCACATCGAGGCATAGATCGTCCCGGACTGTTTCGGATCGATGGCCAGGTCCACAGCACCCACGTTCTCCGGGTCGTCTTTGCTGGACAGCACCTTCATCCAGTGCGATCCGCCGTCGGTCGAACGAAAGACACCGCGCTCAGGATTGCCTTTATATACATGGCCCAGCGCGGCCACATACACGCGACTCGGGTCGTTCGGGTCAACCACGATGCGACCGATCTGACGCGTACCCTCCAGGCCGATATGCTTCCACGTCTTGCCCGCGTCGGTCGACTTGAAAACGCCAATGCCATACGAATGCTGGCTGCGAATATCCGGCTCGCCCGTGCCCACGTACACCACGTTCGCATCCGAGGGCGCCACCGCAATCGCGCCTATTGAGCCGATCGGGATATCCGTGTCGCCAATGGGAAACCAGGTGCGGCCTGCGTTCACCGTCTTCCACACACCACCGCCAACCGAGCCCATGTAGAACGTGTCCGGCTGAGACGCGTTGCCGCTGACAGCGTAGGTGCGGCCCGCGCGCATGGGGCCAACCTCTCGCCAATGCAAGCCGCCAAACATCGTTGGCGTGGGCGTCGCACCCTGTCCGTAGATCGCGAGTGCGGTGCAGCCAAAAGCAAGTGTGAACAGCAGACCGTTACGAAGACGCATGGACATACCTCATTGTGCAACGCCACATCAGCGGGACAGGCTTCCCTTCACCAGTCTTCAATTCCGCGGCCATCGCGGGAATCGAGTTGCGTGCTGGATCTCACCGCAAAGTCATGGTGAGCCCGACAGGCAGAAGCCGTTCACCTTCTTACACATCAGAAGCCAACCAGCCGAGCCGTGAACTGTATGGTCCGCGGACCACCCACCTGCGCGACGCCCGGTGAAAACAAAGTGACACCCGCAGAGTACAACGGTTGCGCCGCATTGCCGAAAAGGCTGACGCTGTCCGCATCGAAGCGCCGATTGCTCGCCCCGGACAGGTTGAACACATCCATGAACAGGTCTAGATGGTGACCTTCGCCTTTCAGCGTAAAGTCTTTGACCAAGCGCAGGTCCAGGGTGCTGTAGACAGGCTGCCGGTCGATGTTCCGCGGCAGCGCTGCACCGTTGCGAAGAACACGATCGTTCCAGTCGTTCGCATCGCCCTGCGTATCAAAGCCAACAATCGGGGTATACGGCACGCCGGTTCGCGCAAGGAAGAGCGGGTTCAACTTGAATCCGATGGGGAGATTTATGATCGCGTTCAGGTTAAACGTGTGCCGCGCGTCGAGCGTGGAGAAGGCACGCTCCTGCCGCAGGTTGAACGGGTTGACCGTCATGATGGGCGAGTACGGATTGGCCTCATCACTGTCGCTGCGTGTGCGCGAAAGCGTGTAGTTGAACAGCAGTTGCGAGCGGCGCGAGATTTGCGAGTTCAGGCTGACGAAGCCACCATCATATGAGGCATGCGCGTTGGATTGCACCACCAGCACACGGCCGTAACCTGCCAGGGGACGCGGCGCGTTAAACACGGCGGTGCCATCTGCCGCGACGGCGGGCGCGGCAAGATTCTCATCGAGTCGACGCACCGCTGCCCAGGTGCTGCCGTGCAGATATCCCAGCGTAACTTCGAGCTTCGCCGCGACCTGCCGGTCGACACTCGCAGCCACCTGCAACGTGCGCGGGTTACGGAAATGTTGCGCGATGCCGGCAACCTCCGCGTGCACCGTCTGCGTGCCTGCTGGGGCGGATCCAAGTGCATGCGGCGTGCCGTTGGCAGCCCCGCTCAATGCGAGCAGCACCGGATCGAAGTCGCTGTCGATCGTCGCAGTCTGTATCCCGTTGTCACTGAACACGCGGTGAAAATAAGCCGCCGGGGTAGGCGCATCGTAGATTCCGGAAGAGACGCGAACAACCGTCTTGGAACTGCGGCTCCACGCGAGACCAAGGCGCGGCTGCCACTGCCGAAAGTCGTTCGGGATCCGTTGCGTCACCGGCAGCGCGGCATTTGCATGCGGGGGCTGAGGATTCCACTGTCCTGCGTAGCGCAGGCCCGCCGTCAGTGAAAGGCCGGGACGGATGGTGACGCGCGCATTCACATACAACCCAAGTTCCGCAACCGTGCCGCGATAGATCGTGTCGCCCGTGTTGAACGCCTGCCTGAAACGGCGCGCGTTATTCGCGAGAAAGTCAGGCAGGGAGTTGTAGTCGAAGCGACCGTTGCTGTTCTGCTCCTTGTACTCGTGCGCCGGCGCTGCGGCGAAACGCGTGCCAAAGGTGAACTCGTTCCGACCCCGCGTCACCGTCAGATCATCCAGCACCTGCACCTGTTGCAAGGTAAAGCGATGCACACCCTCGCTGTTCCCGCCAAAAACACCGAAACCGTTCACAAACAATTCCGCTGACGCAGCATTCGGCGTGCGTGTGCGATGGTCGTTTGCATAGGCGAAGGTCGCCTGATTCAGCGCACGAGGCCGAAGCACGGAAGACAGCGCGATGCGCGTCGTGACGCTGTGTCCACCGAGACTGCTGCTTTGGTCTTCTGTCGCAAGTGTTCGCGAAAACGGGTCGCCCACATCCTTCGAATCAATACGATTCCAACCGAAGGCTGCGGCAAGGGTGTTGGCAGGATCGAGAACAAAGTCGAGCCGTGTAAAGAGTGCCGTTGGCCTCTGACGCTCCACCGTCTGCGCATGCTGACCTGCCAGGCTCGTAGGCACAACGATGCCCGGTGCCTGCGGTCCGAACTGCACAAAGCGACCGGCGTGCACGAAATCCTGCTCAAGGCTGAAGCTGTAGAAGGCTCGATCCTTGCGGATAGGTCCGCTGTACGAAGCACCAAAGGCGTTCTGTTCCCCGTCAAGGCCGTGTCCGAATGCATCCGCCGGGGTGAAGTTTGCGGGCCGGCCGGTATAGAACGCCTCTCCGCGTGAGCGGTTCACACCAAACTTCGTGGCCACGTTCAACGCGGTCCCGCCCGTCACGGCAACTGCGCTGTCGACGCCACTGCGCAGCAACTCGAATTCGCGCACAGCCGTCAGTGGCAGAAACAGGCTGCCATCCTGCCCACCGCGCATCCCACCCAGCAGCGGATCGTTGAAGCTGGTGCCGTCCAGGGCGACAGCGATGGCATTCCCCCGCTGTCCAGCGATTGAGAGTCCAGCGCCATCGACATCCAATTCCGCACCCGCGGCCTGCGTGGTGAACTGCGTGTAATCGCGATCGCGGTTTGGCAGGTAGGTGATAGTCAGGCCGGGCAGAAACGTACCGACGGCAGCCTCTGCTGTGTTGGGTGTGGGTGCAACCGTGTTGCCCTCCACCGTGGACCTGCGCGCGGTCACGGTCGTGCTCTGCTTCGCGGATGGAACGCGCACCTGCAGCAGCAGGTCCGTACTGCTGCCCAGCGTCAGCGTCAGGCGCACGGCAGGCCGCAGCACCAGGCTCCCGCCACTCGCCTCCACGCTGTACGCACCGGGCGACAAACCGCTGACACGGAAGGCCCCGGCACCATCGGCATGCAGCGTGCGCGTGCTGCCAACGTCGGTATTGCGCACGGTAAGCTGCGCCTGCGGAACAGCCTTGCCGAGTGTGTCGACCACGCGACCCGCGATGGAAGCGGTCTGCGTCTGAGCGCCCGCAGCGGCAATCATGACCAGTGGAGCGAACCAGGTGAGCCTTCGCGCCATAGCCATCAGAAGCTCAACTTCGCGGAAAACTGAAACTGCCGTGCCGGCAGCTGTGATGCGACGCCCGGCAGCGGCGTGCCGAGTGTTGCAGGAGCAGTCGCACCATTTCCATACGTTCCGTTAAAGGCGACAAAGTTCTGGTGGTTCAGGATGTTGAACGCCTCCGCCCGCAGATCGACCTGCACACCTTCGCGGTACAGCGGAAAGACGCGGCTCACAAATGGATCGAGCGAGTAATTCGGCCTTCCACGGCCTGCATCGCGGCCCACCACGGCGCCGTTGATCACGGGACGATCCGTCGTTGCACCAGTGTTACCGCTGTTCGTCGTTCCTGTCACCAGGTTGTACGGCAGGCTGCTTGCGAGCGTGCTGACACCACCCAGGCGCAGCTTGAACGGCGCGTTGTAGATGCCACTGAACACCGCACGATGACGCTGGTCGTAAATTGCGTAGCCATACTCCGCATGACCGAGAAAGTTGGTGTCGTTCGGATTTTGTGCCGTGGTATCCGGATCGACGTTGTCCAGCGTCTTTGACCAGGTGTAACTGGCCAGCACGTGGAAGCCATGCGTAAATGCGTGGGAGACATTCAGATCCAGAGCGTTGTAGTGCAGATAGCCGTCATTCACGTCCGTCTGAATTACGCTATAGAGCGGCTGCGGGTTACTCACAGTCGTGGCGCTGCATGTTGTGCGATTGGCCGCATAAAAGCTAATCCAGTAAGGCCGAGTGCAGTTCGCCGCCTGCGCGGTGCGCATTTGATTCTGCGCCGTACGCACAAAGGGTAATGGCCCGTCCACATCCAGTGGACGCACGATCCGGAGAGTGTGTGTGCCGACATAATCAATACTGATTAACCAGCCCGGCGCAAAGCGATGCTCCAGGCTGAACGTCCACTGCTCTGAGTAAGGATTCAGCAGCCGGTTGGGATAGCCGTTCAATAGCGCGACAGGCACAAACTGATTTACAAAAGCCGTCTGTCCCGGACGCACATACAGGCTGCGCACCGGCACCGTTCCACCCGCGGGGAACGCCGGCAAGGGCGCGGCAGCTACGCTGACGGGAAATCCAACCTGCCCCTTCGTCGCGGTATAAGTGAAGACGCCCGACGGCTCGCCCAGGGCATAGCTGGCCGCAGAGTTGTCGACGATCTGCGAGTGATAGATGCCGAAGCCGCCACGCAGCACCACACCGCCGTTACCGGTCGTGTCGAAGACGAAGCCAACGCGTGGCGCGAAGTTCAAAGTCGCATTGGTGAAGGTCTGCCGCTCGTACCGCATTCCGAGATTCATAGTCAGTCGCCCGCTTAGGCGGTAATCATCCTGCGCGAACAATGACCACAACTGATCGTTGACGGTGTAAGTCGCATTTCCAAAACTCTGCTGATAATTCGCTACGTTGTTAATATTATTCAGGTAACTTGAGCTTTCGCAGACAGCGACCGCCAGCGTGCACGTGTTGTACGTGAAGCGCCCTAGAAAAATGGGGCCGCCGAACTCCTTGCTGTTGCCACCGTTGTGCGCATCGATCACGTTGCCGCCGGCGGTAACCTGGTGGCGCCCGCGATTCCACGACAGGGTTTCTGCCACCTCATACTGCCGGTTCATCAGCAGTGCCGATTGCGATGTGCCCGAAGTGAACGTGCCCGATGACGTAGTCGGCACCACGAATTGCGTGCCGAAGACAGCCGGATCGAACTCGGTAATGGGCAAGGCAAGCTGGAACTGCAGACGTACGCTGTTTTCCAGGTGCGTGCTGAGGACGGCTGTATCGCCCAGCACGCCGGAGTAGGTGCGGCGACGAAAGGTGCGCGCCACGTTCGCGAGACTCGCTCCGCCGACGATGCCGTTCGGATTCGTATCGGAGAAGTGATCGATGTTCGCGCGCAGAAACAGGCTGTTGTGCTCATTCAACTGGCGATCGAGGCGCACCGTTCCCAACCATCCTCGATAGTGTCCCGTAAAAATGCCGGGAGCCAGCGGCGAGGTGACCGGCGAGCCCTTCGCTTCGCGGTTATACTCGCCCGCGGCAAAGATGTGCGTGCGCTTGCTGTGGTCAAGCGCGCCCGAGAGCGAAAGCGCGGTCTGACCCAGCACATCGCTCGTCAGGTCGTTGCCACTGCCTGCATTCGCAAGTGTGAATCCGGAGAGCTGAGCCTCCGTCTCCGCGGGCCTCCAAAGTTCGAGTAACTGCCCGTGAAAGCGATCGCCGCCGGTCACCGTCACCACGTTGACCAGGCTTCCGGTGCTGCCGCCGTATTGCGCGGAAAAGCTGTTAGTCAGCACCGTCATCTCCGCCACGGCCATCTGTGGCACGTTGGTAAAGATCGTCTGGCGGCCCCAACTGTCAATGCTGTTCGCGCCGTCCACTACGAAGTAGGATTGCCGGCGCCCCGCGCCGTTCGTCGTAAACAGGTTTTCGTTCATGAAGATGTCACCCTGGTTGATCGCAGGCCGGTTGGCCGCGTTCAGCAGGGGCAAATACGTGACGCGACGGTTCAGGAGCGGTGTCTGCTGAATCTGCTCCGGGCCGAGGTGGATGCCCAGCTGCGGCTGATCGATGCGCACATCATTCGCGCTGCCGATGACGGTGATGCTGGCGTGTTCCCCTGCCGGCGCCAGCAGCAGGTTCAGCTCCGCAGAACTCCCTGGCGAAAGCTGAAGTTTGTGTGTTTCGGCATCCGCAAAGCCGGACTTGCGAACCGTCACGTCGTACGATCCCACGACGGGAAGACCACCCAGCGAGAAGCGGCCACGATCGTCTGTCAGGGTCCTGCGAACAAAGCCCGTCAGGCTGTTGGTGGCTGTAACCTGCGCACCGGCGACCATCGCTTGGCTCGCGTCTTCAGCGCGCCCGCGCAGCGTGGCAGTGTCCGCGGTCTGCGCGTGCATGCTTCCTATCGTCAGACAGCTCAGGAGGGCGTACGGCAGCGCCGCCCGGCGTTTCAAATGCATTTCTAAGTCTCCGAACAGGTCAGGGTAGGGCCGTGCGCGCTGCCGCCCTCACGCAGGTGCGCCATGTGCTTCAGCAGTACTTATTCGTCGTCGCTCATCTCGATCTGGTCTTCCACATCGTGATCGATGCGGAAGGTGTCAAGGGACAGCACTGCCAGGTGTTCACGTTCGAGCGCCTGGTTCAGCGCCTTCAGATCGGTTCGTTTCAGGTGCTCCCATTGCTGCATCAGCATGGGCATGGCGGCAGACGTCGTCTTGATTGCGTCAAGCTGTGCGGCTGTTGGCGCGGCATCGGCGTTCTCGATCTGGTGCTCCAGCCGGGACAGTGTCAGACGCAGCGAGGACAGCGTAGGCGGACCGCCCGGACCGCCCCGTCCGCCGCCACCACGGCCGGGCGTTTCCGCACCCAGCACGCGATCCAGCTTTGACTGCAATCCGGCGTCGGCGTTCTGCACCGGTTGCTGACCGCTGCGAGCCTTCAATTGGCCGCGCAGGACTGTGCCCTCATGCAGAACGGCAGTAGCCATCAGCATGTCATCGTACGCAGACTTGGCCGCGTCGAACTGCGCCTGCAGGTCAGCAACACTGGTCTTTACACGGGGATCCATGCGCACCACAAGAGCCTGGGACAGCGTCGTGCTGCCGGCCGTCAGGCGCGCGGTATACGTGCCCGGCATGACCCACGGTGCGGTCGAAACGGACGGTGTATCGTGCGGTACAGCCATCTCGGCGTCCGGTCCGGTCGACATGCCCGGGACCTGCGCATACTGCATGTCCCAAAGGAAGCGATGGTGACCTGGCGCCGTCGAAAGCACACGCGGTGCGCGCGCCCACAGCGTGGGATCGGGATAGCGCGGGTCCAGCGGCGGCACGGGGTCATCGCTCTTGACCCGGTTGACGACGGCACCCTTGCTGTCAAGGATCTCAAGGGTCAGCACACCCGAGAACTTTGGTCCGATCGTATAGTCGATCATCGCGCCATCGGGCGGGTTCTGGCCTGTGGCCATATCCGGCACCCAAGGTGTCGGCGGGTTCATGTCGTTGCGGACGCGCGTGGCCACCTGTGGTGCGTAAAGGTGCAGCGGCTCGTTCGCAATGCGCGCTGCGACCTGGCGAAGCGGCGTCACGTTATCGAGGATGAGGAACCCGCGGCCGTGTGTGCCTGCGATAAGGTCATCATCCTTCACCTGTAGATCTCGCACCGAGCTTGGCGGCATGTTCATGCGCAGTGACTGCCAGTGATCGCCGTCGTCGAACGAGACATACACCTGCGTCTCGGTGCCCGCATACAGCAAGCCCTTGCGCTTCGGGTCTTCGCGAATTGCGCTGGTCGCCGCACCGTCCGGTATGCCGGTGTTGATCTGTTTCCAGCTCTTGCCGCCATCGTGCGTGCGGAACAGGTGCGGCCGCATGTCGTCCAGCCGCAGTGTGTTGATCGCGGCGTACGCGGTTTGCGCATCGAAATGCCCGGCGTCCATGTTGAAGACTTTCCAGAAGGGCTTCATCTCCGGCGGTGTGACGTTGCTCCAGTGCCCACCCGCGTCGAGCGTCGTCCAGATCAGGCCATCGTCCGTCCCTGCCCAAAGGCGATTGCCATCCAACGGCGACAGACCCAGCGAGGAGATCACGCCGCGCCGGATCGTCTTCGCGGTCGGCGTGTCCTTGTAGAACGCCAGGTTCGGCGGCAGATCGTAGGTCTCGCGGCTCAGGTCGGGGCTGACTTCCTTCCAGTTCATGCCGCCGTTTTCCGTCAGCCAGAGGGTGTTGGCGGCGAAGTACAGCTTGTGCGGATCCAACGGAGAAAACTGCAGGGGTTGCGTCCGCAGCACGCGATACCCGCGCAGCGGCTTTGGTTCAACGCTCTGGATCTGGCCGGTGCGCCGATCGTACCGCGTCACCTTTCCTCCGTAGACGATGTCAGGATCCAGCGGATCGGGCGCGGCGTAGCCGTACTCCTCGATGCCGGCAGGATGCCAGTCATGAAAGGTGATGCGGCCATCGTTGCTGCGGCTTGAGACGCACGCGCTGCCGCTGTCCTGCTGACCGCCACACACGCGGTAGGGCCAGGCAGTGTCCGCGGTCACGTGATACACCTGCGCCGTCGCCTGGTTCAACCACTGCGTCCAGGTCTCACCCGCATTCTGCGAGATGATGACGCCCTGATCGCTGGCCAGTGCGATGATCTTTGTGTTGTTTGGATTGACGAAGACGTTCTGATAGTCATCGCCGCCCGGCGCGCCGCGCAGACCGTACCAGCTCTTGCCGGCATCGGTCGAACGCCACGTCACCACGCTCGCGACGTAGACCGTATTGGGATCCTTCGGATCGGCTCTCGGCACCGGCACATCGCCACCTCCGATCCGGGCCTCCGCGCGATTGTCGTCGACCGGCGCATGCACCCAGTTCACGCCTTCATCGTCCGACCGGTAGATGCCGACGCCACCCTTTTGTGTCGCGATGGCCGCATACACCCTGCGAGAATCGCTCGGCGCAATCGTCACATTCACCTGGATGATGTCGTCGGGCAGACCGTGGCCGGTCAGCTTCGTCCATGTCTCGCCGCCGTCGGTTGAGCGGAAAAAGCCGCCGTCGGTGCCCGACCATGCGCCGTTTTCCCACGGACCTTCCTGCCGCTGCCACATGCCGCAGTACACGATGTTGGGATTCTGCGGATCGATCTGCACATCACTTGCGCCGGTGTGGTCATTCACGGACAGCACGCGCTTGAACGTCTTGCCGCCGTCGGTCGTGCGGTACAGGCCGCGCTCCTGGTTAGGGCCGTACGGGTGCCCAGTCACGGCCACAAAGACCCGGTCGGCGTTCTTCGGATCGATGGCAAGGCCGCCGATCTGCTGCCCATCGCGCAGGCCCAGGTTCGTCCAGGTCTTGCCCGCGTCGATCGATTTGTACACGCCGTCGCCGGTGGACAGATCCGGGCGGGCCAGGCCCTCGCCGCTGCCCACGTAGACCACGTTGGGATCGCTCTCGGCCACCGCGATCGCTCCGATCGACCCGCTGGACTGCCCGTCCCAGAGGCTCTGCCAGGTGGCGCCCGCGTCCGTCGTCTTCCATACACCGCCGTTCACCGCGCCGAAGTAGAACGTGGCAGGCTGGCTTGGAACGCCCGCCAGCGCACGCGTGCGTCCGGCGCGCAGCGGACCGATTTCGCGCCACTTCATGTCGGCGTACAGCTTCGCATCGGGATCGGCGCGTTGCGCGACTACGGAGACCGCCGGCACGGTAAACAAGGCGGCGACAAGCAACAACCGGCAACGATGAGTCATGGGGCGCTCCATGGCAACGCCTCGCACAGGGCGGGGAGTGACTATGTGGATGGTGTTCGGTTATGTGCAGTATACGAAGCAGGTGCGCGTCAGGCCGCACGTTCCCCGTTTTTTGAGAAGCTATCTGCCGCCTGCCGAAAGCCTCGTCCGCGGAGCCATACGCGTCCACCGATCGCGACCGCAGACAGCAGCGCACAGATCTCGATGAAGACCTTGCCGCCATCCAGCAAGTCCGGCCTGCCGTCCTTCAGCGCGGGATCGGTCCCGATGCTGTGCCAGAACAACAGCACCGCCGCCGGAAACACCAGGTAGTGCAGGTTGCGCCAGACGCGCCGGTCGATCGACGTGCGCAGCAGCGAGGTCACGACCGTGAATAACACCAGGTACAGCGCTCCCGCTCCAACCATATTCAGCTTTGGCTGCAATGGCGACCGTACGGGAAGCAGGATGTCGAACCAACCGAAGTGCCGCTCCTTGATGAAGAGCAGCACCAGCGGATGCGTCAGCGTGAAAAACAGCGCAAGGTAGGCCGTCCAGTTATGCAGTTGAAAGACATTGATCCGGCGATGCGGCCACAGGCGCATCGGACTGTATCGCAACGACAACAACATACCGAGCAGGAGGTTGACCGTGGCCGCACCAACAGCCACCAGGCCGAGGTACGAGCACAGATCCAGCAACGTCACACCCATCACCATAAGAGGCTCCCGGCTTTGCCAAGCATCGACGACGGACGAACGCCGCTCGGGCACGACGTTCGTTCTGCCGTGCGCGAGCCACGCCACTGATCACATACGCAGGGAGTGATTGTCCCGGCAATCGGACTCTTAGCTGGCGCCGATCTTGACGTTGCAGGATGCGTCGGCAGCCGGCGTGTTCGTCACCTTCAGTTCCTGCAGATGGTTCTTGACAAGCATCGCGTTGAAGTCGGTGATCTGTTTCTGCACCGCACGCCAGGCCTCGTTGGTGCGGTTCAGGTTCGTGCAGTCAAGCTGCCAAGTGGCGATCTGCGTGGGCGTGGGTGCCATGTCCATTCCGACCTGCATCATGCTGACCATAGTGCTGAATTCGTTGTTCATGTCGAAGTAGGACTGCAGCGCGCCCGGTTCGGCAGCGGCACGGCGGAAGCCACCACCCGCGGGCAATTGGCCGCCTACCTTCAGCAGTGCCGCATCCAGCAGCTTGGCCTGCGCCGCAACATCATCGGGCAGAGTGCCCTGCCGCAACGCCGCCAGCTGAGTCCTGAGTGCGTTCACTTCGTCATGTCCCTGGAAGCTCTGCTGCATGCCGCGGTACGAAAGCATGGTCAACTGGTCCTGGGCACGTAGCGCTGCCATCAATTGCGGACTCTGACCGACGCGCGGATCATTGATGATGGTGACGGTGCGGGTATAGACCCGTCCATCGACCGTCAGCTTGAGCGTATACACACCCGGGATGACCTGCGGACCGTGCGGACCCGGGGTAGTTGAGCCGGGCGTCATGTTCATCTCGTTTTCGAGATCATGCCGCACCGCCGGTGGATCGTCGTAGTACAGGTCCCAGTTGATGCGATTCTCACCAACGTTTGTGCTCAGCGCGCGCGACTCGGGCGACGCCAGCCAGTACCGGGGATACTCTTCGCCGGTGATGGGCGGTGGCGGCACGCTTGTAATTGTCCTGACAGGATTGCCCTTGGCGTCGAACACCTGCAACTGGATCGGCGCCTTCGGCTTGGCGCTCAGAACGTAATCCACAATCACGCCATAGGGAACATTCGCAGCATGCGGCACTTCGATCGAAAAGGGTTGATCCCAGTTGCTGTTGTTGCGGGCGCGGATCGCCTCTTCCGGCTGGAAGAGGTACACCGGCGCGGCAGCGACAGCCTGCGCATGCGCCGCAATCTCACGCAGCGGCGTGATGTCATCCAGCACCCAGAAGCCACGGCCGTACGTTCCGATCACCAGGTCGTTCATGTGGTAATCCGTGTGCACGGTGAGGTCTCGGATCGAGGTGCTCGGCAGGTTCTGCCGCAGCGTCTGCCACTGATCGCCGTTGTTGAAGCTGACGTAGACGGTCGACTCGGTTCCCGCGAACAATAGGCCCGGCTGCATGGGATCGACACGCAACGTGTTCACCCAGCTTCCTGTGCGTTCGTCCTTGGGCAGACCGTTGATGATCGAGGTCCAGCTCTTGCCACCATCGGTCGTGCGCCAGATCAGCGGCACGTCCACATCAATGACCGTCGGCGGGGTATTGGCAGCCGACGATGCGTTCACCGCCGCGGCAGGTCCGGCAGCGACACGTCCCACGAGATAGGCGGTATTTACATCATCTCCGGCCACGATCGTGCTGTACAGCGTATGCGCAGGTACCTCGGGCAGGTTGGACACGTTAGTCCAGTTCTTGCCACCATCCATCGTGTTGGAAATCTGTCCGTTGCTGCTGACGGTCCAGATGACGCCGCGTTTCACCTTTGAAATCGAGAAGTCAACCAGCGTTGCCTCGCCCAGGATGCCTCGTTGACCGAGGTCCATCTCCACTTCGGGTGAGAAGGCACCTGAGGGCCGTGCCGGTGTAGCGGCGCCCGTTCCGGCAGGCGTTCCCGCGCCGGGAGGTGGGGGCGTGGGACCCGTCGTCGGGCTCGGAGGCGGTACCAGCGGTGCGGTTCCACAGGCCTGCTGCGGCGCGCCTTTGGCGGTGGTCAGGTCGGGGCTGGCAGCCTTGAAGCTGTGAGCGCCGTCGCGCGTAACCATCAGGCATTGGTATGCCACGTAGAGCGCTCCAGGTTCAAACGCAAGGTCGAACTGCTTCTGGAAGTCGCGGCCCGCGTGGTATTTCAGGGCGTCGGCGCCAAAGTTGGGAGCAACGTTCTGCCACTGGCCGGTCGTCATGTCGACCTTGATCATGCCGCTGCCGCCACCGCCCGGACCATACCCGACGCCATAGATGATGTGCGGATTCTTCGGGTCCGGCGTGACGATGCCGAACTCGGACGAAGGCAACGGGCTCCAGTCATTGAAGTTCACCTGGCCGAAGGTGCCGCGGCTGCTGATCATGACCGCGCCGGTATCCTGCTGGGCCGCCATGATCCAGTACGGATACTGGCTGTCTATCGCGACGTGGTAAACCTGCGAGATGGTCTGGTTGTACCAGAGGCTCCAGGTGCGTCCATCGTCGACCGTAACGCTCGCGCCCTGGTCAGATCCGACCAGCATGCGGTGCCCGTTCGTCGGATCGATCCAGAGCTTGTGATAGTCCTCGCCGCCGGGAGCACCCTTGAACGCCTGAAACGTGAGACCACCATCGTTGGAACGGTACATGGCGGTACTCATCGTGTAGAGGATGTCCGGATTCTGCGAGTCCACAAAGACGCCGCTCGAATAGGAGCCCTGACCGTTGCTGATGCGGGTGTCCTTGCCGGCCATGTGCTTCCAGCTCGCGCCGCCATCATCAGAGCGGTAGAGTCCTGAGCCGTTTTCAATATTGTTGCCGACGATGTAAAAGCGTTGTCCCTTGGTCTGCATGGCGACCGCGACCGCGACACGGCCTTCGAAGGGCGGTATCTTCATCGGAGTCCACGTGAGACCCTCGTCCGTTGATTTATAAGCAAGCGGCGGCTTTACCTTGACCTGGGGGCCACCTCGTCCACCGCCAGTGCCCTGGGTAGCTGCCAGCATCACGTTGGGGGCGTCATAGGCGGATTGCAGATCGCGCACACCATCGTAGTCTGAGGTTTTCAGAACGCTGGCCCAGGTCTGGCCGCCGTCTACGGAGCGGTATACACCCCCGCCATGACGTGAAGTGTCGCCAAGCGCAGACACCAGCACCACGTCGGGATTGACCGGGTCAACCACGATGCTGCTGATCTTTACGGTGTCTTCCAGTCCGATGTGCTTCCACGTGGTGCCTGCGTCGGTGGACTTCCACACCCCGTTGCCGAGACTGCCGCTGATTGGGTCGCCCGTCCCGGCGTACACGACATCAGCATTGGAAGGTGCGACCTGGATGGCGCCGACACTGTCAAAGCTCGTCTCACGATCCGACAGCGGGAACCAGGTCACGCCGCCGCTCGTGGTCTTCCATATGCCGCCCTGAGGAGTACCAGCGTAGAACGTGCCGCTCTGGCCGACGGCACCCGCGACGGACGAAATACGGCCACCATGGAAGGGGCCGACGTTACGCCATTTCAGACCGGTATAGAGAGTCGGACTGACCTGCGCCGAAACGCTTCCAGCCACTACCAGCACGCAGGCGCAAACCAGCCCCCAAAACCGAACCAAACATTTCTTCGTCATGATCAATCATAAACCTTCGCCAAGAGGCACTCCTACCTTCGATCGCGTACGTAGATCCCGTATGCACCGGAGTTCGGCGGTGCTCTCGGACAGCTAAAAAACTCCGCTAATCATGCGATGTCGAGCAAGACGACAGACCGAATGGCTAGGTTCGTAGGCTGATGTATGGGCTTTGCGGGAGCGATCGTGACCTGGGGAATCACAGCAGGATTCACGGTGAAGGTTGCGGTATTGACCTCCGACCCACTTGTTACGGTGATGGTGCGGGGATCCGATTCGGTATCAGCATCAAGTTTGAACTCAGCCGTGATTTCGGTTGAACTGACAACCACAACCTTGCTGACTGCGAAGCGAGTTCCTGATGCCTTGACCGTGG
>CAZZVI010000023.1:0-7119 GCA_964657335.1 uncultured Terriglobus sp.
GTCCGCACGCCCATGCAGTGGAATAGCGATCGCAATGCAGGCTTCTCGCGCGCCGTGCCTGCAAGGCTCTACTCGCCGGTCATCATGGACCCTATCTGGGGCTATGAAGCGATCAACGTCGAAGCGCAGGAGAGCGACACGTCGTCGCTGCTGCACTGGACACGCAACATGATCGCGCTACGCAAACTCTTTCAGGTGTTCGGCCGTGGCACGCAGGAGTTCCTTAAACCGGAGAACCGCAAGGTGCTCGCCTACATCCGCGAGTACGACAGCGAACGCGTCGTTTGTGTGGCGAATCTATCTCGCTTTGCGCAGCCGGTCACGTTGGACCTGAGCCGGTTCGCCGGCATGGTGCCTGTCGAGATGCTCGGCTACGTTCCCTTCCCGAAGATCGATGAAACGCCGTACGCCATTACACTCGGACCATATGCGTTCCTGTGGCTCGAGTTGCAAGAATCTGCCGCAGCCGACGCGGAGACACCGCCCGAAAACGATGCAGCCCTGTCGCTTCCCGCGGGTGATCTGGCCTCGGCATTGACCGGCCCGAGCGCACAACTGCTGCAGGAAAGTTTTCTCTCGAAATACATCGGGACTCAACGCTGGTTCGGGGCGAAGTCACGCACGCTGAAGGACGTCTGCATCGAAGACGCGATCGTGCTGCCCGGCCTTGAGGCAGCGATCCTGCTGCTGCGGATCGTGTATGCGGACGGTCCTGACGATACGTACACGCTTCCAATCGCGGCGCTGCACGAGCAGGCGGCGGAACAAGTTCGCTCCGATGCACCTGAAAGTGTAATCGCTCCCATGCAGATGGGTAGCGGCGAGGGTGTTCTGGTCGATGCGACCGTACTGCCTGAGTTCCGCTCCGCACTGCTCTCGATCATCGAGCGCGAAGAGCAGATCCCGACCCGTAACGATGGAACGCTTGCCGGAAAGCCGAGCTCCTCCTTCAGCCTGTTGCACGGTGTGGAACCTCTATCATCGCGGCGCGGTTCCGCGGAACAGAGCAACACGTCGCTGCTGTACGACCGCAAGCTGATCCTGAAGCTTTTCCGCCGGCTGCAGACCGGCGAAAATCCCGACGCGGAAATCGGTCGTTTCCTGACGGAAGTTGCTAAGTTCCCGTACATTGCACCGTTCGCTGGTGAACTGGTCTACACCGCTGCAAAGGCCGGCGAAGCAACGACGTTGGGACTGCTGCAGGGCCTCGTGCCGAACCAAGGCGACGGCTGGGAGTGGACGCTCGAATCCATCAAGAGCAGTGCGAACGGAGAACAGTATGCCGAAGCGGCTCGTCTGCTGGGCAAGCGTACCGGCGAAATGCACCGCGCACTTGCTACACCGACGGACGATCCCGCGTTTAAAGCCGAAGCAACAGATTCCGCGGCGCTCCACCGTGATGCCGAGCGCCTTGAGGCACAGATCGCATCCGCGGTGACAGCGATCAAGAATCGCTTCAGCTCCTTGCCCGACGATCTACTCGGCGCCGCCGCAACACTGTTGAGCCGCCGCAAAGAGATGCTTGCCGTTGCAGATGCTCTACGCACAATGCCTGTCGCAAACGCGGGCGCACGAACACGCATCCATGGCGACTATCACCTGGGTCAGGTGCTTCGCACGGCCGACGACTTTGTTCTGCTCGATTTCGAAGGCGAGCCGGCCCGTTCGCTGGACGAGCGTCGCGCAAAGCAGTCACCGTTGCGTGATGTTGCCGGCATGCTGCGTTCGTTCTCCTATGCGGGTGCTGCCGGATTCGGAACCGCGGCCACAGCGCAGCGCAGCGCGTGGGAGAGTGCCGCATCGAGCGCCTTCCTGAAGGGCTACCATGAAGCTTTCGCAGACACGGGCAAGGCACTTGCAAGCGAACGACTCTTGCGAGCTTATTTGCTCGAGAAGGCGCTGTACGAAATCATGTACGAAGTGAATAATCGGCCGGACTGGATCGCCATTCCACTCTCCGGCATCCTGGATCTGCTGAACGCCTCGGATGAAAAGGGAAAGGCCGCAGCATGAGCACAGCCACTCCTATCACGGCAGCGATGGAGGCGCAGGACGAGTCACGCGCCGCATCGCCCGGCGTCGCCACGCAGATCGTCGTCTGCCTGGGTCCCTGGTACGAAGATGCGCCCGCCGAGCATCTTGCTCCGCTGGTGCACATGCTGCGGAGTGCTTTGGGCGAACGCACAGAGCGGGCCCTGGTAGCCTATCCAGTGTCCGATCCGCAGGCCGCGTCATGGCAGCACGAGAGCATGACGCTGCAGCCCTATCTACCTTCGGCGAAGCTGCATGCGCTATCAGTACAGACTGCGACGACGTACCTGAGTCTGTACGAGACCATGCGGGCGCACTCCGCACCATGCGGTCTGCTGCTAGGGGCCGAAGCGAACACATTGCAACCCAATGCCGTGCGCGCGATGATCGATGCGGTGCTGGACGGCGGCACCGACCTCGTCCTGGCGCGCTACAGCGTGGGTCCGAACGAAGGTCTGATCAACGCTTCGATCCTTCATCCGCTGTCACGTGCGGTCTTTGGCGTGCGCGCGCAGTTTCCACTCTCGCTGGACCTCGCCATGTCGAACCGTATGGCCGAGCGCATGGCTGCGGCCGCGCAACGTCTCACCACGGCTTCGCAGCCGGAAGCGCTGGTGTGGCCCGGCGCGGAGGCTGCTGTCGCATCCTTCTCCGTGGCAGAGGTGGAAGTTGGCGACCGTGATCTGCCGCATCCCGCTGGCGACGACCTCTCGTCCATCCTGAATACCACGGCAGCATCGCTGTTCAGCGAAATTGAAACGAAAGCAGCCTACTGGCAGCGCACCCGTCCAGTGCAGTCGATGCTCACCATTGACGCCGTCAGTGTCTCGCATAAAGCAGCCGAAGCGGTTCAGCCAGAGGAATTATCGGAGTTGATTGAGAGCTTCCGTATCGGCTATGGCAACCTGCATGAGATCTGGTCACTGGTGCTGCCTCCACAGACGCTGCTTGGCCTGAAGCGGTTGTCACGTGCGCCTACAGACGCCTTTGCACTGCCGGATGCGCTGTGGGTGCGCATCGTGTATGACTTCGTGCTAGCGCACCGCCTGCGCACTATCAACCGCGGCCACCTAATGGGCTCGTTGACGCCACTCTACCTGGCCTGGGTCGCATCGCATATTCTGGCCGCACCTTCAGATGACAGGCTTGAGACGCTCGCGCGAGCCTTTGAGGCCGACAAACCGTATCTCGTCTCGCGTTGGCGTTGGCCTGATCGCTTCAACCCTTAAGCTTGCTTCCGCTCACGTGAGCGCACCGATCCATCGGAGATCATCACGATGTTTTCTCAAGTCAAATACGCTCTCCTCGATTCGTTCAGCCGCGTGCTGACCAAGCTGGCTGTCTTCCTGCCGGGCCTGCTTGCGCTGGTGCTGGCAGTCGCTATTCTCGCCTTGGTTGGCGCTGGGTTGGCGTGGGCCATTCGCAGACTGCTCACGCGCCTGCGCTTCGACGAGCGCGTCGGCCGCGAGAATTCTGCGGGTGTTTCGGACTGGTCGCCATCGCACAGCCCTACGCTGCTCATCGCGCGCGTTGTGTTTTGGGCCTGCATCGTGCTTGGCATCGCGATCGGGATCTCCGCCTACGACGCTGCGGGTGCGGGCACGGGCGACATTGCACCTTTTCTTCTTCCCTACCTCGCCCACTCCGTAGGAGCACTGCTGATCCTGATTGCAGGTACCATACTTGCGCGTTATCTCTCGCGCTCTGTGTTGATCAGCGCCGTCAACGCGAAGGTCAACTACGCGCGTGCGCTTTCCCTGGGCGCGAAGTGGCTTGTGCTCATCTTCACAGGAGCCATGGTGCTGGATCACCTCAACATCGGTGGATTGATCGTCGAGCTTGGCTTCGGCATTCTGTTTGGAGGCATGGTGCTCGCACTGGCGCTTGCCTTCGGCCTGGGTTCGCGTGACCTGGTGGCGCGTTCCATTGAACGCACTGCTGATCGAGCTGTGCCGATCGACCGCGCTGCAGAACGAGTGAGCGAAACACCACGCAGCTTGCGCCACTTCTAGCTCGCTCTCCCTTTCGGACTCGCGCTTTTGCTATGCTTGAACAACTTTTCGTTCAAGGCAGCGCATGACGTCTTCTGCTGAAATCCTCTCCAACTCCACATCGCCGGTCGGTGGCAATGTGGTGCGCAAAGAGGGTGAGGGTAAGGTTCTTGGCCGCGCGCGGTATGTGGACGATCTTGTCTTTCCAGACATGCTGCACGGCGCGACCGTGCGCTCCAGGATCGCTCGCGGACGCATCCTGAACATCCGCTTCAGCGATGCGATCGACTGGAGTGAGTTCACCATCGTCACGGCAAAAGATATTCCCGGCAAGAACACCATCGTGCATCTGCTGGAAGATCATGTCTGTCTGGCCGATGGTTTCGTGAACCATCCCGAAGAGCCGATTCTGCTGCTGGCTCATGCGGACAAAGCGAAGCTGCATGCCGCCGTTGCCGCCGTCGAGATTGAGTACGAGCCGCTGCCAGCTGTCTTCACCATTGAAGAGAGCGAGATGAAGCAGCCGATCATCTGGGGCGAGGACAACACCTTCAAGACCTATCTGATGGAAAAGGGCGAGCTCGACTTGGTATGGGCGACCGCCGACTACATCGTAGAAGGTGAGTACCGCACCGGCGCGCAGGAGCAGCTCTACATTGAGAACAACGGCTGCATCGGCCAGTGGAGCGACACCGATGGCGTCACCGTTCACGGCTCCATGCAGTGCCCGTACTACCTGCATCACGCGCTGATGCTCGCCTTTGATCTGCCCGGCGACAAATGCCGTGTGGTGCAGACCGAGACGGGCGGAGCGTTTGGTGGCAAGGAAGACTTTCCTTCTGTCATCGGCACGCACGCGGCGCTGCTGGCGAAGAAGGCGGGCAGGCCTGTGAAGATCGTCTACGATCGCGGCGAAGATATGGCTGCAACGACCAAGCGGCATCCATCACGCACAAGGCATCGCACGGCCGTCAGTAAAGACGGCAGGCTCCTAGGCTGCGAGATCGACTTTGCCATCGATGGCGGGGCATACTGCACGCTTTCGCCCGTCGTGCTCTCGCGTGGCACCATTCATGCGGCAGGCTGTTACAACTGGCCCGCGTTACGCATCCACGCAAAGGCGATGGCCACCAATGTTCCACCGCACGGAGCCTTTCGCGGTTTCGGCGCACCGCAGTCGCTCTTCGCGCTGGAACGCCACATGGACAAGGTCGCGAAGGTCGTCGGCATCACGCCGGAAGAGCTTCGCCGGCGCAATTTCCTTCATCCCGGCGAGGCTACGGCCACCGGGCAAGTAGTTAAGGATCCTATCGATCTGGACGCGATGCTGACGAAGACGCTGAACGCCGCGGACTTCCACGCGAAGCAGGCGCGTTTCGCGGAAGAGAACAAGATTTCGCCCATCAAGCGCGGCATGGGCTTCGCCAGCTTCTTTCACGGAGCGGGCTTTACCGGCAGCGGCGAACGCCGCCTGAACTCGCTCGTGAAGCTTGAGGTGGACGAGCAGGGCCGCGTAGTCCTGCTCGTCTCTTCAACAGAATTTGGCCAGGGAACGAACACCATCCTGTGCCAGGTTGCCGCGCAGGCGCTGCGCATTCCATACGAGCAGGTGCTGATCGCCCAACCGGACACGAACCGCGTGCCGAATAGCGGGCCGACTGTAGCTTCACGCACCGCGATGATCGTCGGCAAGTTGGTAGAGGACGCATGCGCCAATCTGCTGGTCAGGCTACGATCCGCTCCTACTGGGCTGAAAGATGGGTACACGCCGGAGCAGTTCCGCGCAGCCGCAATCTCCTGCCGCGAAGCGCACGGGGAGCTCACTGCAGAAGCGCGCTACCAATCTCCCGGAGATATCTTCTGGGACGACGAGAAGTTCCGCGGCGAGGCGTATCCGGCGTTTGGATGGGCGATTTACGTGGCAGAAGTAGCCGTGGACACGCGTACCTACCAGGCGACCTGCACAAATTTCTGGGCCATGCAGGAGGTCGGCAAGGTGCTGCATCCCGTGCTGGCCGCGGGACAGATCGAGGGCGGCGTGGCGCAAGGGATTGGCTACGCCATTTACGAAAAATGCGAATGGCGCGAAGGCGCGCTGAAGAACAACCAGATGACGAACTACATCATGCCGACAAGCGCCGACCTGCCCGCCATCCATGTGCTGTTCGAGGAGATTCCATCGATCCATGGAGCGTTCGGAGCAAAAGGCATCGGTGAGCTGCCCATGGACGGTCCTGCGCCGGCAATCCTGAACGCGATCGAAGCAGCGACCGGCATCGCCTTCGATGAGTGCCCGCTGCTGCCCGAAGACATTTTCGAGCGCATGACCCGCGCGGATGATGGCGGCAGCGAAGATCTGGAACCTGCGGTCGCCGGCCCGTACTTCAGCGAGGTGGCCGCTTGAAGATCGCCATGCGCATCAACGGCAAGCAGCACGCCATCGATGTTCCGCCGATGCGCCGCCTGCTCGATGTGCTGCGCGAGGACCTGCGCCTGACCGGTACGAAAGAAGGATGCGGTGAAGGCGAGTGCGGATCGTGCTCGGTCCTGATGAACGGCGACTTGGTCAATAGCTGCCTTGTGCCCGCGCTGCAGGCGAATGGCGCGGTCTTCTGCACCGTGGAAGGCATGGCGACTGAGGGTCGTCTTCATCCCATTCAGAAGTGCTTCCTCGAGAAAGGCGGAGCACAATGCGGCATTTGCACGCCGGGCATGATGCTTGCTACGCATCATCTGCTTGAGAAGTATCCCTCGCCGACGGAAGAGCAGATTCGCGAAGGCCTCGCCGGCAATCTGTGCCGCTGCACGGGCTACATGCGCATCTTCGAAGCCGTGCGAGAAGCGGCCAACTTTGTACCGGCAGAGACGCTTACCGCATGAGATCGAATGCAGCCGAATACGACCTGGTCGCACCCGGCACTCTGGATGGTGTGCTCTCGGCCATGGCCGGCGAGACGCTTACACCGCTTGCGGGTGGCACGGAGATCATGGTTGCGCTTGGTGCAGGCCGATTGCTGCCGACGAGATTCATCAGCCTGCATAACATCCCCGACCTGCGCTTTATCGATGCTTCGGATGCGGCCACGCTCCGCATCGG
>CAZZVI010000023.1:7219-10790 GCA_964657335.1 uncultured Terriglobus sp.
GCTCAACACACCCACTGGGTGCGCAAGGTAGGCACACGCAACGCGCAGGCAATCTCTAAGGTCGCACTCGCATGCGTCGCCCACATCGAAAATAACCGCATCGCCGGCATTGCGCTCGGAGCTGCGAGCCTCTTCGATCGTCCCGCGCGGCTGTCCCGTACAGAAGCGGCGCTGCGGGGCCGAGAGCCACGTGACCCAGCAGCACTTCAGGATGCCTATGCCGCGCTTGCAACCGAGGCTGTGCCGATCGACGACATTCGCTCCACGGCACGCTACCGGGTGCGGGTCGCGCAGAACCTGCTCGACGAATTCCTTGCGTCCTGCGTCAACGCCTAAGCCAAAGCAGGATAGTCCGTGTAACCCTCTGCCTCGTGGGAGTAGAACAGCTCCGGTCGAGGTTCGTTCAATGGAGCGCCTTCACGCAGTCGGCGCGGCAAATCAGGGTTGGCGATAAACAACTTGCCGAATGCGACTCCATCCGCATCGCCGCGTTCCAGAAGGGCGTTCGCGCTTTCCAGGGTGAACTGCTCATTCACGATGTAGATGCCGCCGAACTCGCGCTTCAGGTGCGGTCCAAGGCTGTCTTCTGCGACATGCTCGCGCGCCATCAGAAACGCGAGCTTCCGTTTGCCAAGCTCGCGCGCGACATAGCCAAAAGTCTCAAGGCGGTTCCCATCGCTGATGCCGTGTGCGTCACTCCGAGGCGCCAGGTGCATGCCAACGCGACTGGCCCCGAACACGGCGATGGCAGCGTCGGCTGCCTGCAGCATCAGCTTCGCGCGGTTCTCGATCGGTCCGCCGTAATCATCATCGCGTGTGTTGCTGCCGCTCTGCAGAAACTGGTCCAACAGATAGCCGTTTGCGCCATGTAGTTCCACGCCGTCAAACCCTGCGGCTTTTGCGTTCTCCGCCCCTCGACCAAACTGCTCTACGATGCCGTGGATTTCGCCGATCGTAAGTGCGCGCGGCGTTTCGAAGGCTGTCGTTGGACGGATCAGGCTCACGTGGCCGCTTGGTGCGATCGCGCTCGGCGCAACTGGCAGCTTTCCGTGCAGGTACGAGGAGTGCGAGATGCGGCCGACATGCCAGATCTGTGCGAAGATGCGTCCACCCGAGTTGTGAACCGCATCTACGATCTGCTTCCATGCATCGACCTGCTCGGCAGACCAGATGCCCGGCACCTGCGGATAGCCAATGCCCATGGGATCGACGGGGATGGCCTCAGAGATGATGAGACCGGCAGACGCGCGTTGCGCATAGTAGGTGGCCGCGAGTTCAGGCCGCGGAACATTCCTGACGGTGCCGCGCAGACGTGTCAAAGGCGCCATAAAGATTCGGTTGGGCAGATCAAGATCGCCAACCCGGATCGGGTCGAACAGGTTCGGCATCAACACACTCCGTCACCACTCAGGGCGACGGAACTTGGATGACGGTCCGGCAGTTCAGGATTCGCGTCCGCGACGTGACAGGCGTGCCTCCTCTGTCAGCTTAAGGACGCAAGCAGAGCCAGGGCGTCTTCAGGCGTATCTGCCACGTGCAGTAATTCGCGCGTGCCAGAGCGCAACACGCCTTCGGTCTGGCAGTGGTCTAGAAAGCGCAGCATGCTGTCGTAGAAGCCAAGCGTGTTCAGCAGACAGATCGGCTTATTGTGCAGACGCAGCGTCTGCCATGCGAGCACCTCAAACAACTCTTCCAGCGTGCCGTAGCCGCCGGGCAGGATGAGGAACCCATCCGCGCGCTCTCCCATCAATGCCTTTCGGGTATGCATGGTGTCGACAACATGCAGTTCCGTGCAGCCGTGGTGCGATACTTCCTTGTCGACCAGCACGTGAGGAATCACGCCGATGACGTGCCCGCCACCGGCGAGGGCCGCATCCGCGACGACGCCCATGAGGCCAGTCGTTGCGCCGCCGTAGACCAGGCCGATGCCGCGTTCTGCCATCCGGGAACCGAGCTCCGCGGCGGCGTGCCGGTACTCGGGTTGCGCGCCGTAAGCGGAGGCGCAGAAGACGCAAAGTGTACGGAGAGCCATACACCGAGAATACCGGGTGCTCGTGGGCGCGGCTCTTCTAGACGCCTGCCATGATCCGGCTACGACCACTTCTGACGCAAAAAAGGACGCGATGCGTGATTGCAGCACGCACCACGTCCAACTTGATAAGTCTCAGGGTCTGGAGTTAGCGCAAAGGCTAACTCCAGAGTTAGAGACTGCTATAGGATGAATGACCTCACCGCAGGATTCTAGCGAAAGGAAGCAACGGCTCCGTTGTATTCCTTGACGACGGTCAACTTAACCGTCTTGTCTGCGCCGTATACCTCGGTGCCAGCGGGGACTTCGATTGCATAGTCCTGGTTTGCGGCGAGTGCTACGGGACGCCCCTGGATGACCAGGTTCTGGGTCAGATTGCTGCGGTTCCTCAGTGTGACGTGAACCATGGAACCCTTTACCGGTGCAATATTTGCGTTGTTCTCTGCGGCAAAGGATGCCAGCGGCGCGAGCAAACAGACTGCTGCCGCAAAGGCGGGAATGGAACGATGGATCATGATGACTTCTCCGTGTTGCGATGTAGCTGGCGAAGTCCCACTGCAATTGAAACAACGTCGCGCAAAGTGTTATACGCCTTTGGGACAAGAAGAGTCTCGCGATTTACCAAATATTGTTAATTTTTGTTACATAAATGGTTCGCCGAATTACTTTCCTGCAAATGCTGCTGAAATGACGTATTCGACGGGCTTGAAAGCGCCTCCCATGAGACAAAAAACGGGCGCAGCATACCTTTCGGCATGCTGCGCCCACTCACGATGCGGCTTCTGAAGGATTCAGACGGGAGCGCCGCTGCTCCCGACATCGTCAGCAGCCCTCTGTGGCTCGCAGACGGTTAGCGGAAGGAGCAGGTGGTGCCGGCGAGATCGCGGGTTACGGTCACGCGCACTTCCTTGTCCGCGCCAAAGACGCGGGTACCTTCCGGCACATTCAAGGCGTACTCGGCGTTCGGTGCGATGGTAATGGCCTTGTCCTCGATCATCAGGTCCATGGGGGCCGAGGTGCGGTTCTTCAGCGTCATCTTGACGTTCTTGACCTTGGGCGTGGAGGCCGATGTGTTGCTACCGAAGAGCGAAGCATGCGATGTGGCTGGAATGAGGAGCGTGGAGGCAACAGCAACGGCGAGCACTGCGGTGGAAACGAAACGACGGATCATGAGACTTCTCCTAAAGGCTTAGTAGCTGGCGTGTCTCACTGCAGTTGAAACATCGTCGCGCACCTATAGATACGCAACCTCTGTCGATCCGTTCCACGATTTCTTCCGGAATCTTTTTGCATCCGCAGCGGCACCTCTGTGCGTATTGCTTGAGCTCTGAGCTTATCTGGATGAAGTCCGTAGTGAGAGAATCCTGATGTGAGGACTCTCCGCGTACGCTGCCTTGTCATGCTGCTCGCCGGTATCGCTGTTCTGTTTTGCGCGCCATCCTGCGCGGCGGCACAACAATCAGAACCAACTCCCGGCAAGTTCGACTTTTACCTGCTGAACCTATCGTGGGCGCCTGAGTTCTGCACCACGCTGAACACGCT
>CAZZVI010000023.1:10890-26326 GCA_964657335.1 uncultured Terriglobus sp.
TACGCGTCGAACTCCAGCTTTCCACAAGGCAGCTTCGCGCTTGCCTGCAGCGACGGCAAGTTCACCGCCGTGGAAGCGTGTTTCAGCAAGGGAGTGCAGCCACTCGCCTGCCAGGGTGTGCGCAGTTGTAGCTCCAGCACCGTGACGATCGAGCCTGAGGCCGCAGGGCAAATCGTCCAGTAGCGATAAACTGGAGGGGTCTGGAGTCTCCTGCCCGTGTCGCGCCTGCTTGAACAAATGAACCCGCAGCAGCGGGAAGGTGTGCTGTCAGTCGATGGCCCCGTGCTTCTGCTGGCCGGCGCTGGATCGGGTAAAACGCGTGTCATTACGCACCGGATCGCGTATCTAATTGAAGAGCGCGGTGTACCTGCAGATGCCATCCTTGCCGTGACCTTCACCAACAAAGCGGCGAAGGAGATGGGCGAGCGCGTCGATCATCTCATAGGTCACCGCTCGCTTGCCCGTCCGATGATCAGCACCTTCCACTCGCTGTGCGTGCGCATCCTCCGGCGCGACATCGAGGCGTTGCGCGTTAACGGCGCTGGCCTGACGAAGAGCTTCGCCATTTACGACGAGAGCGACCAGCAGGCCATCGTGAAGCAGGCGCTGAAACGGCTCGGCTTCGATGACAAGCAGTTGAAGCCCCGCGTGGCGCTAGGCCGCATCTCGTGGGCGAAGAACCACATGATCGATCCGCAGGAGTACTTCCTCGCATCGACCAACCCCCTGGAAGAGCGCATCGCGCACATCTTCGAGATCTACCGGAAGGAACTCGCGAAGAACAATGCGATGGACTTCGATGACCTGCTACTGGAGACGGTTCGCCTGCTGAAGACCAGCAAGGAGACACGCGAAAAGTATCAGCGCCGCTACCGTTACCTGCTGATTGACGAGTACCAGGACACCAACCGCCCGCAGTACGAACTCATGCGGCTGTTGAGTGGCGAACATGGGAACGTCTGCGTGGTCGGCGACGAGGACCAGTCGATCTACAGCTGGCGCGGCGCGGACATCAAGAACATCCTCGACTTCGAGAAGGACTTCGCGGACACCAAGGTGATCCGGCTGGAGCAGAACTACCGCTCCACGCAGGTGATCCTTGAAGGCGCGAGCGCAGTGGTGCGCAACAACACGCAGCGCAAGGGCAAGGAGCTGTTCACCACGCGCGAAGGTGGCTCGCTGATCGGCTACTACGAAGCGCCTGATGGTGAGAACGAAGCGTTGTTCGTCGCGGATCGAATTCAAACCTACCTGCGCGAAGCGGGGCAGGCAGGCGACACACCGAAATGCGCCGTGCTGTACCGCACCAACTCGCAGTCGCGCCTGGTGGAAGAGGCGCTTCGCCGCTACAACATCCAATACCACATGGTCGGCGGCTTCAGCTTCTACGAGCGCGCCGAGGTCAAGGACCTCCTCAGCTACCTGAAGCTGGTCCAGAATCCGCATGACTCCATCGCGCTGAATCGCGTAGTCAATTCACCGACGCGCGGTATCGGGAAGACGACGATGGAGGTGCTGGAGCGCATCGCGCTGACCACCGGTTTGAGCACATGGGATGCGATCGGCCGCGCGATCGCCGAACAACTTTTGCCGGCGCGGGCACTCACCGCGTTGCAGGGGTTTCGCCGGCTCATCCTCGATGCACGCGCCATGCTCGGGCCTGACTTCGGCGACACGCTTGCGCAGGATGCAGGCTTGATCGCAGCTGCGGCCGGAGAGCCCACAGAGTTTGTCGGCGCAGAAGAGAATGCAGCCACAAGCGACGCAAACGAAGACACCAGCTTCGATACCAGCTTCAACTTCGGTTTCGACTTTGGTCCAAGCGAAGAGCGCAGCACACTCGCCCCCGAGAACGCCTCAATTGCGGACGATGAAGAAGACCCGGACACCAGCTTCGATTTCTCCTTCCAGCCAAACGAAGCGGGTGCACCATCCACGACGGTTTCATCGTCATGGGTGGGAGCAGGCGAATCCGCAATTTCCTTCAACCCCTTCGCGGCGAGCAACAATCAGGCAAAGAAAACTACCGCAGACAAGTTTGCAGAGTTGCGCGCAAAGGCCGCTCCCATCGTGGAGAGCACCATTCCCGTGGAGACATCTGCACGCGTGGACGGCTTCCGCGCGCCGGGCGATCCAGCCACGCTGCCGGAGTTGATCAAGTTCCTGAACGATCGCAGCGGCTACATCAAGGCGCTTGAAGCCGAAGGCACGCCGGAAGCCTTCAGCCGCATTGAAAACCTGAAGGAACTCGCCAATGCCGCGCAAGATGCGCAGGAACGCGGCGAAACGCTCGCGAACTTTCTCGACCATGCCGCACTCGTCAGCGATGCCGACGGCATCAACATGGACGCGCGCGTCACCCTGATGACACTGCACGCGGCCAAGGGACTCGAGTTTCCGCTGGTATTCCTGTGCGGCATGGAAGAGGGCTTATTTCCCAGCTCGCGCACCATGCAGGATCCGACTGGGCTGGAAGAAGAGCGCCGCCTTTGCTACGTGGGCATGACACGCGCCATGGACACGCTGGTGCTCACGCGTGCACGCTACCGGCGGCGTTACGGGTCAGACATGCCGGAAGCGAGCGTCGCCTCGCGCTTTCTGGAAGAGGTGCCGTCGCGGCTGGTGGAGGATCTGGGTTCGCCAGCGGCTCGGCCCGCCTTTCGTGCGGACACCGGCTATGGCGGCTACGGCGGAGCTTATGGCAAGAAGTGGGCAAAGAAACGCGACGATGATCTCGGCGGCGAACGCCATTACAGCTACGAGGACGAAGACCAGAGCGGCAGCACACCGCCGCAGAAGCCGAAAAACAACTACGGCCTGCAGTTCGGCGCATCGAAGAAAGCTGTGAGCAGCAACGGCCAAAAACCGGATTCCATCGACAACATCGCAACCTTCTTCGGCGGTGGCGGCAGCAAGTTCTCTCGACCAAAGATGGACCTGCCGGAACAGACCGGAGCGACCGAACTGAAGCGTGGCAGCCGTGTCCGCCACCCCAAATACGGCGACGGCAGCGTGGTCATGCGCGAAGGCGACGGCCCGGACGCAAAGATTACAGTACAATTTCAACAGCACGGCGTGAAGAAGCTGGTGGAAAAGTTCGCCCAGCTCGAAAAGCTTTAGCGCCCTCGCAGGCGCACCGCCGGCGAAATCTCAGGAAAGAAGTTCACCGACACATGGCAAACACCAAGGCACTCTCCCACGAGGAGCGCAAGACAGCCAAGCGCACCGCACGCAAGAACGCAGCTCCCAAGGCACCCCGTACCACGCCCCGCGGCAGCAACAAGCAGAAGCTGAAGACCGCAGCCAAGGGTGCCAGCAAGCGCTAAACGAACCTGGATCGCCATGAGGCCCGCATCCGTGCGGGCCTCGTTGTGTCTGCCTGCATCTTGCCTCCGTAAGGCTTAGCGGACAGGCGCTGTCGCAACTCCAACGAAAGAGTCAGCGCAACCGTAGTACATCCACCACTTGCCTTTAAACAGCATCAGGCCTTCAGAGAACGTGGTGCCTGCCGTGTACTGGCCAGTCTGCTCAAAAGGCAGTTCGGGCTTGAACACTGGGTCACTGGTACGGCTCAGCAGCTTCGCCGGATCACCTGCGTCGAACACTGCCTCCTCCACCGAGTAAGTGCCAGGCTTTAGGTTTGGATCGCTGCCCTCACCATCCTTGTTCTTCGCGTTGTAGAGCATCACGATGCCGCGAGACGTCAGCAGCGGCGGCGGTCCTGCTTCGGGAAAGTCGCTGTCGGGCATGCCTGGGCGCGGCTTCAGGATGACGCGCGGCTCGCCGGGTCTTTCCTCCAGCGGCGTCCAGTGGATCAGGTCGTCTGACGAGGCCAGACGGATGCCCAAGTCTCCCCAATACATCCAGTACTTGCCGTTGATGCGAGCGGCAACGAGACGATCCTTGCGTAATGTCGTGACGACCGCCGCTGACTTGTACTTGTAGTTGTCATAGCGCCCGTCGTAAGCACCGGCGAATGCCGGACCACGTTTTTGCCAGTGGTGCAGGTCGTCTGAAGTCGCGATGCCCACCGAGTAGATACCGCGCTTGCGCGACCATTGCGTGTAGGTCAACACGTAGCCACCCGTAGGCCGCTCCACGATGCGCGGATCTTCCACACCGCCCGGTGTCTCCCGGTCCTCCTGTGCGTCCTTGGCGGCGTAGAAAACCGGTTCCGGCTCTCGTGTGAAGTGAACGCCATCGTCGCTAGAAGCGAGCCCGAGCCGCGAGGTGTGTCCACCGATGATCTCGGAGCCGGAGTCATCCTCTGCGCGGTAGAGGACGTAGACCTTGCCGTTGCGAACGACTGCCGCAGGATTGAAGGTGTGCAGCGCCTCCCAGTGCACGGTCTGCCCGGTCACTGGATCGGCGAAGGTGCTTTCCTTCCGCGGAGCAATCACGGGTGCATTGGAGGCGCGGGTCCAAGGGCCGAACGGCGACACCCCGTCCAGCGGGGTAGCGGCAGTCTGCCCGTAAAGCGCGGCCGCCGCAAGCACGCACACCACAGTGGCGGCAACGTCAAAGAGCGCAGCGGTCTGCTTGAGCGTGTGCGCTTTCATCATCTTGTCACCGTTCCGCCTTCACACGCTAAACTACACACGTTCCGGTTCACAACCAAGCTCACGAGGACACTGCCCTGCCACGACAGATCTTCGCCACGAAATCGATCGATAAGCTGATCGCAGACTCCGAAGACCCCGAGAAGGCTCTGCGAAAGACGCTCGGTCCGGTCTCGCTGACGGCCCTCGGCATCGGCGCCGTCATCGGGTCGGGCATCTTTACGGTGATTGGCACCGCGATCGGCGGCAACCCGGAGAAGCTCGCCAGTTGGACCGGCTCGCCGATCATTGATCTGGTCTGGGGATGGCTCCATCACACCAGCGGAGCGGTCGCAGGGCGCCCGGGCGCAGGCCCGGCGCTGGCGATCTCGCTTGTGCTCGTTGCCATCGTCTGTGCGCTTACCGGCCTTTGTTACGCCGAACTTTCCAGCATGATTCCCATCGCAGGCTCGGCCTACACCTACACCTACGCGACGCTCGGCGAGTTGATCGCCTGGATCATCGGCTGGGACTTGATCCTGGAATACGCCTTCAGCAACATGAGCGTGTCGGTGGGTTTTGCCGCGCACATCGTCGATCTGCTCGACTGGCTTGGCATCCATCTCGACCCCAAGTGGCTTTCGCCCGCATACCTGCCGCTGGGCCTGCAGGACCTCGCTGGCAAAGACATCTTCGCAACCGGCTGGCACTTTGGTTTCGATATTCCGGCGTTCGTTGTGGTGCTTGTGCTTACCGTCATCCTGGTGCGCGGCATCCAGGAGTCGGCCCGCACCAACAACATCATGGTGCTCATCAAGATTGCCGCGATCCTGCTGTTCATCGGCTTCGGAGCCAGCTTCATTCACGGCTCCAACTATCATCCGTTCTCGCCGAACGGCTTCTCCGGTGTGCTCGCGGGCGGCTCCATCATCTTCTTCACGTACATTGGCTTCGACTCTGTCTCGACGGCCAGCGAAGAGTGCAGGAACCCGCGCCGCGACGTCCCTATCGGCATCATTGCGACGCTCGTTGTGTGCACGGTGCTTTACATCGGCGTAGCAGCGACGCTGACCGGCATCGTGCCATGGCAGAGCATCGCGGGCGATGGCGCACCGGTCGTGAACGCACTCAAGCGCGTCAGCCTGCTGCCCGGTGGGCACCGGCTTCACTATGTGCGGCTCGCAGTCCTGCTGGGTGCGCTTGTCGGCATGGTCTCGTCCATCCTCGTCTTCCAGTTAGGGCAGGCGCGCGTATGGTTTGCGATGTCGCGTGACCGCCTGCTGCCCGACGTGTTTTCGTCGGTTCATCCGCGCTACAGGACGCCGGCATTCGCCACGTGGGTTGCGGGCATTCTCGTGGCCATTCCATCCGGCCTTTTTGACGTGGGCACCTTTGCCGAGATGTCCAACATTGGCACTCTCTTCGCCTTTGTGTTGGTGTCGATCGGCGTGATCGTGCTGCGCTACAAAGACCCTGCACGCCGACGCGGCTTCCGCGTGCCCGGCGGTCCAATCATCCCCGTGCTCAGCACGCTGTTCTGCATCCTGCTCATGGCAGGACTGCCTGCGATTACGTGGCTGCGCTTCTTTGTGTGGCTGATTATCGGGCTGTTCGTCTACTTCTTTTACAGCCGTAAGCGCAGTGAATTTGCGCCAGCAGCCGGGAGCACTAGATGAACGCCATTGGGATTGACGGCAAATTCGCGCAATTCAGCGAGCATTGGCGACCCAAGACCATCGCAGAGCTCAACGGGCAGCAAGTGAAGCTGGTGAAGGTGCAGGGCACCTTTCCGTGGCACCATCATGAGGCGGAAGACGAGATGTTCCTGGTTTGGCGTGGCCGCTTCCGCGTTGAGTTCCGCGACCGCATCGTCGAACTCGGGCCGGGCGAGTTCGTGGTCGTGCCGCATGGCGTGGAGCATCGCACGGCAGCCGACGAAGAAGCCGAAGTGATCCTCTTCGAACCCTCAGGCGTGCGCAACACCGGCAACGGGCTCCATGACACTTACACTGCGCTGACCGACGCAAAGCTCTAAGACTGCCGCTGAAAGGCGAAGGCGCTCCGCTGGGAGCGCCTTCGCCTTGTCATTCCGTTCGGGCTGCCTACGCCTTCGCGCGCCGGCGAGCCTTCAACCCAACACCAAGGGCGAGCAGCAAGCCGCCAATGACGCCATAGGTGGGCAGGTTGGTGCCGGTGTCAGGCAGTTCGAGATTGGGCTCCTGAAAGATCGCGAGCGAACCGGACATGGCGGGCGGCTTTACCGAGCCGAGCGGCCGATTGTCGCCGTCGGTGCGCACGCTGACCATGGTCACGTCCACGGTGTCCCCTGCCTTCACGGAGCCGACGGGCACGTCCTTGCCGCCGACCTTCACCGTGCCCTCCGGGAAGGAAAGCTTCTTGTTCTCGCCGGCCACACCCACCAGAAGATCATGCGGAGGCATAACGCTGACCACCTTGCCGCTGGTCACGGCGGCGTCGTCTACCACCTTGCCCGAGCCGGGCAGCGGGCCGTCGATGACAGCGCCTGGCTTCAGACCAGACACCGCAACGCTGCCACTGCCGGTGTTGAACTGCGTGCCGGGAGCGACTTCGTAGCTGTACGTAATGCCGTCGGTGCTGCGAGTGACGACAACGTCGTTGCCACCGACGTACACCACCGTGTTCTTTACCGGTGTGGCCGCAGCCAGGGCGGCAACAGGGAGTGAAACGGCAGCGGCGGCAAGAAGGATGAAGCGGCTCATCGGGACAGCGGCGAATTTACACATGTGAAAAATCTCCTGAAATGGTCTTCGTCTACTGCAGTTTGGTTTGCAAAGGATTGGGAACGAGCGAGGCCTGCACAATGTACCGCTGCGGCGCCGCACCAAGATAGAAAAAGGGATAGCAAGTCACCAGAGTCAGCACGGCATGGTCGCTGGACCGCAACGCAGACACGTCCTGCTTGTCCACCACGCGCATGCTATCGACACGATAGACATCCGTGTCGCCCCCATGCGCGACCTCAATACGGTCACCGACAGAGACATCCTTGAGGTGCCTGAAAAATCCGTCGCGATGACCCGCGAGGACGATATTCCCGCCGTCGCCCGGCTCCGCCGTACCGAAGATGTGGCCCGCGCCGCGGTTCAGCACGAGGTCTGATGAGCCTTCGAGCACCGGGACTTCCATGGCTGCGCTCGGAATCCTCAACACCGCTGCCGGTGCCGGAGCGGCCACGCGCAGCGCTTTGCGATAAGCAGCAACCCGACCGGGAGCCCACGAAATGGTCTCGGTATGCTCTGACTGAAAGCGAGCCAGCTCCAGGCGCGAATACAGCAGGCCGTACATGGTCGGCACCAGCCAGACCGCAACCAGCAGCGCACCCGCCCAAAGGCAAATCGCGCTCCATCGGCCGCGCCGGTCACGCGTGCTCTGCACGTGACTTCCCTGAAGAGTTGTATCCACTTTGCTGATCCCGCCGCTAGGGAGCTTATCTGAAAGTAGTTAACTATCAGAACCGCTCTCGCAGACCGCTCGTTCAAATTGTGACGCTTAATGACATTCTAGACGAACCGGGAATCGCCGAAGTTTCGGCCGGACGCGGTCATGCCTCAAACTGGGAATATGGCAAGACAGGAACTTTCGCCGCGCGAGTGGCTGCGCGGGCTACCAAAATGCGAATTGCACCTGCACCTGGAGGGCACGGTCGCCCCCGAGACGCTGGTGGCGCTGTCAGCGCGGCATGATGATGAGCCGTTGACTCTCGAGGGAGCGAAGGCGATCTATGTATATGAAAACTTTGTCGGATTCCTCATGGCGTTCAAGCAGGTGTCCGAGCGGCTGCAGGCCCCGGAAGACTACGAACTGATCACCTACGAGATGATCCACCGCCTGTCAGCGCAGGGCGTTCGTCATGCCGAGGTGTACATCTCCTTCGGCATCATCCTGCGATTCAAGGCGCACCTCACGGTCGAGGGTGTCACGGCTGCGATCGAGCGTGGGCGAGAGCGTGCGGAGCGGGACTTCGGCACAACCGTCTACTGGATCATCGACGCTGTCCGGCACTTCGGCGTGGAAGAGGGTGCGGTCGTCTTTCGCAAAGCTGCGGAGCTAAGTCAAAAGTACCCGAGCATTGTGGGAATCGGCATTGGCGGGGATGAGGCGCGTGGCCCTGCGGCCGAATGGAAGGATTTGTATGCCGAAGCCTCGGCGAACGGTCTGCACCTGACGGTGCATGCGGGTGAGAGTGTTCCAGCGCAAAGCATCTGGGCGGCCATCAACATTGGCGCGGAGCGCATCGGCCATGCCCTCTCAGCGGTGAACGATCCGGAGTTGCTCGACGTGCTGGCGATCAGGCAGATACCCCTGGAACTGAACGTCACCAGCAATCTGCGCACGGGCTGTTGTCGCTCGGTGGAGTCACACCCGGTGCGGCATTACTTTGAGCGCGGACTCATGGTCACGCTCAACTCCGACGATCCGCCGATGTTCGGCGCAGATCTACTCGACGAATACGAGATGGTGCAGCGCGAATTCGAATTCACCAACGAGCAGATGCGTGAACTCGCAGCGAACTCTGTCGAAGCCAGCTTTCTTCCACCAGACCGCAAGATCCGGCTGCTGCAGGATGTAGAGCAGTATCGTTAGGGAACTCCGGCGAGAATTCGCTTGCGCCGCCGCCTGCACCGGGACATGCTAAGGACATGAGCTACCTGCTGATTTGTCTTCTGGGTATGTGTACAGGTCTTCGCGCGCTGACGCCAATCGCCGTGCTGTGCTGGTTTGCGTATCGCAACGCACTGCACCTGGTAGGATGGCGGTCCTTCACGGCAAATGTGATTGCGGTGGGCGTCTTCACCCTGATGGCGCTTGGAGAGTATGTGGGAGACAAGCTGCCGAACACCCCAAGCCGCATATCGCCCATGGGACTGTTTGGACGTTGCCTCTTCGGGGGATTCGTTGGCTTTGTACTGGCGCAGCCGCTGCTGCTCAATCCGGCGATCGCTGTGGTGATCGGCATCGTGGGCGCGGTGCTCGGCAGCTATGCAGGCTGGTTCGTTCGCACGCGAGTTGTGACGGCACTAAAGTGCCCCGACTGGCCCGTCGCGATAGCAGAAGACTGCATCACCATCACCCTGAGCATCGCCTTGCTGAACGCAATCGTGACACGCAGCGCACTGTTTGCAGGCAACGCAGGCACGTTGCTCCGATAGCGGATATCAAAGCAAAGCTTTAGCCTGGAGAACGCGCGCACGCGCTTCTTCTGCAGTGACGCCGACCGCACTGAGATGGCCCATCTTGCGGCCTTTGCGCGGCTTCAGTTTTTCATAGAGGGTCAATCGGACGCCCGGCACGGCGAGCGCCGCGTCAAACGAAGGCTGCCGCTCCGTCTTATCCTCGTTCAGCCATACGTCTCCGAGCAGATTGGCGATGGCCGTAGGCTGTACCAGAGACACGTCACCCAGCGGCAAGTCGCAGGTGGCGCGGATCGCCTGCTCGAACTGGCTGGTGGTGCAGGCACGTTCACTGCCGTGATAGCTATTGTGCGGACGCGGTGCGAGCTCGTTGATGAACAGTTCCCCGCCGGTTGTAATGAACATCTCGACGGCGAGCAGGCCTTCCAGCCCAAACACATCCGCAATATCTGCGGCTATCCCTTGCGCACGGGCCGCAAGCTCGCCGGGAACGTCGGCCGGGATTACGCTCCAGCTGAGGATTTGATGCTCATGAAAGTTTTCCGCGGGAGGGTAAACCTTCACCTCACCCTTTGGCGAGCGCGCGACCATCACGCTGATTTCCTTTGCGAGGTCCAGCGCCTGCTCCGCGATGCAGGCCGACGCGCCCACATCTTCCCACGCCTGCAGGAGAGCCGCCTCGGTCACTGGCGCATCGTCAAATCCAAGCCTCGCCTGGCCTCGGCCATCGTATCCGCCGGTTGCGGACTTCACGAAGAGCGGCCCGCTTAGCTCTTTTGCGGCACGCGACAGCTGCTCCAGCGAACGGACTGCGCGATACGGTCCGGCCGGGAAGCCGTGCTTCGTAAGCCAATCCTTCTGTTCGATCCGGTCCTGGATGACGGCGAGCATGGCAGCGCCGGGGCGCACGGGAGCCCATCGTGCGGCCTCGTCCAGACTGAGGATGGAGACCTGCTCGATCTCCAGCGTCACCGCCGCGCACTCCCGCGCAAGGTTGGCTGCGGACCAGCGATCGTTCCATCCAGCCTCAATGACTAAGTCAGCAATGTAGCCGGCGGGACACGCCGGATCAGGATCCAACACGTGAACCTTATAGCCCATAGACCGCGCGGCAATGCCCATCATGCGGCCAAGCTGCCCTCCGCCGAAGATGCCGATGGTGGAGCCGGGCAGGATCGCGCCCGTGTGCTTCGCTAACAGGTCCTCTGGCATGGTCTTCATTCAGGGCTCTCGGCCGCCTCGAGCGACTGCTGCAACACAGCGCTTTCACGCGCGTCGCGCCACTGCTGCAGGCGATCGCCCAGGGCTGGGTCTGTCGTTGCAAGCACAGCGATGGCCAGCAGAGCCGCGTTGACAGCACCGGCTTCGCCAATCGCCAACGTGCCCACCGGCACGCCCTTCGGCATCTGCACGATCGACAGAAGAGCGTCCATGCCCTGCAACGCCGTGGCGGGCACCGGAACGCCAAACACCGGCACGATCGTCTTGGCTGCAATCATGCCGGGCAGGTGCGCCGCACCGCCCGCGCCGGCGATAATCACTCGCAGGCCGCGTCCCTTCGCCTCACTGGCATACTGCCACAGCAGATCCGGTGTCCGATGGGCAGAAACAACACGCGCTTCGTGCGGGACACCAAACTCAGCCAGCGTCCGCACAGCGCCGCCCATGCAGGCGTAATCGCTCTTGGAACCCATCACCACGCCCACCAGGGGAGCCGCTGCCATGGGCCGATTATAAGGCTCATGACAACGGCTCTCATCGCCGGTGCGCTACTTCGACCAGACGCTGGCGTTCAGGCAGGCAACGACACCATCGATGACCGTCCCAAGCCCCGCCGTGAAGCCATCGCATTCACGATGGTCTTGTTGGTGACAGCGTCAGTCATCTTGACTGCGGCGCTGACCACATCCAGCGCAGCAGACTTTTTCTGCGCGCCCGTCTCGGCACCATAGATCGATTCCACGCCCTGAATCAAGCTTGGCAGGATTGCAATACCTCGTAGAAACAGCTTCAAGAAGTCCATCCTTACTCCTAAAGAATTGGGAGCCGCACAGTCTGTGCGGCCCCGTGTGTACAGCAGTTTTGAACGCAGGGATCAGCGTCTCAGCAGATCCAGCGCAACATGAAACACCGTGAACAGCACACTGAATCCGCCGCCAACGCCTTTCAAGCGCTGCACGGTGCGTTCATGGCGCGCCACGCGTTCCTCCAGGTGGTTCAGCCGGCCTGGTTGGCCGACGCCGAGCAAAGCGTGCATCTGACTTTTGAGCGCGCTTAAATCACCCAGAACCTGTGCTTCAAAATCCGTCATCTTTACCTCCTTGCCGGCCAGCCTTAGCTCGTCGGCAGGCTGGTCAGCACCACGCTCGACTCCGGCGAATACTGACGCGCGACCGAGCCGTCGTACGCCCGCACAAAGAAGCGCTCATGAAATGCCACACGCGGTATCGAAAAGCTCCGCACCGGGCTGTTCAGCACAAGATCGGTCACGTTGCTGCTTCCGAAGTTCGCGTCACTTCGCCTTACCTCGAAGCCTCCACCCGCTGGAGCGTCCGTACCGCTATCAATCTGCAGGGCGGTGGTCGTCGCGCTTGTCACCTGCAGACCTGAAAGTGCAGCCAATGCAGTCGGCGTTGCCGTGTTGACCGTCAGCGGATATGCAAGGTCGGTAACAGGAGTGTCGCTCATGGTGAATGACAGGCTGATGTCGCGTTCCTGCCCGAAGGTCATCCGGTAGCGAAGCACCTCTGGTGACGCAGCCGCATCCGTGATGACGACCTGCTGCACTGCAAGCTTTTCTTCAACGCTCGCAAGCTGCAGGACAAGGGTGTCGCCAGGTACGACATCGTTGTTTTCTGCCGCCACGCGAGTCCACGAAACATCGCCGGATACGCCGGCCGAGGTACTAACCGCAAGCGCGAGCAGCGCTTGCGCGGCTGCAGCGCAGTCAGCCGAACTTCGTGCTGCGGGCTGAAGCACCTTGCCGCTCCATGCGGGCAGGCCGGGCAATGCCAGCTGTAGCCGGGCCTGGTCTGCTGCTGCGTCCTTCAGCCGCGCGTGCGCCCTGCTGCCGCGCCGGTACGTGACACAAAGCAGTTCACCCGGCTGCGGCACGCGTCCGGCATCGAACGTAAGAACGCCGGTAGAACTTAACGAGTAATCAGCCCCCGTGCCGGTTGCGCCTTCTCTTCGGGTGGTCTGTGTCCCATCTGTCGCCGTGCTCACAACCCACGCTGAACCTGTCTGCGTGAGCGTCACCTTGCCGACGCTGCCCGTGATCTCCGTGCTGTTCACCGGCGCAAACACGGCCTGCGGTGGAGACGTTGCGATCGCTCCATCGAACAGCACCGTTGCAAGTGTGCTGGATGCGAGACCAAGGTCCAGGACCTCGATCACGATGTCCAAGGGAGCCGGCACGGCAGCGCCCCCAAATTGCTGCAGAACGCCATTCACCAGAGCTTCGTAGCTTTGCCGCTGCCGCTGCATCTCAGCGCAGTGCAATCGCACGCGCAACGCATACGTGTGGCCGCCGGCGAAGGTGTACGAAGTGGCCTGCTCCACACCACTCACCACCGCAACCAGTGTCTGCGCGCCTGCCGTGCCAACAATGCGCACGCCTGCAATGCACGCGGCATGCGTGACAGCACCGTTGTAGAGCCCCATCAGCAAGCCGTCGCTTCCGGGCGTCAACGCTACGGTTGTCGCCTCCGCGATCAGCGTGCCGCCGAGCTCAACCTCGGGCACATACCGCAGCAGCGTTGCGCCATCGGATCCATTGCCGCCCGTGATCTGCAGCCCGCCACTGCCCAAGCCGAGATAGCTGCCAGGGTCCGTTCGGGTCCACACCGCCGCATTCAGCACAGCATCATCGAAGCTGTCGGAGACAAGCGTTTCAGCCCCGGACTCGCGGAACGGCTCGTGCGCCAGGCTAAAGCTCTGTGTTGTCCCGTCACCCCGAAAAAGCTCCGTGATGTAGGCCGTGGCCTCTTGTTCTCCCGCAACGCTCACATCGGTCGCCAACTGCATCGCGGCCGTTGGGGAAGGTGGCGAAAAGGTCACAGCCACATCGCTGCCTAAAAGATTGTGTTGCACCGCTGCGGCAGGTTGCAGCACATCCGGCGGCGTGCTCCCAAGCAGCCATCCTTGTTCCACCGCGACAAAGAACGGTTTCGCTTCCGCTGAAGCGGTGGCTGCCTCCGTCACGGACGCCACAGCATCCTGCCGCAGAAAGCCCTGGAACAAGACCGTGCCTGCGGCGTCCGATACAAGCACACGCGCGCGGCTCAGGGGCAACGGCAATCCTGTACCGGCAAGATCAAGCCCGGCACTGCACTCTGCCCATTCGCCCCGGCGCCGCCGGATGGTCAAGGGCGCATCGCTCAGCACTGCCTGCGTGTAGTCCACGCCGCCGAGTCCATCATTGTTATCGATGATCAGATTCATGCGTCCCCTTAAATCATGCGTAGCGGCGCGGGCAGATAGCTGCGGAAGCAGACTGATAAAGCGCCCGTGTTCGCGTCGGTGACAGGTAGGGCGCGAAAGCGGGCAGAAGGCCGCCGGCGCTCCACACCGGCGGCAAGCTGCGTGCGGCTCTCAGAAGTTGTGCTTCCCGCAGGTTGCAGCCTCGGATAGTGCAGCAGCAGACGATCGCCCTGCACGCCGTCGCACACGAACAGGGCGGACCACTCCTGCAGAAAGGCGTTCCCTGCAAAGTCGACAAACCCTGCACATCGCGCGACCTTCATGCCGGCGGCAGGAACACCTGCCGGCAACGGCGCAGCCAGCGTGACCACACCGGCATTCACCGCCAGAACGCGCGCAACATTGAAGCTGACTCGCCGTACAAAGTGCGCATCGATCAACGGCGGCGGCGTGCTCACGTAACTTCCAGGAGCACCGCTACCGAGGTAGCCGGTCTGGCCGGTGAAGTCCACATCGACGACAACCAAGTCGCCGGCCTCAACGGCGGTATTAGCGGCAAGTTGCAGAACCGTCCCGGTAGATCCGGATTGCAAAACCTCTGCCCCTGCAGCAGCACCACCGGACGGGTCTGCATTCGCGCCGCTCGCCGCCAGCAGCAGATTCATCGCTTGCACGCCGGACGACAAAGCAGCCGCCAGTCGCGTCCATCCAGGGAACGTGCACGCAACTTCCTCTTCGATCGTGGAACTCGCCTGCGTTTTGACCGTCGCAGGAGCACCACTGAGCACCGGTGCGATCTTCGATTGCGGAACTCGCTCAAAGTCCAGCACGCTCCCGGCGCTCCACCATCCTGAAGGTGGTGTGTCGACAGGAAAGCGGCCCATCGAAGACGGATCAAACGGCACGGGCAAAGCGTTCGTCCGATCCACCGGAGCGAAGTATGCGCGCACACCAGAAGTAAAGAGCGAGCCAGCAGGCAAGGCTGTAACAGCGCTTGTTTGGGCCATCAGTCACCTGCCTCCTGCAGCGCAAACACGCTCAAGGCAACGCTGCGTGCGATCTGCCCGTCCGTTGCAGCGGCGTTGCCGAAGCTCGGTTCCGACCAGAAGATGTTCGTCTCCAATGTTTCGGCCGGGCTGGCATCGAAGTCCTGCTTCGCGGCAGATGCAGGCTGCAGAATGCTCCGCAGCTCGCGATCCATCGCGTCCAGAACCCGGCCGCGATCCATGCCCAGGTTTTCCGTTGTTCCACGTGTTGCGTAGGCGATGTTGCAGAGCATCGCGTGCAACGGCAGAGGCTCAG
>CAZZVI010000024.1:0-26320 GCA_964657335.1 uncultured Terriglobus sp.
AGTCGGGTTTCAGAAAGAGCGGCCGATGACAGCCACCGAAGGAGCCTGTTCCTAGGATCCCGGTTCTAGGAAGCGGAAATATGACGATAATGCGACTTTTCGGTGTTAGCGACGCATTAGAAGCCCTGCTGCTTTGATCCTGGGCTATTTTGGTTTTTCGTTCGGGTGCTGGCGCTGATACGTATCCGCGAGGTGTTTGAAGGCGTTTGCGCCTACTGTCGAAACAAGCAACGATTCTTTCGCAACCGACGTTGCTTTCGTAGACCAAGGCAAGCTTCTTTTCGAGGAGTCCATGGAGGCACTCATGAATCGGTTCCGAGGGTGCAGATCACAATGGGGGGAGGTGGTGCTGCCCGATAATGTGCCGTCGGCATGGCTAAATTTGCGGGCGATGGAAAGCGACGTGAGTTTTGTCGATTTAAGGTTCGATGAAAGTGCAACGAGCGGCAGGTTGAGCCCTCATTGGCGTTGTATCCAGCGAGTCGATACAAAAGCCACTAACGCTACGGACTACCTTCACCACTATGGCTCGCTCTCATCGCTTCAACGTGTGCCGTCAGCCATCGTACGTGCCCGGGCACAGCCGCAGGACTGGCGCAGGATCAGTTCTGGATGAAGCACGACCCTTCGAAGATCTCCTGCATACTCTCCGCTGACGCGTTGCATGAGCAGCGTTGCCGACTGGCAGCCCAGCTCAAAGGCAGGTTGTCGCATGACGCTGAGAGGGGTGCGCAGCAGGCTGCTGAGCGGCACATCATCGAAGGCGATGATGGCGAGTTCTCCAGGGACCTGGATGTCACGTGCGGCAAGTTCGCCCAGAAACTGTACGGATGTGAGTTCATTCACGAGAAAAACGGCTGTGGGCGGCTTCTCCATCGTGTTCCAGAGATCAAGCAGTTTCGATGAGCCGCTGCCGTCCGGTTCGAGCAGGTGAACCGCCTCCTCCAGGCCCGCTGCATTCAACGCTTTGCGATACCCTCGCTGACGCGCTTTCAGCGTGGGAAGATTGCGGTCGATACCCACGTAGGCGATGCGTTTGTGGCCGTGTTCCATCAGGTGGCGAACGGCCTTCTCGGCGCTCAGCTGGTTGGACACAATCACTTCGTCCGCCTGATGGCCGCTGGCGGGCTGATCGAATGTAACGACAGGCGTGCCGTGAAGAGCGACATGCGCATCCGTCCGTCGCGCGCTGCCCTCAGCGGGTACAAGCAGGATGCCATCGATCTGGCGGCCGACCAGGTAGTCGATCTCGGCGATTTCCCTCCCCTTGTCATCGTCTGTAAAGGCGATGACGGAGATGTAGCCGCACTCGCGAATGACGCTCTGTGCTGCACGAACGCATGTGGCCATGAACTCTCCGCCGATGTTGGGGATAACGAGGCCGATCGCGCGGCTGCGCCGGACCTTGAGATTCCGTGCGAGTTCATTTGGGCGGTAGCCGAGGCGCCTGGCGGCTTCCTGAACCCGGCGTACGGCGGGTTCACTCACACGCTTGCCGTCGCCAAGCGCACGCGATGCCGTTCCAAGCCCCACGCCTGCGAGTCGCGCCACGTGGACCAGCGTGGCGCGTTGCAGGGGGGCACCGGTGAAAGCGTTGCCGGTATCGCGCACGGAAGCTTCAGAGGATCTCTTCATTTTCACCTATGGTAGCTCGCGCAACCATGCTGATACCTTCCGAATACCAGTATGTTGGCAAGATTTCTCAAGACGAAGTTTGCCGTTCGCAGCGAGCATGTCGCTAGCATCCAGATGCTTCTCGTGCTGTTCTTCTGCTGGGGCGTGCTGCTTTCACTGAACGACCTGCTGAGCGTGGCCATGCGGATGCGGCTTCACCTGTCGTACCGTACCGCGTTGTTGCTGCAAAGCAGCTACTTCCTCGCGTGTTTTCTTTCGGCCCCACTGGTCGGCCGCTTGCTGGAGCGGCAAGGCTATCGGCTCAGCATACTGTCGGGCCTATCGCTGATGGCGGGCGGATGCGTCTTGACGGCGGCGTCGGCCGAGGTATCCCAGTGGCCCGTGTGCCTGCTCGCAAGCCTTTTCACGGGCCTTGGCATCAACCTGATGCAAAGCGCGGCGGCACCGATGATGACGCATCTTGGAGATCCAGCGTTGGGATCACGGCGCTTCACCTTTGCGCTTGCCTTCAACTCGATGGGCGCGACCGTCGGGCCTTTGCTGGGTACGCGATGGATCGAGACATCCGGGCGTGGAAACGCGGCAGCGGCAATGGTCTTCTCGTACCTGGGCCTGGCTGGCGCGCTGCTGATGGTGCGATGGCTGGCACATCGCCTGCCGAAGCTGCCGCTGGCTGAGGAACGCTCAGCGCAGAGGGCGGGAGCACGCATACGCTGGAGCAATCTGCTTCGAAAACCCACGCTCGTGCTGGGAGCCACCGCCATGTTTCTGTACGTCGGCGCGGAGATCAGCATCGGCGGGCTGCTGATTCCGTTTGAAGCCGAGGCCGGAGAGCCAGCACTCAATGCTGCGCGCATGCTGTCGTTGTACTGGGGTGGAGCGATGCTTGGCCGCTTCCTGTGCGTGCCCTTGTTGCGCAGGCCGCGTGACCTGACGGTGCTGGCAACCGTATCGCTTGCTGCAGTGGCGCTGTTGCTGACGGCGTGCGTGTGGCACTATCCGCACAGTGGATGGGTGCTGCTGCCCGTGGGGCTGTGCAACGCGGTTATCGTGCCAGTGCTCTACGACCGCAGCCTGGAGGGACTGGGCGCCCTGACCCCGCGAGGCGCGGCTGTGATGTCGTCAATGGGGCTGGGAGGAGCGGTAGTGCCTCAGATACTCGGCCTAGCGAGTGACCGACTCAACATTCATCAAGCGTTTCTGCTGCTGCTTTTGCCCTACGTTGCGATAGCTGCCTACGCGATAACCTACGAGCGCTTGCCGAAGGCAGACGCAGACTTGTAGGGTGGTGTGGAAACGCTACCATGATCCACTTCCATTATGGATATGTCGTGCCGGAGGGCTGCTCGCCATGAATGCGCATTCTGCTGGACGCCGGAGGTTTCTCAAGCTGCAGGCCCTCGCCGCGATGGCTGCTGCGACGCACACGTCTGCAGCGCAGATAGCTGCTGCAAAGAGCCACTTCGCGGACGCCGCCAGTGAGGGCGCTCCCGCCGACGGGAAAACGCTGGGTACAGATATTCTGCAGGCGATGATTGACCGGGTTGCCGCTGCAGGGGGCGGCACCGTCTATCTTGCACCTGGAACGTACCTGACTGGAACGCTGCAGCTCCGCAGCGGGATCACGCTGCTGCTGGACGCGGGGGCGACGCTGCTGGGCAGCACGAATTCCGGCGACTATCGGTTGAACGAAGGCATGAGCGCCACGGGCGACGCGAACGGCTTCCACCTTCTGTTTGCGCGCGACGCGGAATGCGTAACGGTGTGTGGACAGGGCACCATCGATGGGCAGGGTAAGGCATTCTGGAAGCCGAGCCAGCGCCCTCGGCGGCGTCCGGAGGACGCGTGGAAAGATGTGATCGCGTGGGACTGGGTTGCGGCCACACCGTCGCGGCCCTCACCCATGCTGGAGTTCGCGGGATGCACCGATCTGAGAATCGAGGACGTAACGATTCGCAACGCTTCCGGGTGGACGCTGCGGCCGGTGAACTGCCGACGCGTCAGCATTCGCAGCGTACGTATCGAAAACCCGAACTACGGGCCAAACACGGACGGTATCGACATCACCAACAGCCAGGACGTGGTGGTGGACGGCTGTTTCATCTCGACGGGCGATGATGCGATCTGCCTGAAGAGTGAGACTGCGTACGGCGCGATGTCGCCCACCCGGAACGTACTGGTGACCAACTGCAACCTGACAACGTGCTGCAACGGCTTCAAGATAGGCACGGCGACGCACGGCATCTTCGAAAACATCGTCTTCTCCGATTCAGTGATCCACAACGGCCCGCAGCCACTGAACGAGCGTGTCATAGCCGGTCTAGCGATCGACATGGTGGACGGCGGCGGTCTTGACGGACTCGTCGTCTCGAACATCGTGATGCAACGTACGCGAACACCGATCTTTCTGCGCCTCGGACGGCGCACTGTGAGTGCGCAGACCTACATGCGGAATGTGAGCCTCTGCGGCATCCAGGCGAGCGAGGCGCTGCTGACAAGCAGCATCACGGGCCTTGCGGACGCCCGCATCCAGAGTGTATTGCTGTCTGACATCGAAATACGCACCGAGGGAGGGCAGGACCGCGCGCTGGTCGACACGCCGGTGCCGGAACTGCCGAAACAGTATCCTGAAGCGCGCATGTTCGGCCGGCTGCCTGCGTTCGGCCTTTACGCGAGGCATGTCGACGGATTCCGTATGCATCGTGCGCACTTTACCGCAGCTCAGCCAGACGGACGGCCTGTCGTGTACTGCGATGACGTTACGCGGCTGGAGCTTGGGTCGGTCGGCGGCCACGGACAGGCCAAGGGCGGTAGCGACATAGCACTGAAGGATGTGCATGATGCCTTGATTCACAGCTGCATCAGCTCTCCGGAGGCGTCGTCGCTGCTGCGTGTTTCCGGCGCACGATCCGGGGAAATTTACGCCGCGGGCAACGCCCTGCGCGGCCAAGCGACGGAGCGCAGCGCGGGGTAATCATCGTCAGCCTGCGGGATAGTAGCGGCCGATCCCGTCATTCGGCAGCGCGCCTAGCGTTCTCTGCTCAGTGCGGCGGTAGGGTTCATCGCCTGTCGGGTTCCACGTGCGCCACGATGCAGGATCGGCAGCCAGAATCCGCGAGGGAACGCCTTCGCCAATGTGGGACATCGCCGTGACGCGATAGGCTGCGATTGCATTCCCCGTGTGCGGCGCAGGGTCATGCCATGCAGTATCCAAGCCGTCGTAGACCAGGGTGAACGCCGCAGTGATGCCGGCGCGCCGGTACAGGCGGTATCCCGTTATACCGAGAAGACGGCCCCACGTGACAGAGGCGCCGTCCGGTGTGAGTTCCACGCACAGGCCATCTGGCGGCACGGGCGGTTGGTCTGTCGCGTAGATCGGCGTCTCATCGCACCATGGACCGGGGCGACTGCCGTGAATCGCGCGCATGCGTACGTGGTACTTGCGGCCGGGCACAAGCGCATGCACTTCGTGCGTGGGCTGCGGCGCGGTCGCCAAGAGAGTCCAGCTGGCACCGTCATCCTCACTGCGCGCAAATTCATACTGAGTCGCTCCGCGCACTGCGGAACCGCGCAGGATTGCGCCGCTTCGTGTGGATTCACTTTGCAAGAAGTCGGGTTGTACCGGCTCCGGATTCGCTGCTGTCACTTCCCACGTATGACGCCCGGCCGGCAGAGCGATGAGAAGGCTGCCGGAGTCGCGAACTGCTTCGGCTGGAACGCCATCGATGTGGAAGAGGCGAGTGGGCGAGCGATGGTCGATGGCGACCCGTATAGAGCTGTGCTCGTCGGCGACGAAGTACCCCGTGAAGCCCTCGCTGTCGCCTTCACCGGCAATTGCGACATGGCCGCCGGTGACTGTGACGGTAAGTTGTGGAACAGCGATCGATACGCCCTCAAACAGTGCGAACGCTGTGTTCGCAGATCGTTTGCGCAGCAGGCCGTAGCTGCCGTTGAAGCTCAGGCCATCCCGCGTAAACCGGACCGGCTGTGCAGAGGCAAATAGGAAATCCTCACTGTCTGGCAATGTGACGTGCGCACCACCCGCGATGGGCTCGGCTGCAATGCCCACATGATGCGAGACGAGCATGAGGGAATCGCCGGTACCGTCGATCCAGCGGCCGCTGGTCTGCTCTGTCTCGAGCATGGTCCAATCCTGCGCTTGCGGCGACAGCAAAGGAATCAGCGTGGGAAACGCATCGCCCTTGCGCACAAACCAGGAAAAGCGATGCGCGATCTGCGGATTGAAGACGCGATCTTGAAGAACAAAGTAGTCGCTGCCCGCCAGCAGCACCGTGCGGCTCTGGTATTCGGGCCATGAATACGCGCGCGCTCCCTGGCGCGGCAGCAGGCGGACGGCCTGCGCCAGGTGCAAGTCATACAGCGGCTCAGTAAGAACGTTCTGTCCGATGGATCGGAAGGTGCCGTCTTTCCACACGCCGAAGATGCTGCCGAAATCGGTGTCCTGGTCGATGCGGTCCCCGGTGTCTTCTCCTCCGTTGTGGCTCCAGCCCTTACCGTCTGCGAAGTAGTACACGACGCCGCATGAGCCTTCCGCCGCATTGCCCCAGCGATAGTTCTGGCCGTCATCAATCTGCATCAGGTGCACGGAAACTTCTTGCGATGTATCGACGGCTGCACGAAGAGTAACGCCAAAGCCGGTGTACTTGGCAGACCGCAGATGTGGGTTGGTGCCGCGGTTGTCAGGCCCCGTGAACATGACACGGTACGGGTCAGGGGCGGTCATCGGAACTTCCATATCCTGGTCGTCAGGTCGCGCGGCCCACATAAGGTGCTCGGCAGTCATGGGAGAGTAGTTGCTGAGGGCGCGGCCGAGATGCCACATGGTACGCGGCGTCTTTCGCCGTTCAGAGTGTGCGCCGAGCGGTGGATGCACGCGGCGAGGACGGTGGTCCGAGGCCTGCACCAGTCCCCAGTAGTGGCGGCGGGCACTCTCCTGCGTAGCCATTTCACCCCGCAGACGAGCGAGAACGTCTGCGCTTTCGCCGTTGAAGGGAGCGCTCAACGCGTTGACAAGCCAGTCGCCCATCATCGCCAGCTGCGGCGTGCACAGGCGCTCAACGCCATCCTGCTGTTTCATCAGAAACGCCGCGCGCGATGCGGGGCGTAAGAAGGCCCATACGTAAGTGCCGAGATTTTCGGTCCATCGTCCACCGCGCGCATTCCACGCGGCCACGGCGGGACGCGTGTGGCAGCGAGTGTTCAGGCGAAGATACGCCTCCCACTCGGCCTGCCAGGATTTGCTTGCCGGATGATCGGGAAAGAGGAAGACGATGCCGGGCGGCACGGACTTTACATCGGACAGGAAATTGGGATGCCCGGCCAGCATGTACCGCATGGGCATGTAGTCTTCACCGGCGTGAACGTAGGCCAACATCAGCAGGATGGCTTCGACCCGCTGCTGCTGCGCGGGGGTAAGTGCGTCGCGAAAGATCTGGTAGCCGGGGATCCAGCCATCAAGCAGGATGCGGCTGCCCGTTGCTCCGAAGCCATGGTTCTGGCGCGTGCCGGAGAGCGCGAGATTCAGCATGAACCCAGACGTGGTGATGGACTGGTAGAACTGATCCGCCGTGCGGAAGTCGCACTCTTTGAAGAGCGATTGCGGGCGTCGCGCGCCGGGCGGGTAGCGCATGACCCAGTCCTTGACCCGGTCGAGCGAAAGCGTACTCTGCCAGTTCTGCGTGTAGAGGCCATAGGAGGATGGGAAGATCGAGGTGCGGAAGTGCTGACCGTCGGCGGTGACACCACGGGCTGCCTGTTCCACGATGCGCATGGCTTCGCGATCGCGCTCGTGATCGTAGAACGCGATGGTGGCAGACCGCGTGCCTCGCCCAAGCTTCCACACGAACGTCAGGTCGGGGGCGACGTATTCGAAATCGATGGAGAGCTTCGACGAAGAACGCCAGATGGCATATTCATGATCGTTCCACTCCTCCATGCGGTCGATAAAGATGGCCGCTGCGTCGGACCCCTGCGCACAGCGAAAGTTGGCAAATGACGCGGCCTTGACATCCTGCCACGGCTCGAAGGTACGCAGGTTGAACGGCAGCCTGCCGTTTGCGCCGGTGCCTGCAACCACGCCGAACTGCGAGTCCATCTGCGCGGGCGCGATGGCCTCCCATGGGTACTGTTCGTAGGCCGCCAGCGGTCGCTGGGGAAACTGGTACGGATGATTGGGTGACTGGCGAACAGTGAACGGCAGGCCGGTCCACGTAAAGCGAAACTCGCCATGCACGGAGTCAGGGAACGACTCCATGTCTTCCTGCAGGGAGACGTCTGGAGCACCTGCGACGGCGCGTACGATCACGCGATAGCGCGCCTCCGACGCGGTGTTGTACGTGATGCGGTGGGTGGACCGGAGCGGCCCCGCCTCAAGCTGTTCGGTGGTAATGAAGCGGACCGTTGTGCCGGTCATGCGCAGAGTTGAGTTGCCGGTCCATTGCCCTGCGCGCGACATCTGCAGCAGCGGGCCCGGAACCTCGCCCCGGATCATTTGAGTCGCTGGAATGCGCACCCGGACGGCACCGGTGTCGATGAGGATGCTGCTGGCTTCGGCGGTCGTGGTGACCCGTGCGGCGTTCGGTGTAGCAGGTGTGCTGCTCCAATTGAAACTGCGCGACGCGCCTGGCGGAAGGTCAGAGAAGAAGAGGACGCAGTCACCCTCTCCTTCGCGCCCCGCGATGTTCTGATAGGGAAGGAACTCTCCGGTTTCCGCGCAGAACAGGGACCTCGCGCCTCGCATCCTTGCCGGGACAGCGTACTCGAGCAGGGTCTGGGGCCACGCGTAAAACGGAATCCCGAGATCGTTCGCGAAGTAGAAATCTGCGGGTGCCGATACGCCTGAGTGCCTGGGCAGCAGTGTCGCCATCGCGTGTGCGTTGCCGAGCGCGACGGACGCGAGCGAGGCATGACCGCAGAACTGCCGGCGGGTAAGACCAAGTGACCTGGCGGGATCGTTCGTGTTCAAGGCCTCTTCTCCAGTTCCTTTGCCTGTGCAGAAAGCTGCGGTCGCAGACACCTGGTGGGTGACAGACAAACACGGACAATGCAGAAAAACATCCCCGGCAAGACGAGCCGGTTAGAAAACGAACGCGGCACCCAGGCGGATGACACGCGAAGAGACTGCAGCGCCCGCATTGCCAAGATCGCCGAAACTGGAATTAATAACCGGAGTGAGAACACTGTTGACGTTGCCCGCGTTCGTGTTGACGGTTGTGCTGGAGATCAGCGTGCGCGTGCCGGCGGAGAAGTACACCGGATGATTGAACGCATTGGACAAGGTAGCCGTCAGGTTCAGCCTGTAACGGTCCTTGATGGTGAACCCCTTCGTGACGTTCGTGTCGAAGAAGAAGCCGCGGGGCGAACGGGCGTTCGCAAGCGTTCGCGGAGCATTGCCGAGTTGCGGATTCCCCGGCGATCCCGGAACTGAGAACGCGGCGCTGTTCAGGTACGGCGTGATGCCGCCCGGCCCAAGGCTGTTGAAGGGATTGCTGCGCCAGCGCTTGTTGATCAGTGGCACGCCAGGGTTAATGTTCGGGCGCAGAGTGTACCCCGATGGCAGTACGCTCGTGGCGCAGTACTTTGACGTACCGGCTGGCGCGCATGCATACGTTTGGCCGTTGATGGTTCCAGAGGAACCCACAGGCTGGATCGAGTAGAAGTATCCGGACGAACCAAGCTGCACATAGTTTGGAAAACCGGTGATTTCCGTGACAAACCCGGCGGTGGAGAAGTTCCCAAGCATCCTGTCCAGCAAGCCGACATGCGTACTGAAATGCTCACCCACACCAAGAGGCAGGTCGATGTTGTAGCCCATCTTGAAGGCGCTGTCCTGATCGAATGAGGACACGGAATACTCGTTGTTGAGGCTGAAGGGTGTCTGCAGGGAGGACTGGCCTGATCCTTCAGACGCGCCGTTGTTGATGTCGGGCACATTGTCGATGCTTTTGCTCCAGGTGTAATTCGCAATCAGGGTCACGTACTTGGTGGCGCGCTGATTGAAGCTGAGATACATCGCGTTGTAATGCGAGTCGCCGTTGCGTGGGTAAATATTCGTCAGCGGCTGGTTGAAAAAGTTCTGGTACGGCAGCAAGGCCTGGTAACCCGACTCAAGCAGCACGCTGCCGGACATGTTGTTCGTGGCAAGCAGGTTGTAGTTGTTCGGTTGATTCGCACCAAGGTACGCCGTGCCCTGAATGGCACTGGTCAGAGTCCCAAGGGATGGTGTGTTCTTCGCGACGAACTGTCCATACAGGTGAATGCCGCGGACACCCTGGTAGCTGGCCTGAACCAACGTCTTCGGCGAAGGCTGGTATTGGATCGTCGCGCCGTAGGTCTGAATGTACGGCACAGCATTGGTTTGATCGACAAACACCGGCGCCAAGCCGGTAGAGAAGTTGATGGGGCCACGATTCCCCGCTAGCTGTGTGTATGCAGAAACGAGTGACGACGGCGCGATGGGGTTAGAGATGAAGTCAGTAAGGAACAAGCTGTTGGTGGCGGCAGAGCTGCCGGTGACGTTGAAATCGGGATCGGGAATATTCTCCTGACCGCTGAGAGGAACCCGGTTGATGGCGTACGAAGCGCGCACCGTCATACGGTTTGTCGGTGCATACGACACGCCCACACGCGGCTCGAAGCCGCCGTAGTTGGTCGGCCACAGGCTGCGCTGCAATCCACAGGATCCCGAAAAGCAGAAGGCCGTTGACGTCGCAATACCATTCAGAGTTCCGTTGATCGGTGTGGCCGAAACGAATGCCTGGTTATTCTTCGCCTCGGTACGTGGCACCTCCACTTCATAGCGCATGCCCAGGTTCAGTGTCACCGTCGGTGTTATGCGCCAGTCGTCCTGAAAGTATGCGGCCCAGTATTTGTAGCGGTAATAGCCTGGGACCTCGACCGGCGTATTGCTGTACCCGGAGACGCCCAGCAGGAACGTGGCGAATGCCGAACCATTGCCCACCACGGGCGCCGCCTGCCCATTGGGTGCAGCCGAGTTGGTCGAGGCAAAAGAGTATGCGCCGCCAGACACACCGCCCAGATCGTACTGGTTCGACTGAATCCAGCGAACGTCCACGCCGACCTGCATGCTGTGCAGACCATGCACAATGCTGAGGTTGTCTCCGAAGATGAAGTTCTGATCGACCTGCTGCGAATAGCCGTTGCCGCCAGGCTGGATGGTATAGCTGACACCATTGGAATTGAAGTTTCCGAGCCGCGGAAAACCGTAGCCGACAACGGCGGCCGGCAGGCCGTACTTCGCACCAAAGTCTGTCGTCGTGGCGCTCAGCGGGGGCAGGCGCTGCAGGTTCTCACGAAACCAGGAATAGTGCACTTCATTCACGATGTTGCTCGTGAAGACGTGGGTGTAGCCGACGGACACATCGTAGCCGTGTTCTACGTCGGTAGGTACCTGGTTCATCGGATTGGTTGAGGCAAGCGCAAAAAAACGCTGGGCATTAATGGGTATTGTGGTGTAGCGCACATAAACACTGTTGCTGTTATTGAACTGATGGTCGATGCGGACGTCGTAGCGATTGTCGTTGTTGATGACGCCTCGTTTGTACGTGCCGTTGGTAAGGTCGGCCGCGGGCGTTGCAGATGCATTGTCAAATGTGATGTAGGGTCCGGGATTGGAAGGCGTGGGCATCTGACTCGCGACAAAGCGTGCAAAGGCGTTGTTCGCCAGCACACCGGAGAGATCGTCGTGGCACACGCCCGGGTTGACGAAGTCTTCCTGGTTGATCCCTGCACCGGTGCAGTCCGACAGCGGCCCATTGATCTGCTGGTACTGGCTTGTGCTGGTGTAGGCCACGCCGTATGGAAAGAGGTTTGAAGAATCCGAAGGAGATCCGCCGTGGGGCGCAACGTAGCCGACACCGCCGACGCGCGGTGCGCTTAACGCCGCTGCATAGCCTTGGCCCTTGAGCACACTCTGGTTCAGCAGCTCGGTCGAATTGTGAAACTGCCCGGCAAGCTGTTCCGGTGTCAGAAAGGTCCCGCGAGCGGCGCCCTGGGTGGAGTGCAGGCGCGCGGGTTCCACTGCGACAAAGAAGAAGGTCTTGTCTTTGCCGTTGTAGACCCGCGGAATGCGCACCGGACCGCCGAGATACGCTCCGAAAAAATGCTCGTGCTGGTTGGTCTTGGTGGAAAGCCCCGGAGTCATGGCCCACAGGTATGGATCGGTATGGCGATAGGTGACACCGCCATGGTAGGTGTTGGTACCGCTCATGGTGGTCTGCACAATAGCCCCGCCGCCGGTACGCCCGTACTTGGCAGAGGCCCCGGCGACGACCACCGTCATCTCCTGCACCACCTGGTTCGACAGGTTCAATCCGGCACGCGGATAGCTTGCCTCGGTCACGTCCGATCCGTCCACGATGATGGCGGTCGTGCCTGCAGGCGCGCCGCCTACCGTGATGCTGGCGCCCGGTGAGAAGTAGTTGGTGAACGCGTTAGGATTCTCAGGCGAAATGCCACCGGGATTCAGCGTGTCTCCTGTCACGCCCGGCACCAGCAGGACCGCTTCGAGCGCCGAACGCTCAGGGTAGGGCAGGTTCAGGACGATCTTCTGGTCCACCGTGGTACTTACATCCGAAGTCGTAGAGAGAAGATCGCCCGTCGCTGTGACCTGGATGGTCTCAGATGATCCGCCGAGCTGGAGTTGTCCATTGACCTCGACATTTGCGGCCGCGCTCACCGTAACCTTCTGGGTAACAAGTTCCTTGAATCCCTGCTGCGACACCGTGACGGTATAGGTGCCGGGATTGAGCGATTGCTGACTGTAAAGTCCCGACCCATTGGTCTTAGTGGTGTTGCTCACTCCCGTTTCGGCCTGGAGGATCGTGACCGTTGCGCCGCCGATGATGGCGCCACTCGCATCGGTGATGCGGCCGCTGATACTGCCCTGCCCGGACTGCGCTAGGACAGTCATGGGCGCCAGCACAAGGGGTACAGCCGCAAACCACGCGAGCAAGAGGGCCCGGGATGCTGAATTTGTCGAGGTGCAACAGAACATACTGCCTCCAAAGTTTGGGGAAAAGAGGAGGCGCCCGTCTCCCTGCTCCGGCCGCAAGCCGGGAAGAGTGTGGGAACCTTTCCATGAGTCGCCGATCAATATATCCACGCCGTCGCTTCGATGGCAACTCTTTTCTAAGGGGGCGCCGTGTGGATCGTTGTCTCAGGGGGAGGAAAGCCGTACGGTCGATTGGAGATCCAGGGTATGGATCCGCCAGAACTTCCAAGACCGCTTGAAGGGGAGTCACACGCCAACGCTGGCGGGAGCCGCGAAGCCTGACCTTTCCGCGCAGAGCGCCAGCGTCTGGATTGACGACGATCGAAGCGGGCCATAGTATGACCAACTATGGGAACGCTTCCACCAACGTCCTTCCGTCGGTCTTTCCTTGCCCTGACATGTGTAAGCTGTGCGTTTGCCGGACAGGCCTGCGTCACAGCGCAGATTCTTGAGGGACCGAAGATGACCCACTTCGACGATGCGTTTCGCCTGAGCAAGAGCGACTACACCGTGCAGGAGACCGGTGTACGCATCGGCAGGCAGAGTATGGTGAACCTGCTGCTGCCCGGCGAAAGAGCCGAGCTGACACTGCACCTCGCGAGCCAGGGCACCGCCATCCATGAGCGTGGAACGTTTGAGGTCATACGGTACCGCACCACCATTCCCGAGGGAGCTGACACCAACTTCAAGCCGGCAGTGTACGCCATGGCAACCCTTGCCACCCAGCCGTTGGACCTCGACATCGCGGCAGGCGGCACCCAAGATGTGGTGATTCAGCCTGCGGTGGGCGAGGAGTTCGGCGGATACGCCATCATCCTGGACGTCCCTGGCCATGGACGCACATACGCCGCCAGCATGGCACGGTCCCTGGTGCCGGATACGGGGCGCGTGCAGTTCCCCACATATGCGCTGGATGCCACGTGGCCGGGCCAGATGAATGAGGGCGTGTTCGCTATGTTTGACCGGCTTGGCGTCAAGGGCATGCGCCTGGAGACACCATTCAACGAGCCAGGTAGCGCGGCAGAGAAGAAGGCAACTGATCTACTGCACCAGGACCTAGAATGGGCACACAGGTACGACGTCGCGGTGATGCTGACGCTCGAAGGCGGGAACGGGGTAATTCAGCCGCTGGGCCAGTCTCGACCGTGGCTGGATGACGGCAACCAGATGCTCAAGACGAAGAGCGACATGGCCTGGTTGCCGCAGTACGACGATGCGTTTCAGCAGTGGGTGCACGGCATGGCAAAAGACTATGGCTGGCCCCGCGGCAATGTGAACGCGATGGAGTTGTGGAATGAGCCGTGGGAGAGTACATCGATCTCCGGCTGGGGCGCGGACATTCCGCGATACCAGGAGATCTTCACGCACATGGCCCAGGGCATTGAGGCAGCCCGTGCGGATAGCGGATCGAAGGTGCTGATTGGTGGCTTATGTTCTTCCGCAAACGCCCGCGACAAGCTGTTCGCCGACGGCACCGAGAAGTACCTGAAGTGGATGGACTTCATCAGCATCCATTACCAGCCGCTGGCCGCCGATCCGGTGCTTGTGCCTGAGTGGATGCATCGCAAGAGCGAGTACGGTCCCATGCGGGTGTGGGACACCGAGAGCTGGATCGCAAACTCCGAGGATCGCTTTGCCGGTGTGATCGCATCGATGCGCGCGCAGGGGCAGAGCCGCACAGCCGGCATCTATGGTGGCAACGTGTACCACAGCGAAAACGTAAAGCTGAACGGACATGTGTACCCCGTGATCCAGATGTATGCGCCTGCTGCGGCCGTGGCAGCGGCGACAAAGTTTATCGGGCAGCGTGACTTTACGGGCCTGGTCTTCGGCAAGGGCCTGCCGTGGGTGTTCGCGTTCGACGGCCTGCAGGGTCGCAGCGACGATGGAACGATGGTTGTAGTGGGAGATCTTCGCAAGGACTACGAGGCAGATCGCGTGCTGTTCCGAAGCGTCAGGCTCGCGGAGGGAGCGAGCCTGGAACTGCACGATCCTCAGCATGTGTTGCGGTTGTATGACTTCTACGGCAACCCCATTCCTGCCTCGGAAACGATCGCGATTCCGCTGGATGGGCGCGGTTTCTTTCTGCGTGCGTCCGGCGCTCCGGGTTCATTTGCGAAGGCACAGGACATCGTTCGCAGGGGTACCGTTCGCGGCGTGGAGCCTGCAGAGATCGTCGCGCATGACATGACCACTCCGGTAAGTTCGCGCGCCACACTGCGTGTCACACTGACCAACGTTTTGAACGTGCCGGTTACGGGCAGCGTGCGGGCCACGTCTTCAGCCCTGACCATCACCGACGCCGGAACTCTGACGCTCGCGCCTCACGAGACGCGCGATGTGACGATGTCGGTATCGGGCACGCCGACCGCAGACAACGTCTATCCGGTTCACCTGGAGTTCGCCGCCGCCGGCTTTTCTCCCGTCATGCACGACGAGGCGATGCACGTAAACCTGATTGCGCGGAGGACGATCCATGTCGACGGCGACCTGAGCGACTGGAACGGCGTGCTGCCGCAGGTGCTGCCGGGGGTAGCGACGTCGATCAACCTGGCAGAGAAAGCCTATCTGCCGTATGCGGACTTTGGATCGGGCACACAGGAAGGTTTCTCGACTGCGTATCTTGCCTATGACGATACTTATTTTTACTTTGCTGCGAAGGTAGCCGACGCAACGGAAGATGCGGGCTTGCTGCGCTACGCGACACGCGATGACGACGATTTTTTCTATCCAGCGACGGTGACCGATGCACGTGGGCAGACGAAAACATGGCCCGAAGGGGTGCGGCACTACTCCTATCGGAAGAAGTTCAACATCCCGTCTTCAGGTGCGCTGAAGGGCGGCGATAACGTGCAGATCGCATTCAACGTGCTGAACACCAAGCCGTGGGTGGACGCGCCGCCGAATACCCTTCCGCACTTCATTACGTACTGGGATACGGACTATGAATTTGCGCTTAACAAGGTCGCTCGGCAGTACGGCGGAGGATACGAGGTGTGGCGGCTGAGTGCTCCGGGCGTGCCGCGCAAGAGCTTCTATCCGCGACAAGGAAAGGCCGCGGTCGATGGCGGCGCGGTGAACGATGCTCTGCTTTCTGTCGTGTATCGCAACGGTGTGCGCTATGTGGAAGCCGCGATCCCGTGGCACGAGATCCCAGAGGTGCGGCAGCGCATCCTGGCCGGTGAGACAATCAAGTTCAGCTGCCGTATCAACGACGACGCGGGACCTTCTCATGAGCTGGCGACGGGACGAAGTGTGTCAAAGATGAATTCGTTCACCTTCCACAACGACTGGCAGACGCACTGGTCGAATGAGCTGGAGTTTGGCTCGGAACGCAAGTAGATGCCACGGCCTTCTCGGGGACGGCCGCGAGAGCTGCCGCTTCAACAACGTTGTCCGATGACACGCTGCGGATGGTAGCCAAAACCCTTCTCAACCGGGAATGGCTTACCTCTGCGTTTGGGAGGCAAATTCTTCCCGCGTGCATGAGCAGTTTGATCTGGAGCGCCATCCCGTTAAAACAGAGGGGACGGTCGTCCTTCTGATCGTTTCGAGAAAAACTGTCAGGTTTGGGTGGCGTTGTCCGCCGGGTTGGATCGGAGGAGAGAATCCTGAAGCTCGCATCCTAGTCTGGGCCTCAGGTTTTGCGAGCGACACAAGGCATGTCGCGATCTGCTGGGTAGACAAAACCCCTGCGAATCAAACGGACAGTATGGAATCTTTCTACAAGAGCCCCAAGCCTAGACATCCGGTGTACAAGCACATCGATGGCCATTGGTAACTCTGGGCAGACTGGTAGACGAGGACAGCGGTTAAAGTAAACCGCCAGCGGCGGTTGGTCCTGTCGGGTTTTGGGAACAGGGCGTCGGAGTTGCCGAAAACACCGTTTTGCGGGAACCGCCGGGATTTACTGACGATAAGCCGACTTCTGAGTACTGACAGGAATGAAGGGTGTTCGATGATCAGCGTTGCTCACCTGCATCACGGCTTCGCCTTGCGGAAGCGAACCTGCACGGTGTGCAAAGGTGCGCCATTCTGTGTGGGAGTTTTCTCCAGAAAAGCCGCTCCGGCAACGTCATGCTTCAAGTATGCGTTTAGAAAGTTCAATGTGTACCGAGCAATCAAGGCGTAGCCGATAGTTCCGTCAGCACGGCTGTAGTCCGCTTTGTGATTTTCAGGAAACAACTTCCAGACATTCTCATCCCGCTGAAATAAGGAGCTGAACTCTTCATGGATGAGGCCCAGCATATAGACGATGAGGCAATCGCCTCCCGTCCAGTCATTGACGGCTTCAGGATTGAGGTTTACTCCCTTCCTAGAATCGTATGTGGATGCGATTTCTTCAAACGTGAAATGCCCCTCCGATAGGTAAAGGAGAGGGATCTTCATCTCTGAGGGGTGGACGTCTCCGGACTGCTGTATCACCGCTGACTCATATCGCATCGATCCGTCCAGGGCCACAAGGGCATCTATGCGGTGATCACGAGAGGCTGCAAACAGATTGGCGAGGCCGCCCCAGCTAAATCCCATCACAGCAACGGCCGACATCTGGGTGTCCGGGAGCGTCTTGGCATAATCGATCAAGAACGAGATGTCTTTAGCTTGCTCGTTCGCTCGTGTCAGATCAGTAATCCCCGGGCCGCCGAGTGCGCCAGGACTTGCAATAACCACGTAACCGTAACTTGCGAGGTATTCGCAAAGATCAGCATTCTCCCAGGATGGGGCCGCGCTACTAGGCGCATAGATCACAACGGGATAGCGTCCTGCCTTCCTCGGAGCATCTCTATAACCACGCGTATGCGATCCGAGTGCTGGCTTTATACCCTCAAGGATGTCTGCATGATCTTTCGTGAGAATAGGCTTATCGAAGGAAGTCTCTGTTTCCAGCAGCTTGGCATAATCAGCAACCGTCATGCTCTGCGCCCCTGCTGCCTGGGCTGGATACCACACGAGGGTTTGGATCGGTCGTGGTTGTGCCATTCGCTGTACGGACGGGCTGACGTCCCGAGAGCGCTCATACTGCTGAACGACTTGCAAACCTACCGTGAACGACCCGGGCGGCTGCGAAAAAGTGAAAGCCTCAGGGCTTTGGGCGTTCGCTGATCCAAGACAAGCCGCGAAGGCGAGGACAGCACTAGAGGAGCTGATGTTTGTTCTCGTAAGCATGGTCTACCGTATCCGGCTTATACGTTCAAGAGTGAGATTTGGTTCCATTACGACCTGTAAAGGCAGTTCTCGTAGCCTCTTGCACCGACGTTCCTGCAAAGTCGGGTTTTCGGCAACGTCGAGGTTCTAGCAGTCCAAGCGGATCGAAGTTGCCGAAAACGCCGTTTCCGCGCAGCCTACCATAGCGAGGGCCTTCATGGCATCTTCTGTGTTTAAGCGCAAATGTCACTTCCTGCACTCCAAGGGAGTATCTCCCAAGCGCCTGCGCCGTTCCTCCCTAACGCTTGCCAAAGCTCACCTCTGCAACCTGCGCTGATGTTGCGCACTCCCAGCACCGCGCGCGAGTGCGAGGAATCAAATGCGATCCGACTGACGGACCACAAGGTTGTGGCTCCGGCAAATAACTGACGGTAGCTCTCCGGCACGCTGCGCTTCACCGCATCGATCTCAGGGGATTTTCCCCATGTCTTCAGCCGCGAGAACTGCGTGACTGCCTCGTCACTCAGCATACGGTGTGGAAAATTGAATTCAGGTGAATCAGGAATGGTTCCTACAGGAGCAGCAAGAAGGCGATTGTAGGCATCGGCAAGCTCTTTGGCTTTTGACAAGTGCTCCAATGGTGGCTGAAGAAACGGCAACCGAGCAGCAAATGCAAATCTCGGGTCGGCCACCTCAATTCGATCGGTGTCAAAGGGAGTTACGGAAATTAAGACCGGGCGTGATCTCCAGTCGTCCGTTCTTCTGGGTCTTAACACAGTGGCCAATACGGCGACAGCATCGTTCGGCAGTTCTGCAGGATTAGAGGCCCACAGGCGTTTGATAGGCGTCAAAGCACAGCAGCTGCTAAGCAGAAGAAAGCCCCGGCTATTCATCCTGGATTTTGCCTTCTAGTGACCATCAGTCGCAACTGAGCAAGGCACCGCCCCAATGCAGATTATGCCGTCTTCTTGGCAGCGCTCCAGCACTTTAGCTTCTCCCATGAAAGTGCAGCCCTTTGAGGAGAGTGTAGCTCCTTGAAAGCCGGGTTTGCGGAAACTCCTGCCGCTCGGTCCCACTCGACACTAAGGCCCAGTCCTTCTCCACGCATCAGCGGGGTCGAGCTGGGCTCTTTGTCGTTCGTTGGTGTGACGTTTACTTGACTGCCTTCTTGGCAGCAGTATTCGCCCAACGCTTCTTCTGTGCGGCGGCGATCTTAGCACGGGCTTCCTCGCTCATCACCCGCTTTGCTGACTTCTTTGCTGGTTCAGAGGAGATCTTCTTGGGGCGCCCTGGTCCCCGCTTCGTTGGTGCGGCAATTGGGTCAGAGTAGCCGGTCAGAATGGCACGTGCCTGCTGGAGCTTGCTGATCTCGGTGTCGATTGCAGAAAGAATCTCATTCATATTCATGGGACTTAGTGTAACTCCGCAGTCACAGAGCCTTGGAAAGATCGCTCCAGAGAGCCAGATCCGAACGAATGTAACATCACGAATCTGGACTACGCGATGCTGATAGAGCTCCAGGGGAATAGCGGAGTACCGCATGGCGGAAGTCGCAGACCAGAACGCCTGCCCAGGAAGTGCGCTCCAGAACATGCCTCCACCCCGATCAGGGAGGTCTGAAGGTTCGCTGTAAAAGTGATGAGCTGCTTCTGAGTGAACTCCTTCTTCGAAAGCACCTTGCCGTATCGCTAAGCGCGACGAGGTGAAAAGTGGTCTTACCAAGGTGAATCCCTACTGAGCGAATCTGCATAGTGGAGCCTCCTGAATAACCTGCCGATAAGCTCCTCCTCACGACACCGGAGTTCAAGCGGCGGACCATCTCAGTAATCCCGTTTTCCGGGAACGACGTGTTCGTGGTAAGGCATCCCGCTTCATGTGAGATTGGCGGGTCCGTTTGGTCTTGAGCTCGAGTCGCGGCTGAGCTCGGGGACGGTATTCACCGCGAGTAACGCCCGAGGTTGCCGCTTCTGGCAAAACACCGCAGACTCAGTTCTTGATCCCGCTCAATCAGCTTGCGGCGCGACAACGGCAGACTATGAGTTATGAAAGTCTTCGTTGTGTGGAAGGAAGGGATCTACGAAGACCCTGATGTCTTAGCTGTCTTCCGTGAAGAGGTAAGCGCCGACCGCTTCATCGAAGAATCTAAAGAAAGGGACGAACTGCGTGGAAGGTGGGGCGCCACCTCATACCTAAAGGTGGAGCAAGAAGTGGTCGAATAATCGAGCTCAAAGTGGATCTCGATGACGCGGCCGCCGACATCGAGCAGAACAGTGATGGGTGCTCTTGAGGCTTCTGGTCGGAGAGTGTTCCTATGGGCTCGCGGGTTCTACGCGCTTTCAAGACCCTGCTCATCCGCAGCAGGTCGCACATCGCGAATTTCGCCGCATGACCGTGCGGCTGCGATCACATCGTCACTCCAGTTCACAGAACCGAGAAGGAAAGTGCGCAGGGCTTACATGCATGTGCGTGTTTCGAAGCTGTTGTTGTCTTCGAAGTTGCGATTTGGTCGGCCCTCCGCTTACCCTCACCGACGTGACGAACCATGTTGCTGTGGTGCCGGAACTCCCTTTCACCGCTCCGTCAACGTTGCTCCAGCAACGGCCTCAGTTCGAGATCAACGCACCATAACCCGCAACGGCAGAGGTAAGCACAGTGGATGATCTGGAGTTTTTCTATAACAAGGGTAAAGACGCCGCAACAAGGCGAAACTTCCTCGCGGGAGCGGGTGCACTTGGAGCAACAACCATCCTAGCTGGCTGCGGCAGCACCGGTCCCATGGGTGCTACCGGAGCAACGGGCGCCACCGGCGCAACAGGAGCTACCGGCGCGACGGGAGCAACAGGAGCTACAGGCGCAACTGGATCCACCGGCGCCACCGGATCTGCTCCGCTTGCTGACTCCGACTATCTCAACTTTGCATTGAATCTTGAATACCTTGAGGCGTCCTTCTATCTTTACGCTGCGACTGGCAGCGGCCTGCCGGCAGCCAGCATGGGCTTCGCCGCGGGATATCTCACGGGCGGTGCGCAGGTTGCCGGCTTAAGCTCGTTCCAGCAGCAGATCATCAACGAAATCGCCTTTGATGAGCTTTCGCACGTCAACTTCCTGCGGAGCGCCTTAGGCAATGCCGCGGTCTCCATGCCCGACATCAACATTGGCACGGCTTTTGCGGCAGTTGCCACCGCTGCAGGTGTTTCTGGCACGTTCAATCCATACTCCAGCTTCAACAACTTCCTGCTTGGCGCCTTCATTTTTGAAGATGTGGGTGTCACGGCTTACAGTGGCGCAGCTCCGGCACTTACTTCACCCACCAACCTGAACTATGCCGCCGGTATTCTTGCGGTCGAGGCCTACCACGCAGCCTATGTCCGCACCGCGATCACCGCAATCGCATCCGCCGCCACCGGTGGAACGCAACCTAACGCCTCGCTCCTCACCACAGCCAACCAGATCTCGGCACTACGTGCTGCGGTTGGAGGCGGCAACGAAACGCCTCTCACGCTCGCGCCGGCAACCATCGCCGCCAACGGACAGTATCCGCCGAGCTCCATTGTGGCGGCATCGGTTGCTGGGGCTGTCGGCTTCTCGCGGACGCCGAGCCAGGTGCTGCACATCGTGTACGGCACGGGCGGCGCAGCTGGCGTTTCATCCGGAGCCTTTTTCCCCAACGGCCTGAACGGGAGCGTTAAGACCACCAGCGCATAACGCGCTGCGCGTCCAAGACCTTCTCTCGAACCTGCGATCTGAAGTCCTACGTTCCGCGAACCGTTTTCAAGAAAGAAACTTACATGCCAACTCTAGAGACACAATTTCTCGATGCAGTGATCGTCAGCAGGCGTTCCCTGCTGGCAGGCAGCGCCGCCATGGCTGCACTCACCCTTGTGCCAAAGCAGGCCTCGGCACAGGCCAATGTCGGCGCCTACTCCGACAACGACATCCTCAACTTCGCCCTCAACCTTGAGTACCTCGAAAGCAACTTCTACTACCTTGCCGCGTTCGGCACCACCATCGATGTCGGCAACGCCGCGTCGACGGCGGCCAGCGCACCTGTCAACGGCATCAACGGTGTCGTCGGCGGCAACGCCGCTGGCTCGACCGCCGGTGTTGTTGCGAATGCCGGGATCTCGGGCGCGCCTGCGCTTTCCACGTACAAGGTGCCTTTTGCGACACCGGTGCTGGGAGCCTATGCGGTGGAGACCGCGGTAGAAGAAGGCAAGCACGTTCAAGCACTGCGTGCGGCGCTCGGATCGCTTGCCGTCGCGCAGCCCTCTATGAACCTGACACCGGGCCTGTTCGACGCGCTCGCCGGTCTGGCAGGCGTACCGTCCGCACTGCGTCCCTTCAATCCCTACGCGAACGAGGCCTACTTCCTGCTGGGTGCGTATATCTTTGAAGATGTGGGCGTCTCCGCTTACCACGGCGCAGCTCCGCTGATCACCGGCAAAAATACGATCCTGCCGGTTGCTGCTGGCATCCTCGGCGTCGAGGCGTATCACGCGGGCCTAGTCCGTACGTCGCTTGCCATCGCGGACAATAACGCAACCTACGCCGCTGCCGGCACGCTTGCTTCGGTCACCGGACTGCTCTCCACCTTCCGCAACTCGGCGGCCCAGGCCAAGGCACAGGTCCCCTTCAACCCGGAGGATCCGAATCCAGACGACTATGGCTTGGCCACCCAGATGGTCATGCTCAACGGCACCGCCGCAGTCTCAGCTACACAGATCGTGGATGCTGCGCCAGCCACCGCACCCGCACCCGCAACTGCCTTCGCGCGCAGCACGGGCCAGGTGCTCAACATCGTTACAGCCGGCGGTGCAATGACGGGCAAGGTCGCTACGGGCGGATTCTTCCCAGTCGGTCTGAACGGCTTGTTTATCTAACTGTTGGTTTCAAACTGCTGAAAACGCCCACGGTCAACGCGAAGTTCGCGCGGGCCGTGGGCACTTTCTTTGGCGGCTTGCCGGAACACCTCTGACACGCGGATTCGTCGTAGGCTTGTCTTCGATGTCATCAGGATCTCCCCGGAAGGAGTGCGCGGAGTGAACGAAGCCGGTCAGACGGTCTGCCTGTTCATGATTGTGAAAGATGAGGTGCACGTTCTCCGCCGCTGCTTGCAGTCGGTGCGGCCTCTCATCGATCAATGGGTCATCGTCGACACCGGATCCACGGACGGCACGCAGGACCTAATCCGCGAGGTCTACAAGGATCTGCCCGGCATGCTGGCCGAGCGGCCTTGGAAGAACTTCGGCCATAACCGCTCAGAATCCGTCGCGCTCGCTCGTAGCCGCGCCGACTACCTGCTGACGTTGGATGCGGACGAGTACCTCGTTACGGATGCCGGCTTCCGCTGGCCGCCAATGACTTGCGATGCGTACGAGTTTGTCGTGAGTTCCGGCGGCACCACCTATAGCCGCATCCAGCTTGTGCGTTCCGCCCTGCCGTGGCGCTACGAGGGCGTGTTGCACGAATACATCGCCTGCGGCCAGCACCACAGCCAGGCGAGAATGCCTGGCATTCAGACCGTGCGTCTGCTGGAAGGCGCGCGGTCACGGGATCCGCTCACCTACCGTCGCGATGCGGAGATTCTTGAAGAGGCCCTGCTGAAGGAGCCGGAAAACGCGCGGTACATGTTTTATCTCGCACAGAGCTATCGGGACGCGCACCAGCCAGACCTGGCGATCGATCGCTACCGGCAGCGGAGCCGCATTGGCGGCTTCGCGGAAGAGGTTTGGTGTTCGCTCTACCAGATCGCTCGACTGCAGCAGGCAAAGGGCACGGACTGGCCGGAGGTCATGAATAGCTATCTGAAGGCATTTGCCTTCCGGCAGCAACGCGCGGAGCCGCTGTACTGCATCGGCCTGTACTACCAGCACCGGAAGGAATACGCACTCGCTAAACTCTTTCTTGGAAGGGCTATGCAGATACCTTTCCCCGCGAACGACGTGCTCTTTGTGGAGTCGGATGTATACCGCTTCCTTCTGCCGCTGGAGTACGCGGTTGCCTGTTACTGGCTGGAACAACATGAGGAAGCCATCGCTGTAACCGATCGTCTGCTTGCGGATGAAACGCTCAGTGCGGATCGTAGAGAACACCTGCTTCGCAACCGGCAATTCAGTGTGAACTGCTTACAAGCAAGTAAAATTCCTACAACCTCGGCCCAAGGATAGGGTTTCGTGAAAAGCCGTCTCACATGCCGCTCAGGCAGTAGCGATTTGCTCTGAGCAATGGTCTGCACAACCGGGAGATCCTCATCTTGGAGCCGAGCTACGCAGCGGACGGCCTTATGTGCTGCGAGTGACTTTGCTGCGGCATCTCGGACTCAGCTGCACCGCTCCTACCTTGGTTGCTCAATCGGTGTTCCCGAAAAACGGCGTTGTGGGAAACTGCTTTCCCCGGTGTCCGAGAGTGACAGCTACCGCCAGACTGCGGTGGGCTAGTGTCCCGAGGTTGGTGCGCCGTCGAGGCGGGTCCTGATGGCTGCGTCGATAAGGTCGGCCTCTTCTTTGAGGCCTTCTGCGCGGAACCAGTCAGCGGCGGTTTGGCCTCGTTTGTTACGTAGGGTTGGGTCGGCGCCAGCTTTGAGCAATGCTTGCAGGACGGTGACGTAGGTGGTGGTCATTAGCGGCGTCAAGCCATCCCGGTCACTCGCATTCAGGTTTGCTCCGCCAGCCACGAGTATAGGCACGAGCGACGGATCTGAGAGGAATGTGAAGACGGATGAGTCCCGGTCCGTCACCTCATTGGGATTGACCCTTGCGTGTAGCAACGCCTGCAGGATTGTTCGTTTGTCCTCTGGATTGCTGGACTGGACGGAGGAGACAGCAAAGGACACGACGTTATGGCCGTCGTTGTGGGCGGGGTCAAGCGGTGCGTGGGCTTCGAGCAGGCGTTGCACTACGGCGGGAGAGCCACCGTGGATGGCGGCGAGGAGCGGTGAGCCCTGCGTGAGGTAGATGCTGTCTTCGCTGTATAAGGGTGGCGCTGCGACGACGCTAGCGCCGCGCATGAGCCAGGAGTCGGTCAGCTGGAGACTGCCGCCCTGGGCTGCGGCCATGAGGCATTGGTTCAAGGCTTGCTGCGGGATCGGGCGGCCCTTTGGCACGCTCGCCATCATCTGCTGTACGGTGCCGCTGTCGGCCGCGGCGCTTGCGGCGCAGGCGGGCGAAGGGATTTTTGGATCGTTGGAAACGATGGGTGCGTGTGCGGCGTTGAAAGCGGCGATCAGGTCGTGGTTCTTGTGTTGCAGGGCACTGTTGTAGAGCCGCAGATTGTCCGAGGTGGAGGCGGCGAAATTCCAGTGTTCGGCGCGGAGGGCTGGAAGCAGGTCTGCGTTGCCGGTGATCCACTTCTGTGTTCCAGCGATGCGGTCGATTGTGTCTTCGAGATCGCGGATGCTTGTGGGCATGCCGACGATAATTCCGACGTAATCGATCACCTGCTTGTGCAGGCCGTTGACGTCGACGGTGAGCCTGTAGGTTGGACTGTCGGTCCAGCCGGCGCGGTAGCTGTCGCGTGCGTCGAAGATGCGGGAGGCTCTCACGGCATCGATGAGGTCTTGGACGGACTTGGGTGAGAGCGTTGCGTGGTGGGTGCCGGGAACGGCGACGGCGTAGGGGCCGCCATCCCATTGCACGTCGCCGTTACCGGCTACTGACACCTTGTAGGGAGGGCATGAGCCGAAGCATACCGTGCGCTCGAGCGTGATGTGGAAGTTCGCGAGGTCGACCGATTGCGGGAACGGTACGCTGTTGGGGAGCCACTTCTCTGGAGGCGCGATCTGTACGAAGTCAGAAAAGTGGGCGCGCACGATGGTGCCGTCTTTGTCGTGGATCGGTTCGAAGGCGCGATGCATCTCGATCTCTTGGGCCTGCTCGTAAAAGCGCTCGGGACCACGGATGGGTTTCGCGGATTCCACGCGGCCATTCAGGTTGATGATGACGCTGAGTTCGACCGATACGAAGTTGTTTCCGATGCGGTTGCGCGACTGTACGGCGCGCCGCAAAGGCACCAAGATGGCGGGGAGCGGATCGTCGGAGGCGCGGATGAGCTCTCGCGGACCTATAAAGACCGGGCGCTGCTGCGTGCCGTCGAGTTCTAGGGGTGCCGGTGAGATGGCCACAGTCTGGGTGGCTGCGGAGAGCGTGCAGATCATCGCGAGTAGCAATAGTTTTTTCATGCGCTTGCGGCTCCAGTGAGACGGTCCTGATGCGTTGGACGTGGTGTTCGGAGAACAGCTCATCGACTAAACTCTTCCCAATGGCGAGAACGCTGAAGACTCGACGATCCTTTACTCGCCGTTCGACACGCTAACACCCCAAAACCTCAAGTCCTAAACAGCGCGCGGAGCCAGCACAGTCTATGCACAGTCACGCGTCGTTTCAGCGCTTTCCGAACATTGTGATGAAGTTGGCCTTGACGGTTAAAGCGGTCAGGCCTGCCAACAGAGCAACTCGAGAGAATCAGTCGTTGCGGAGCTTGTTTGGCGCGAGATAGCCGAGAGAAATACCA
>CAZZVI010000025.1:0-1313 GCA_964657335.1 uncultured Terriglobus sp.
CCATCGGGCTGGCCGATGAACAGCAGGCCTCCCGCCGTGGTCAGGGCGCCGTTGCCGTTCGTCAGGGACCACTTGCGCGGCTGCTGCCAGACGATGCGATGTGTCACCGGATCAAACGCAACCACCTTTCCGCTGCGCCGCTCACCCAGTGGCCGGAAACCCACGCCGCCATCCACCGTATCGTGCGCCGCGTTGATGATGGCAACGCCGCTGTAGATCAGCTTCGTCTGCGGATCAAACGAGATGCCGCTCCAGTCCATGCCGCCGAGAATGCCGGGGCTCTGGATGACGGGCTGGTCGGTATGCGGCGTAAAGATGCAGCCGGTCTTGTAGCCGGGCACCGGCTGGGCTGTGCCGTCCTTCGTTGGGCAGAGCGGCGCCAGGGCATCGCCCTCGGGAAACGGCTGCGTCGGCCAGGTGTTCTGCGAGGCGTCCTGCGGCACCGGCTTCTCCACGATGGGCGTTAGCGGCGTGCCGTTCGTGCGGTCGAGGATGTACCACATCGCCGTCTTGCTGCCGTAGACAATGCCCTTGCGCGGCTTGCCCTCCATCGTCACATCGATCAGCAGCGGCGCCATCACACCGTCCATGTCCCAGATGTCGTGATGCACCGACTGGAAGTACCAGGCGCGCTTCCCTGTCTTGAGATCGAAGGCGACGATCGAGTCGGCGAACAGGTTGGTGCCGGGACGCTTCGACCCATCCACCGGCGCGCCGCCGCGGCTGTTGCCGAAGGTCCAGTACAGCAGGTGCAGCTGCGGGTCGATGGCCGGGTGCATCCACGGCGCGCCGCCGCCCGTCTTCCATGCGTCTCCCGGGCCCCACGTTTCATGACCCTCTTCACCGGGCGCCGGCACGGAGTGGAACTGCCAGACGATCTCTCCCGTCTTCGCATCCATGGCCGTCGCAACGCCCCGCTGGCTGTCGGCCGAACCGAAGTAGATCATGCCATCAAAGTAGGTCACCGCCGTCTTCAGCGAGCCGATGCTCTTGTCCCCCAACTGCTTCCTCCAGAGCAACGCGCCTGTCTTCTGATCGAGCGCGACGACCGTCAGGTCGGCCATGGTGGCGTAGACGCGTCCGTCGCCGACCGCAACGCCACGATGCATCTGGATGCCGAGGCCGGAGTCGTATCGCCAGCGGACCGCACCTGTCCTGCCATCCACGGCGACAACGCGGCCCTGCGACGTCTCGACAAACAGCACGCCATCGACGACCACGACGGAAGACTGCTGAAAGTCGTCGGTCGAGCCGCCCTCGACATGGGTATGCCACGCACCACCGAGGCTTCCGATGTTCTTGCTCGTGATCTG
>CAZZVI010000025.1:1413-15881 GCA_964657335.1 uncultured Terriglobus sp.
CGACATGGGTATGCCACGCACCACCGAGGCTTCCGATGTTCTTGCTCGTGATCTGGGCCAGCGACGAGTAGTTCTGATTGCCGTAATTGCCGCCCACCTTTGGATACGCGGCTCCGGTCGGTTCGCAGCAGGTCTGGCCGGTCGCCTGCACGGCAGCGAGCAGAAGCCCTACGGCGAAGAGTCTGCCTGTACGAAGTCTCATGACGATCCCAATCACCTCGGCAAGTGGCACCATCTGCCTGTCCTGTCCGCCGCAAGCGAATGGTACCTCGTCTCGCGGTCGGTCAGCAGTCCGCGAAAGCGCCAGGCGTTCCCGCAGAAAGTTTTGGCATTTCCGCAACTTTGAACTTCTGGGAACGCTGCGCGTACGTAGTGTGTGTATGGACATTGTCCGGCCTGACCTGAAGCGCAAGAAGCAGCGGCGCGCGATCGTTTTGTATGGCGTCGGCGCGGTCGTGCTTGCTGCCGTGGTCGTTTTCCTCGTGCGGCTAAAGCCAGCGGTACCCTCGGTGGATGGCCCGGTCTTTACCGACGTGGTGAAGCGCGGCCCGCTGCTGCGGCAGGTCCGCGGGCCGGGAACGCTGACGCCGCGCGAAGACCGCATCCGGTTGATACCAGCCGAAACGGAGGCAACGGTGGTTCGCATCCGCGTACTGCCCGGGGCGCTGGTGCATCCCGACACGATCGTAATGGACCTTGTCGACCCCGCAACGCAGCAGCAGATGATGGACGCGCAGCTGCAACTGCAGGGCGCTCTCGCCGATCTGCAGAACACGCGCGCCAGGCTGCAGAGCGACCTGATGACCCAGCGGGCCGCGGCGGCGACCGTCAGCCAGGACCAGAAACAGGCAAGCCTGCAGGCGCAGACGGACAAGAGCCTGCTGGACCTCGGCGTCATCAGCGGTCTGAAGTACAACGAATCCCGCGGCAAGGCCGATGAGCTGAACACGCGCAACGACATCGAAGGCAAGCGCCTGGAGCTGAATCAGCAGGCGATCAAGACGCAGGTCGCCGTGCAGCAGACCAAGGTGGAGCAGGCACAGGCGCTGCTCGCGCTGAAGAAGAAACAGCAGGATGCGCTGAGCGTGCGCGCGGGCATCGACGGTGTGCTCGTCGACCTGCCGCACCAGGTGGGCGAACACGTGACCGTCGGCACCACGCTCGCAAAGGTCGTGCAGCCCGATCAGCTGAAGGCATCGCTGAAGATCGCGGAGACGCAGGCGCGGGACATCCAGATCGGCCAGCCCGCATCCGTCGACACGCACAACGGCGTGGTCGCGGGCCATGTGACACGCATCGATCCCGCGGTACAGAGCGGCACCGTCACCGTCGACGTTGCGCTGGAGGGTGCCTTGCCGCAGGGCGCGCGGCCAGACCTGAGCGTGGACGGCACCATCGACCTGGACCGGCTCACAGACGTGCTGTACGTCGGCAGGCCGGCGCAGGGCAATGAGAACAGCACGGTCAGCCTCTTCAAGCTGCTGACGGACGGCCGCACGGCGGTGCGTACGCCCGTGCAGGTCGGCCGCGCCTCGGTCAACGCGATCCAGGTGATCGGCGGATTGCAGGAAGGCGACACAGTCGTGCTGAGTGACATGAGCAAGTGGGACAACAACGATCGTGTGCAGATTGAGAAGCAGTGACAGGTAGCTCTTAGCTCTTAGCTTCTAGCTTCTGGCTCGTGCTATTGGCTCCCACGGTGGACACGAAAAAGTTTGGGGCCTCCTTGCTGTTAGCACAGGAGCCAAAGGTAAGAAGCAGGAGCTAAAAGCAAGAGCTAGAAGCTAGAAGCCAAAAGCGACACGGAGGCAACACGATGGCGGCACCACCGGAGCAGTTGATTCACATCGAAGGTTTAACCAAGGTCTTCTACACGGACGAGATCGAGACGCACGCGCTGAGCGGTGTGCATCTGTCCATCGCACGCGGCGAGTATGTCGCGATGAGCGGGCCTTCCGGTTGCGGCAAGTCGACGCTGTTGTCGATCCTCGGCCTGCTGGATACGCCGACGGCAGGCCGCTACACACTGAACGGCAAGGAAGTTGCAAACCTGAACTTCGGCGACCGCTCGCGCATTCGCAACCAGGAGATCGGGTTCATCTTTCAGAGCTTCAACCTGATCGGCGACCTCACCGTGTATGAGAATGTCGAGCTGCCGTTGACGTATCGCGCAGGCATGAGCGCGGCCGACCGTAAGGCGCGCGTCGTGCAGTCGCTGGAGCGCGTCAACATGGCGCACCGCCTGCGTCATTACCCCGCGCAGTTGAGCGGCGGCCAGCAGCAGCGTGTCGCCGTGGCCCGCGCGCTGGCCGGTTCGCCCAGCATCCTGCTGGCAGACGAGCCGACCGGCAACCTGGATTCGAAGAACGGCGAAGCCGTCATGCGGCTGCTGGCCGAGCTGCACGCGGAAGGCTCAACCATCTGCATGGTGACCCACGATCCACGCTTCGCCGCGCACGCCGACCGGCAGGTGCACCTGTTCGACGGCAAGGTAGTGGCCGAGGACGAACTGCAGGAACTGATTGCCGCGTCCGAGGGCGGGTCTCGGGGGCCATTCAGCCCTTCTCGCGTGCAGATGTAGCACTTTGAATCGTCTCAAAACACACTTTCACGGCACCGCTTCACGAGGTACATCATGGCTTCTTTGGTCACCACCGTCGCTCAGGACGTTCGCTATGCGCTGCGCCAGTTGAAGCGTTCGCCAGGCTTTGCCATCACGGCGATCATCACCCTCGCGCTCGGCATCGGAGCGAACACGGCGATCTTCACGCTGGCGCATTCGGTGCTGCTGCGCAAACTGCCCGTGACCGACCCGAAGAGCCTCTACCGCATCGGCGATGGAGATGACTGCTGCATCAACGGCGGCATGCCCAAAGACCAGGTCTTCTCGGACTTCTCGACAGAAGCCTATGGGGCGCTGCGGGATAATCTGCCGGAGTTTGAGCAACTGGCCGCGACGCCGTCGGGTGGAGGCAATGGTCCGTCTCTGGCGAAGCGCGCTGGCACTAACGAGGTTGCGCGTTACGTGCGGAGCAGCTACGTCTCCGGCAATTACTTCGACCTGTTCCGCATCAACGCCGAGCGCGGCCGGCTGATCTCTCCGAGGGATGACCACGAAGGCGCAGCGCCTGTCGCCGTGATGAGTTATGCCACGTGGGTCAACCAGTACCAGTCCGATCCCAAGGTGGTGGGCGCAAGCTTTCTGCTTGCGAACCGTCCGGTCACCATCATCGGCATCACCCCGGAATCGTTCTACGGCGATCGCGTGCAAAACAGGACACCGGACTTCTACCTACCCATCGGTGATGAGCCGATGATGTCTGACTGGGGTGTTTCGAAGAATCCGAAGCTGCGCTGGCTTTACCTCATCGGGCGCGTCAAGCCGGGCGTGAACATGCCGGTGCTGCAGCAGAAGGTGAACAACGTACTCCGTTCTTACCTGGCGACGCAGAAGGATTACAAGGAAGCCAATGCCGCGCGCGAGTTGCCGAAGGTCCACACCAACCTTGTGTCCGCTGCGACCGGCATCGAGCAATTGCAGAGCCAGGTAGGCAAGGGACTCAAGATCCTGATGGGCATCTCCGCCTTGGTGCTGTTGATCGCGTGCGCGAACATTGCCAACCTGATGCTGGCACGCGGCATGACAAGGCGCGCTGAGACCAGCGTGCGCGTGGCCCTTGGCGCGGCGCGGGCGCGCATCGTGCGGCAGGTGCTGACAGAGAGCGTCGTGCTTGCGCTGATCGGAGGTGCCGTCGGCGTGTTGCTGGCCTTTGGCGGCGCACGCGCCATGCTGGCTCTGGCATTTCCTGAGGCGCGCAACCTGCCCATCACGGCCGCGCCATCCATCCCCGTGCTGCTGTTTACCTGCGCGGTTGCGATTGTCACGGGTGTGTTGTTCGGCGTGGCTCCGGCATGGTCGGCGACGAAGAGCCAGCCGGCCGATGCGCTGCGCGGGCTCAACCGCACGTCGCACGGCGGATCGACCCTGCCGCAGCGCAGCCTTGTCGTGCTGCAGGCCATGCTGTCGCTCGTGCTCATCACCGTGGCCGCGCTGCTGACACGCAGCCTGAGCAATCTTCAACACCAGAACTTCGGGCTCGATGCCGACAACCGAGTAGTCATCCACATGGACCCGACCGCCAGCGGCTACACACCCGATCGTTTTGAGGGATTGATGCGCCAGCTGCAGGACCGCATCACCGCGATACCAGGAACTCGCCGCGTCTCCTTCGCCAATTACAGCCCACTCGAGGGCAACAACTGGGGCGAGGGCATCTTCATCGAGGGCAGGCCCGATCCGCAGTTGCATGCTGATATCTATGCCTCGTGGGACCGCGTCAGTCCGGGCTTCTTTCAGACCATCGGGCAGACCCTGCTGAGAGGCCGCGACTTCAGCGAAACCGATCGCAAGGACACGCCCGGCGTCGCCGTCGTGAACGAAACCTTCGTCCAGAAGTTCTTCCCGAAAGAAGATGCGCTCGGCAAGCGTTTCGGCACGGACGCTCACAAGTTCGACTTCACGATCGTCGGCATCGTCGCGGATGCGAAGTACACCGACATCAGCGAGAAGGTGCGGCCCATGTTCTTCCGCTCGGAGCTGCAGCCGAACCCCCATGCCGATCCGAAAGACATGGGAGAGATCGTTTCACTCGCGCCCCACACCGTGATGATCCAGACCACCGGCGCGCAGCAGGGTTATGAGCAGCAGGTGCGAAACGCCTTCAAAGATGTGGACTCGAACCTGGCGATCATCGACCTGCGCAGCCTGAACTCGCAGATCGCCGACCAGCTGAACGACAGCCGGATGGTGGCTCGGCTGACCGGGGCCTTCGGCATCCTCGCGCTACTGTTGGCGTCAGTCGGCCTGTACGGCGTAACCGCCTACTCGGTCGCGCAGCGCGTGCCGGAGATCGGCCTGCGCATGGCGCTTGGTTCCGATCGCAAAGGTGTCATGACCATGGTGCTCAAAGGCGCGATGCTGCAGGCGCTGATCGGCCTTGCCATCGGCATTCCCGCTGCGTTGATCGCGGGCCACTTCCTGCAGTCGCAACTCTTCGGCATCAAGGGACACGATGCGATGACGTTGCTGATGTCGTGCGCTGCACTTGCGTTCGCCGCGTTCATCGCCAGCGCGGTGCCAGCGCGGCGTGCGTCTGCCATTGAACCCATGCGTGCCCTGCGCGCCGAATAGGGCAACGACCGGACGACGTCACGAGACGATACGGGACTCTCGACCACAGCGAACCAGTCTGCGGCGGCCTGCCGCAAAGGGAGCAACGCCGCAGCATGACACTTCTTTCCGCACACTTCGAAAAAGCCGTGGCTGCTGTTGCGCTGCTCCTCTCGCCAACGCCGTCGATGCTCGGGCAAGCTGCCGCGCAAAACACCGGGACGCAGCCAACGGGAACACCACAGCCCTCACTTCGTCTGAACATCCCGCACTCCCACAATCCGCTCGATACGTACCGGCCCGCAACGGTTCCGCCCGCAGACCTGAGTAACTCACCGCGGCTGGACGCACTGGTCCACGATGGCGTGCTTGAGTTGTCGCTGCAGGACGCGATCGCGCTGTCGTTGGAAAACAACCTTGACCTCGCGATAGCACGCTACAACATTCCCATCGCTGAGGCGGACATCCTCCGCACCAAGGCAGGCGGCAGCACACGCGGCGTGAACACCGGCGTCGTCCAGAACACACCGGGCGGCAATGGCGTTGGAGGCTTCGGCTCCGGCTCAACTGGCGCGGGCGCCGGCGGCACCAGCGGCGGCGCGGGCGGTGCCGGCACAGGCGCGTCAGGCCTGGTGCAGTCCACGCTTGGCAGCGGAACGGCCGTAAGCTCCTTCGACCCGGTCTTGACCGGTGACATCGGCCTGCAGCACGCGACCGACCCGCTCTCGAACCTGTCGATCTACGGCGTGCCAACGCTGCGCAACAACAGCATTACGGGCGACATCGGCTATGCACAGGCCTTCAGCACCGGTACCAGCGTTGCGTTTACCTACTCGGGTAACCGGCAAACCACCAACAGCACCTTCAGCTTCCTCAATCCCACCCTGAACTCGCAGTATCAGTTGCAGGTGCGCCAGCCGTTGCTGGCCGGTTTCGGCTTCGGGCCGAACCTCCGGTATTTGCGCATCGCCCGCAACAATAAGAAGATCTCAGACGAAGCATTCGAGCTGCAGGTCATCAGCACGGTGACACAGGTGGCCAACCTGTACTGGGACCTGGTCGCCGCGTACGAAGATGAGCAGGTCAAGGAACAGTCGCTGAAGTTCGCGAATGACACGCTTGACTCGGGTCGCAAGCAGCTTGCGCTGCAGGCCATCCCCGCGCTCGATGTGACGAAGGATGAAGGCGAAGTGGCACGCTCGGAACAGGACCTGACCATTGCGAAGTCAGCGCTGCAATTCCAGGAGCTGCTGATCAAGAACGCGCTCACGAAAAACCTGGATGACCCGATCCTGGAGGCCATGCCTGTCCGGCCGACCGACCTGAGCACCGTTGCAGGCAACGGGACGCCCGAAGCCGCAGCGCCAACCGAAAACATCATTAACGACGCGCTCGCGCAGCGGCTGGAACTCAAGATCTCCATCACCAACCTGAAGAACCGCGACATCAGCCGCGACGCGGTCAACAACGCCCTTCTGCCCTCGGTCAATCTTGTCGCCAACTATGGCGGAGTCGGCCTGGCGGGTGTCTCGAATCCCGCCGCAGGCGTCACCTCCACGGTGCCGGTCGGCTTTGGCGGCTCCGTTTCCAACGCGTTCAATAACAGCGCTCCGAACTACTTCGTCGGTCTGAATGTGACTGTTCCCATCCGCAACCGTCAGGCCAAGAGCGACCAGTACCGGTCAGAGCTTGAGACGCGGCAGGCAGAGATCCTTCTGCAGCAGCAACGCAAGCAGATCCGCATCGAGGTGCGAAACGCCCAGTACGCCCTGCAGCAGGCGGCAGCCCGTGTGCGGGCCGCCGAGAAGGCGCGCGAACTGGCGGCGAAGACCTTCGACATCACCGGCAAGGAGCAGCAGCTTGGCGCCGGCTCAGCGCAGGATACGCTGATTGCCCGGCAGGCGTTGGCCGCAGCGGACAGCGCGCTGGTCGCGGCTCGCACCGCATACCAAAAGTCGCAGGTGGAACTGCACCGCGCCATCGGCACGACGCTCGCAGAAAATGGAGTTTCCATCGAGTCGGCGCGTACGGGAGTACAGTCCGCGCAGCCCGCCGCAGGCCCTGGCCAATAAGCCTCGTTCCGCAAGAGCCTGATGCCGATCACCGGATCGGGAAGCGTCACGCGCGTACGCTCTCTTCTCTCGGGACCGGGCCCTGATGGTCGAGCTGCTCCTGGTTCTTCTCTCGAGGTTGTCGCATCAGGCTCATAGCTCTTCGGGGGTGAGCCGTGCGCGACGGTGGTTAGAACGGTGCTTCGACTGGGTTTGTACTGGCCTTAGTGCCTTACGTGTTCGGCGCCGGGTTACTCACATTACATGTACTCGGGTCGCCTGTCCCGGTTGAATTGCTAGATGCGCCTGATCGGCAGTCCGTGGGGGTTAAAGACGGGCGGGCGGGAGATACCGTTGGTGGGAGCCGTCTTGCTCTGCTGCTCCAGCCAACTCTCATGTTCCAGACGGCTGATTTTTTCTGCGACTGCAAGGCTGATGAAATGGTTCAAGGAGATGCCATCATGTTGGGCGAGCTTTGTTGCCTGCTGGCGCGTCGAAGGGCAAAGCCGTAGGGGGAAGCTCAGCATACGTTTCGTTTCCATTTGCCATGTCCTGATCTGCCTTCTCGTAACGGAAAGCATTGCTTACCTGGGGAAAGGTAAACGTACCCTGGGGCGACGCGTACGTGTCTGCGCAGCTTGAGGGAAGGCGGTTCGCAAAACTCTTCAGTGAACGTCCCTCGAGATGCGACACACAGATCGAGGAACGTTTTTGATATCAGTGTTTCGAGTCACACTATAACTACGAGTCGTCCGAAAGTCCCGAAAACCGCTCGCGGCATGAACCTGCCGATTTATTCGTATTGCGAATAGCATGGTTCACCGGAGCAACAAGAACAGGCGGTCTTTCATCCCGTTCCCGGCAGCGCGAGGCCGCCCATCATAGTGTCTGGTAACCGCCATATGAGCTCTCAGATGGCTAGTAACTACCCGTTGGTAACCCGCGCGGAAGTACCGGATATCACTGGCGATATCGAATGCCGGTTTTATGTGTTGTGCGCCGTTTTCGGCTGCATCCAGCAACATGTTGCAGGGCGTCCACCTTCTGCACTGAATGATTCTTCCGCGGCAGTCGAGCTATGTTCCATGAGCTGAACCCGTCCGGATTTTTCGTTCGACGGAGGCAACATGGGACTGTACGGCAAGAAAATAAAATTTCAGTTTTCCCAAAACGGGATGATTGGCACGTTTTTATCTGGCATGCTGCTGTCGGCAGCTTGCACTTTGGTAACCAGCTGCGGATCGAGTGGATACGCAGGACAGCCCATCGCGAGCCTGTCCGCCTCTCAAGTCACAATTGATGCGGGTCAGAGCTTTGCGGTCACCGCGAGTGATCCGGGCAACCTTCCTCTCACGTGGACGCTCAGCGGCTCGGCCTGTACCGGCGCGACCTGCGGAGCCGTCTCCTCGACGTCAGGCGTTGCGACGACCTATACAGCGCCATCACCCTTGAGCACGCAGATGGTGGTCACGCTGCAGGCTGCCGCACTCGGCACGCAAAGCAGCAAGACCGTCACGATCACCGTGAACCCGGCGCCTGCGATTACCGGCGCCACCCCAAACGGCACCGTCGGCGTCGCATACAGCGCCACACTTACCGCATCGGGCGGAACTGGCAAACTCACGCTGAGCCAGGCAGGCGGATCGCTGCCGGCGGGGTTGACCTTTAATCCGACGACCGGCGTGATCTCCGGCACGCCCACGACAACAGGCACCAGCAGCTTCGTTGTCCAGGTAGTCGACACGAGCGATGTGCCGGACACCGTCACGGCGTCGCGGCAGATCACCATCGGAACCGCGGCGGCGGTCCTGGCGATCGGCGGCAATCCTCCCACGGGCGTCGTCGGCACGGCTTACAGCTCGGCCCTGACAGCCAGCGGTGGAACCGGACCGTACACCTACACGCTTCTCTCCGGATCGCTGCCTGCAGGCCTGACTCTCTCGTCTGCCGGCCTCATCTCCGGCACGCCTACCGCTTCTGGAACGTCGACCTTTACCGCGCAGGTTCAGGATGCTTCGGGAACAAAGGCGACGGGCAACTTCGGTATCTCGGTTGCGTCCGCTACCGGCGGCATTGTTCTGACCACGGGCACGCTGCCGAACGGAACCGTTGGCACACCGTACACGGGCACCATTGGCGTGACCGGTGGAACGACTCCTTATACCTGCTCCATCGCAGGCGGCGCACTGCCGTCCGGCCTGGGCCTCAGCTCTGCCTGCGTCGTCAGTGGAACACCGACCACGCCCGGTACCAGTTCCGTCACGGTGCGGGCGACTGATTCCGGGGGCAACACGACCACCGGCAATGTCGGCATCACCATCAACGCCGGAACGCCCACGATCACTACCGGCACCCTGCCCACCGGTACAGCCGGCACACCGTATAGCGGCACCATCGGCGTCAGCGGCGGCACCGCACCGTACACCTGCACGGTCAATGCTGGAACGCTGCCCGCAGGCCTGACACTGGGCGCCGGCTGCGTGGTCAGCGGCACGCCCACCACGCCCGGCACCAGCACCGTCACCGTTGGCGTAACGGACTCCGGCAATCCTCCGGGCACCACCACCGGTCCCGTCAGCATCACCATCAACCCTGCCGGCTTGAACATCACAGCAGGAACGCTGCCCAACGGCACGGTTGGCACGCCTTACAGCTCCACGGTTGCCGTCTCCGGCGGAACTGCTCCCTACACCTGCACCGTGGTCTCGGGCTCGCTGCCCACGGGCCTGGCGTTCGGAGCAGGCTGCACCGTGACCGGTACGCCAACGATCGCCGGCACAAGCACGCCGACGGTCCGGGCAACAGACTCCAGCAACCCGGCGCTCAGCACGACGAAGCCGATCAGCATCACCATTAACTCTGCCGCGGCAACCATCGTTATCGCGTCGCCGCCGGCAGCCACCGTTAACACGCCCTACACGGGAACAATCCCCGTGTCTGGCGGTACCGGACCGTACACCTGCGCCCTGACCGGCGGCACTCTGCCCACCGGCCTGTCGCTGAACAGCAATTGCCAGATCGTTGGAACGCCCACGTCGAGCGGCTCCACGATGGTTACCGTCAAGGCGACGGATTCCAGCAGCCCGACGAACACCAACAGCGGCCCGGTCACCATCACGGTGAACCCGGGCAGCGCATCGCTGACCTTCGGCACACCCCCGGCGGCAACGATCAACACGCCCTACACGGGAACCATCCCCGTCGCGGGCGGCACCGCACCGTATGCATGCGCCCTTACCGGCGGCACGTTGCAGACCGGTCTGACGCTCAACGCGAACTGCACCATCACCGGAACTCCGACGGTTGCCGGAACCTCGACGATCACCGTCAAGGGCACCGATTCAGCCAATCCGGCAAACACAAGCACCGGCAGCGTTGCCGTCACGGTGAAACCGGCAGCGGTCACGCTGACGCTGGGCGCACCGCCTGCAGCGACCATCAACACGCCTTACTCGGGAACGATCCCCGTGTCCGGCGGAACCGCACCGTACACCTGCGTCCAGACGGGTGGCACGTTGCAGGCCGGCCTGACGCTCAACGCCAACTGCACCATCACCGGCACCCCCACGGTCTCCGGCACCAGCAACATCACGGTGAAGGCGACTGACTCCGCCAATCCAGCCAATACCAACACCGGCAGCGTGCCTGTCACGGTAAATCCGGCGGCCGTCACGCTGACCATCGGGGCGCCACCGGCAGCCACCATCAACACGCCGTACACGGGAACAATCCCAGTTTCCGGCGGCACCGCACCGTACACCTGCGCTCTGACGGGTGGAACGCTGCAGACCGGCCTGACCCTCAACGCCAACTGCACTATCACCGGCACGCCGACGGTTTCGGGGACCAACACCATCACGGTGAAGGCAACCGACTCCGCCAGCCCGGCCAACACTAACACCGCCAGTGTGCCGGTCACGGTGAACACGAGCGGCGCAACCCTCACCCTGGGCACGCCGCCCGCAGCCACGATCAACACGCCCTACACCGGAACGATCCCCGTCTCCGGTGGAACCGCGCCTTACACCTGCGCCCTGACCGGCGGCACGTTGCAGGCCGGCCTGACGCTGAACGCGAACTGCACCCTTACCGGCACGCCGACCGTCTCCGGCACCAACACCATCACGGTAAAGGCGACCGATACCGCCAACCCGGCCAACACCACCACCGGCAGCGTGCCGGTCACGGTCAATCCAGCGGCAGTGACGCTCACGCTCGGCACGCCACCGGCTGCGACCATCAACACGCCGTACACGGGAACGATCCCGGTATCCGGTGGAACCGCACCTTACACGTGCGCTCTCACCGGCGGCACGCTGCAGGCGGGCCTGACGCTCAACACCAACTGCACCATTACCGGCACGCCGACGGTCTCCGGCACCAGCAACATCACGGTGAAGGCAACCGACTCCGCCAACCCGGCCGACACCAACACCGGCAGCGTCGCCGTCACGGTGAACCCGGCCGCCGCAACCCTCACTCTGGGCACACCGCCCGCGGGCACCATCAATAAGCCATACACAGGCACGATCCCTGTGTCCGGCGGCACCGCGCCTTACACCTGCGCCCTCACCGGCGGCACGCTGCAGGCCGGCCTGACGCTGAACACGAACTGCACCATCACCGGCACGCCCACGGTCTCCGGCACCAGCACCGTCACGGTGAAGGCGACTGACTCCGCAAACCCGGCCAACACCACCACCGGCAGCGTGCCGGTCACCATTAACCCGGCAGCCGCGACGCTGACCATCGGAACCCCGCCAATCGCCACGGTGACTGTGCCGTACACGGGCACCATTCCTGTGACGGGCGGAACCGGACCGTACACCTGCACGGTGGTCTCCGGAACGCTGCCTGCCGGTCTGACACTCGGCGCCGGCTGCGTCCTGTCGGGAACCCCGACCACCGTCGCCGTCACCACGGTCGGCATCACCGCAACGGACAGCGCCAACCCCGTCGACACCACCACGTCGCCGGTCGCCATCACCGTCCAGGCCATTCCGGCGCTGACGCTGACCGGCTCGCTGCCCAACGGCATCGTGAATGTGCCCTACTCCCAGACGCTGCAGGCCACGGGCGGCGTGGGACCGTACACCTACGCGATCACCGCGGGCGCTCTGCCGGCCGGACTGACCCTGTCCACCGGTGGCGTGATCAGCGGCACACCCACAACGGTTGGCGCAAGCAGCTTCACCGTCACCGCAACCGACAGCGAAGGCACGCCGAAGACCGCAAGCCTGCCGCTGGTCCTCCTGATCACCTACCCCACAACACCATCAGACGCTCTGCTGACTGGACCGTACGCGTTCCTCTTCCAGGGCTATGACGATGTGGTGCTGGGCGTACTCGCCTACCAGACGTCCACCATCGGCAGCTTCACCGCCAACGGTGCGGGCGTGCTGGGCGCGGGCGAGCTCGACACCAACCACCAGGCCTCGATCGCAACGGGTAACACTGTTCCCACTCACGACTTCCTCGGCACCTACACAGTCGGCACGGACGGTCGCGGCAACATCGCGATCACCACGCTGAATGCGGACGGCACCACGGGAGCGACCACCGTTTACGCGATCGCACTTCGCCTGCCTGCAACCCCGGGGACGGCAGCGACCAGCGGCGCGCTGATCGAGTACGACGGCAACCAGCTCGCAGGCACCAAGGGCAGCGGTACGCTGCTGGCACAGACCCCGTCGGCGATCACCGCGGGCCTGACCGGCAGCTATGCCTTCGGCGTCTCCGGCGACACACCCTGCCTGCTCACCTGCACGCTGTCGCTGCTGACGGCGGGTCCGGTGGTTGAGGTCGGTCAGTTCACGGCAGCAGGCGGCGCCATCACGGGCGGCACGGCTGACACGAACTCGGCCGCTATCAACTTCCCCAACTCCACGCTCAGTGGAACCTACGCAACCGCAGACGCGAACGGCCGCGTGCAGCTCACGTTGAACACCTCAAGGCTTGCGGGCACGGTGTACCCGACAGACTTCGCGGTGTACATCGTGGATGCGAACAACGCCTTCGTCATGTCGACGGACAAACACTCCGCCTTCGTCCTGCAGGCGGGCACAGCCAAACTGCAGACGCAGGCGACCTTCACCAACGCCTCTCTGGGTGCGCCGTACGTCGGGTATGAGAATGCCCAGGCGAACCCGGGCCTGGTCAGCGGAACCGTCCTGCAGAGCGTCCTCAACTTCTCCTCCGCCACGATCTTTGAAGGCATAGGAAACGGGGACGGCACCTGCACCACGCGGAGTGTGACCAACGCCGGCTTGACGGGTCTGGTCAACAGCCTCACAGGCCTGCTCGGCAACACGGGTCTGCTCCCCACCATCCTGGGCAGCTACACCTCCACCGGCACGGCAGGCTGCGTTGTCCAGTCCAATGGCCGCGCGACCATCAGCTACGCACAACCTCCCTCCCTCCTGGGGATCTCGCTCGGCAGTTCCACGCCGGCGCCCCGCGTCGCCTACCTCGTCAGCCCGGAGGCTGGTTACTTCCTCGAAACCAGCTATGCGGGCCTGGGCATGCTGGAAGCTCAAACAGGAGCTCCCTTCACCCCGGCAACGCTCAACGGAACGTTTGTCTACAGCACCATTCCGGCGAGCACACTCGCAACCATCGATGCCTCCGGCGCCTTCACCGCCGACGGAGCAGGTCACACCACTTCACTCCTTGACGAGAACCTGGGCGTTGGCACCCTCAACGTCCTGCAACTCGGATTCGCTGGATCGGCGACCTACACGCTGACACCCCAGCCCGCCCCCTACGACCCGGCGCAAGTCGGCGAATACACCCTCAGCGATGGCACCACGATCTACGCCATCTCTCCCGGCAGATTCGTCCTCCTGAACCCCGGACCGGTCAGCACCTCGCCCTACATCGTGCTGCTGTTCTAGGACACACGCTTCGTCAACCAGGCGAAAGCCTGCACAGGGAAAGGAAACGGAAGTTATGCGGCCTACATCGATTGCCCTCTTGATCGCAGCCCTGGGAACCCCACTTGCAAACGCGCAAGTGGGGGGCCCGAGCCCCACACCTTACGTGCCGCGCTACACCGTGGCACTTGGATACCAGTACATCCGCGCCAACGCACCGCCCGCGAGCTGCAACTGCTTCAGCACCAACGGCGGCTTTGCCGAGGGCGCCTATGCCTTCCGCTACTGGCTGCGCGCAGCGGCCGAAGTCACGGGAAGCACGGCCTCCAACATCGGTCCGCTGGGTCAGAACCTGACCCTGATGACCTACACCGC
>CAZZVI010000025.1:15981-25459 GCA_964657335.1 uncultured Terriglobus sp.
AGGGAAGACAAGGCAGCGGAAGCCGCTGCAGTTTCTGCCCCGCCTCCGCCTCCACCGCCACCGCCGCCGGTCGCAGCGCCTCCTCATCCATCGGCTGACGCCTCGGCGTCGTCCGCCGGATTCAAGGATGCGGTGAAGGACGCGTACTTCGACTACGACAGCTACGACCTTCGTCCCGATGCAAGGGTCGCCTTGCAGGAGGATGCGGTCTTCCTGAAAGCTCATTCGGATCTCCAGGTGATCGTCGGCGGCTACTCCGACGAACGCGGAACTGCCGAATACAACCTTGCCCTAGGCGAGAAGCGTGCTTCCGCCGCCCGCGACGCACTGATCGCGTTTGGCGTGTCACCGAGCCAGCTCGAGGTCGTGAGCTACGGCAAAGAGGTGCAGACATGCAGCGCTGAAAACGAGTCCTGTTTTCAGCTGAACCGTCGAGCGGGCTTCGAACCCCGCCGATGAGCGGCAGCCGTGCCCATCTCCTAGTCCCGGGTGGGCACGGCTCCGAACATTTTACGAACACTGTGATTGGACCCTCCCCCAACATCCACCGCGTTTGACATCGACAGCAGAACTGCCGGGTCTCTCCGAACGAGCCTCAGGAGAACTCAACTATGAGTGCAAACAACGGAATCGCTTCATCCATGCAGCAATTGAAGGCCACTGCCTTGTTCGTGGGTATACCCGGCGCCCGGCGCGCCGGCATCCCTGCAAAGCACCTCCGCCTGTTTGTTGGGCTGCTCTTTCTGGCGGTCTCCATCTCACTCGTCGCGCAGACGCACTTCTGCATCGGCGGCAACCTGGACACCCTGAGCCCGGCGAGCATCGCAGCCTGCCAGGCCAAGATGTCCGGCGTACGCGAGGCCGTGAAGCAGCGAGGTGCTCCGGCGGGCTGGCACTTTGTCGTGGTCTGCGATGAGGCAGGATGGAAGGACCTCGCCAGCTTCAGCGCGGAGCAGAGCGGCCTGCTTACGGGGGCAAGCTACAGCACGGACCCGAGGCTGCACTGGACCTTCCTGCGAGGCAGCGACCTGGACGCGGAACAACCGCAGGCGACCGCCGCGGTGATCTCCGTCGCGCTGCGCAGCGTGCCAACGCAGAAGAGCACACCGCAACTGCCCACCCCAGGCAAGGGGGCGCGGCAATACAGCGTCGCAATGCAGAAGCGCGACAACGATCCCAGCGCGATTACCCAGTAGACTCAGCCGAACCACACCAAGCCTTCACGAAACGAGGCCCGAACCGGATGTGCAGTCGATATGCATCCTGTTCGGGCCGTTTGTTTTTGTGACAGCAGTTATTAGAAGTAGATCTTGGCCGCCACTTCCACCGACCGCGCGGCATTCAGCGTCGCGGTGATCTGACCAGCCGAGCTGGTATCAATGTTCGTCACTGGCGTGGCGAAGGTCGTGTGGTTGAAGACATTGAAGAACGCCCCGCGAAACTCGAGCGAGCGAGCCTCGGTGAGATGAAAGCTCTTCAGCACCGAGATGTCGAATTGCACCAAACCGTCATTGCGCATGGTATTGGTGCCGCCGTTGCCATAGGTATACAGGGCTGGCACGCTGAAGGCATCCGTGCCGCCGGTCGGGCAGGATGTATTGCGCGAGTCATAAAACCAGCAGTTCGGCCGACGCACCGTCTGCGGTGTTCCGGTGATGTTTGGCCGCTGGCCGGAGAGACCCGTGTTGGCCTGGTCGCCGCTGATGCTCAACGTGTACGGCAGGCCCGACTGCAGCGTGCCGACACCCGAAAGGCTCCAGTGACCCACCAGGCCGTTCACAAACCCGGACGATCCGTTCAGGAAGGTCTTGCCCTGTCCAAATGGCAACTCATACAGGCCACTTACGACGAAGTTATGGTGAATGTCATAATTACAAGGGCCGTAGTAGTCATACCCGCCGCTCGCCTCGCGCGTCAGTCCGTTGAAGGTGCCGTCCGTCAGACATTTGCCATAGCTGTACGAGACGAGGATTGTGGCGCCCGCCAGCGCGCGTGTCTCCAGCTTGGTTTGTAGAGCGTTGTAGTTGGCATTGCCGGCATAACGGGAAAAGCCGATTGTGCCCCACTGCTGCAGTGGGCGCCGCGTCTGGATCGTGCCTGCGCCGGGGAATGGATCGTTGATCTGGAACGGTTGAACGATATGGAGCGTACGGTTTCCCACGTAGGCCACATCCAGCGATAGCTTGTTCCCAATCTGATGCTGGATGGCCAGGTTATATTCCTGCACGTAAGTGTTCTTGGTATGCAGCTCCATGCTGCTAAGTGCAGGCTGCGAGCACGAGTTAGCGACGAAGCCGAAGGAGCAAACGGCCCCGGACGTATTCGCCGCCACAATCGGCTGGCCCGAGTAGAAGTTCCCGAAAGTAAGTGTCGGCGTCGGCTTCGTGTTATTCAACGTCTGCGACGCGACAAACGGCACGACATTCTGCGTGTTATTGATCGCGTTGTTATCCGGAAACAGATAGAAAACGCCATACGCACCGCGCAGCACCGTGTTCTTGAAGCCGCTGTATGCCATGCCGAGGCGAGGTCCAAGGTTGATACCGGCGGTCGGGCGGATCGTCGCCGGCAGCCCGAGCGAGCTCGCCGTCTGGATGCGATCGGAGAAGAGCGGGTACAGCGCCGCGGTGCCCGGCTGTGCCTGCAGCGAAAATTCGTCAGGAACCACAATCTTCCCGTTCGCCTGGTTGAAGCCAGTCACCTGTCCCTTGATGCCGTGGTAGAACGGGTTGATCTCCCAGCGAAATCCCGCGTTGATGGTCAGGTTCGATCTTGCCTTGAAGTCATCCTGAACATACATGGCCTGATAGTTCCCGTAATCACCCCAACGCGCCCGGAAATAGCTGCGCGAGGCATTCGCCGGATAGCCCAGGAGAAAGTCAGCGAAGTTATCACCGGAATAACTGTTGCTGAAGGCGAAGGTTCCAAGAGAGTTCTGGCCGGTGATGTAGGTATTCAGGTTATGGAAGTTCTCATAGCCGAACCGAACTTCGTGTTTGCCGCTGGAAAACGTAGCGCGCTCCACGTATTGCCATGAACGGATCTTGTTCTGCTTCGGATATCCGTTGCTGCCGCTCTGACCCGTAAATCCGGCGTAGTTCGAGATCGTAAGCGTCGGCAGGCCAAGATACTGTGCAGGCGACAATCCCTCTACACCCTGGATGCCTGCGGGCGTGTTGAAGTCCTGCCCCTGCAGCGAGCTGGTAAAGAAGAAAGCGCTGCGATAGTAAGAGAACTGTGTCTCCGTCAGCCACTTCGGCGAGTAGATATGCGTCTCGCGCAGCACCACGTTCTGGCCCCGGCTGCGCAGCGGAAAACCGCCCAGCAGAGGAAAGGCATTGGGATCGGTCTCGCGGTTGTCTGTGATGGAGTAGCGACCCGTCAGATGGTCCTTGGAAAAGATCGTCTGATCGGCGCGGATGTCTCCCTGGTCAAGCTGCTGTTTCAGCTTGTTGGTAAGCACCGCATGCGACACGGTGCCGCGCAGCTGATTTGCTGGCGGCAGGTACTTCAAAAAGTAAGCCGCCTGCGGTGAGATCCGCGCGGCCGGGATCATGTTGTTGAGAAAAGGCTGGCCGGTGAGCGGGTCCTTCAGCGTGATGCCGCTGCCTTGGTAATTACCGCCAAGCATCGCCGCGCTTGGCACGATGTTGTCGAAGTTCTGCCCGAGCGTGTAAAGCGTCGACTGCAGGTCGAGGAAAAAGAACGTGTGGTCCTTGACGATCGGTCCGCCCACCACGAAGCCAAACTGGTTTCGATGCAGCGGCTGGTTGCGCCGCGTGCTGCCCGCCGGCGGCACGTAAAAGTAGTTCTTCGCGTCGAAGGCATTGTTACGCAGAAACTCGTACGCCGTGCCATGGTACGCATTGGTGCCGCTCTTCAACGTTGCGTTGACGATGGTGGGGCTGTGGCCGTAGTCCGCGGGCATATTGCTCGACTCAACCTTGAACTCCTGCAAGGCATCCACGTTCGGCGAGATCAGTGTGCCTCCGAGCTGCGTCTCCGTGATGTTCGAGCCGTCGAGATACCAGCCCGTCCACGACGGCGAAAGACCGTTGACATTCACGTTGACGGCGCTGGCGCGGATGGACGTTCCGCCCGCCGCAATGTTCTGCCCGCCCTGGATGAAGCTGACGCCCGGTGTCAGCTGCGTCAGTTGCCAGAACGAGCGACCGTTGAGCGGCACGCTCTGCACCGTCTGCGTATCGATGACCTGGCCGACGGAGGACGACGCCTCGTTGAGGAGAGGCGTCTGCGTCGCGACGACCTCGACCTTGTCGCCGATCGCGCCCACGTGGAGCGTGGCGTTGATCGTCGCGCGCTGCGCAACCTGCAGCTCCGAATCAGCGATCTGTGTCTGCGAAAAACCCTCGTGCGCAATGGTGACGGAGTAGTGGCCCACCTGCAGGTTCGGCACGGTATACACGCCGCTACCGTCCGACTTCACGACGCGTTCCTCACCCGTCCCAAGGTTCTTCACGGTGACGTTGGCATCGGGAATTGCAGCGCCGGTGTCGTCAAGCACCGTTCCCAGAATGGTGCCGGTGTTTGACTGGGCAACAAGTGCCGGAACGGCTGCGAAGGACAACGCGGTTGCGACGAATGCGTGCCGGGAAAGCCAACGGTTGAACATCAGGGAATGCTCCGTAACGAAGTTGAAGAAGTTCCAGGTGCAGCCATTTGCCGCGGGCGAGCAGGATTTCGGAAACGATTCCGAAAATACGCACCCGGCACGGCGCTTGTCAATGGGTGCCGCGGCTCTGCAGAACCTGCGGCCGCTCGACCTGGACAGAGTTTGACAACTGGCAGGGCGGACGGCGATGATTTTAGGAAGCGTTTCCAACATTCTGGCAGTCTTGCGTTTTCGAAAGCGGTTTCTTGCCCATGACCTCTGATTCAGCGTCCCTTGTTAATAGAACAGCTCTCGTGACCGGCGCGAGCAGCGGCATTGGCGCGGCCGCCGCGATTGCCCTTGCACGTTGCGGCGCCAGCGTCATCGTGCATTACAACTCGCAGCAGGCTGAAGCAGAGGGCGTGCTGCAGCAGGTGCGCGCCGCAGGCTCAGACGGCGAAATCGTGCAAGCCGACCTGAGTACCTGGGAGGGCACGGACAGCCTTTGCGCCTTTGCCAAGGGCCGCAGCATCGACATCCTGGTGAACAACGCGGGATCGCTCGTGGAGCGCACGCGGGTGCTGCAGTTCACCCGCGAGCTGTGGGAGAAGGTCATGATGCTGAATCTAACCAGCGCCTTCTTCCTGTCGCAGGCCGTGCTCCCGGGCATGGCGGAGCGCAAGAGCGGCGTCATCATCAACATGTCGTCAGTGGCGGCACGCTTCGGCGGTGGACTGGGCGCGCTTGCCTACTCCTCGGCAAAGGCAGCGGTCTCGACCATGACCAAGGGCCTCACGAAGGAGTTCGCGCCTCATGGCATCCGCGTCAACTGCATCTCTCCCGGTACCATCGACACGGGCTATCACCGCGCCTTCTCAACCGCCGAAGGCCTCGACGGCGTGCGCGCGGCGACACCCATCGGCCGGCTGGGCACGCCGGAAGAGATCGCCGACATGGTCGTCTTCCTCGCCAGCGACCAAGCGACCTTTCTGCATGGCCAAGTCATCGAGGTCAATGGCGGCTTCTTCATGGGGTAGGTGTCGACCCTATCTTAGACCTGTCATTTCGACCGGAGCAGGACGGCTTGTTCGTCCTGCGTAGTGGAGAAACCTGCTGTTGTGCTGCCGCGACCGCTTAAAGGCAGGTTTCTCCACTCCGCTGCGCTCCGGTCGAAATGTCAATGTGGTGGAGTGCACTCAGGCGTTGTTCACCAGCAAGGGATCACCTGAAGCTCGTGTCCGAGCCACGCGCGGCAGCGTCCAGACCAGCGCGGCAGCGATGATCGGCAGCGTTCCAAACAGCGCGAACACCGGCTTGAAGGAATAGTGGTCCACCAGCCATCCGGTCGCAAGGCTGAACACCATGCCGCCAAAACCCGAACCCATGCTGGCCAGCCCCCAGATCGACGCGACCGCGTTCTTCGGATACACATCGCGCGGCAGCGCAAGCACGTTGGCAAGCGCGCCGCTGTACCCGAAGGTCGCCGTCGAGATGAGCGCGATGCTGAACGCGGCACTGCCGACCATTGCTGCTGGAAACGCCGCGACCATGCATGCCGAAAAGACAAGCACGCTGATGCGCCGCGCCGTCTGGTCCGACACGCCACGCCGCACCATCAGCAGCGTCAGAAAGCCGCCGGCAAGGTTGCCGAGACCGGCGGTGGCAAAGGGAATCCAGCCGATCTTGCCGATCTGCGCAAGCGTGAAGCCGTGGCCCACTTTGAGGTATTGCGGAAACCAGAAGGTATAGAAGTACCAGACCGGATCGGCAAAGACCTTCGACAGTGTGAACTGCCAGACGAAGCGGTCGCGGACCAGCGTCTTGACCGGCGGCGGCGGCAGCTTCGGTTCATCCGGGCTGTCGGGCGGCGTGCGATAGACGATGAGCCAGCCGATCATCCAGATGAAGCCAAGCATCCCGACGATGACGAACGAAGATCGCCATCCGAACTTGATCGCTGAAAACGCCAGCAGTGGAGGCGCAAGCATCGCGCCAACCGCCGCGCCGCTGTTGAAGATGCCCGAGGCAAGAGACCGCTCTTTCGGCGGGAACCATTCCCCGATCACCTTCACGCCTGCGGGATAGTTACCGGCCTCTCCGATACCCAGCAGGAAGCGATATGCGCCGAGCGTGTAGGCGCCCGTGGCGGCTGCAGTCAGCACCTCTGCCGCGGACCAGAACGCGATGGTCAGCGAGTAGCCAAGGCGGCTCCCGAGCCGGTCGAGCAGCGGCCCGGAGATGCCGTTCATGATGGTGTAGGCCAGCATGAACGCGAAGATGATCTGGCTATACGTGCCAGCGGAGATATGAAAACGATCCAGCAGCACCGGCGCCATCACCGACAGCGTCTGGCGATCGAGGTAGTTGATCACCGTCGCCAGGAAGGTCATGCTCAGGATGGTCCATCGGAGCCTGCTGCCTGTAGTTTCGTCCATTCTCACACTCTCCACGGCAGACATTGAGACGATTCAGTGCGCTAAACCAGACCCTGGGTCTGCATGTGGGACCGCACCGCATTCAGGTCGGCGGTCATCGCAGCGATCACCTGCTCGCGAGGCAGCGTCAGCGTCTTCTTGCCGTTCTCCGCGCCGCCCAGAGGATACTCGAAGTGCAGCTGCACCGGCCCTGAGAAACGATTCGCTTTAACGATTTCAAAGAAGGAGTCAAACCGCACCATGCCCCCGTTGATGGCGCACCAGTGCGGCACATACGCTCCTTCAACGCCCAGGCTCTTGTCATACGGGTCAGGATGCGTGTTGCCCTTGGTATTGCGCTGCCACAGGAAATCCTTTAAGGCGATCCCGCGCATGGAGTCCTTCGTCAGCTTCGAAGTGGCGATCCATCCGCCGTAACCGCCCTCAACAGTGGCATGGCCGATGTCGTAGTTCACACCGATCCACTGCGGATCAAGCTCGCGGAACAACAGCCACACATCCCATATGCAGGCGCCGATCATGCCGGGGCCGGAATGCGTGTGATACATGCCGCAACACTGCGCACGACGGTTCAAGTCGGCGAGCGCACGCACCTTTGGCTTCAACGCATCCAGCTGATCCGCGATCGGCTTGACCGGGTCATACTTCAGGCCGCCCCAGCGATAGTGATGGATGCCAAGGCTCGAAGCCGTCTTCAATACCAACTCCGCGGAAGCCATCGTGTCCGTGTTGATGTCGGTCGTGATCATGGAGACTTCAAGGCCGGCAGCGCGAATTGCCTTGACCGCGACTGGCAGGTCCGTGGCAACACGCTCCGGCTCGACATGCCCGCCCGCACGCACCGTCAGGTCGACCGCATCAAAGCCCATCCCCTTCGCAGCCGCAGCAGCCCCCGGCACACTGAGCCACTCGAGGTGCTTGGAGAAGACGGAGATCTTCAATTTGCCGTCCGGCTCAAGCCGCGCCGAAGGAGCCTCTTCCGCCCGCGCGAACTCTGGCCCAAGCGCCTGTAACGCGCCCGTCATCGCCGCTGCCAGCAGCAGCGAGCGGCGCGACATCCCCGATTCCAGTAAGTCCTTGTGCATAGCTTTCCTCATTCCGTTCGATTGTGCTTTGCCGGCGGCTCAGATAACGCAAACGAAAGCAGCGTCGATCCCGCGGTGACCGCGACATATTGCTTGCCATCGACCGCATACGTCATCGGAGGGCCCTTCATCCCGACGTTCGTGTCGTAATGCCACAGCATCTTGCCGGTCTTCTCATCCACGGCGACAAAGGCGCCATTCGGATCGGCATAGAAGATCAGCCCGCTCGCCGTGCCCACCACGCCCGACCACGTCTTCAGCACAAGCGGCCCGGGCTGCGCAATCTCCCACTGGATGGCGCCCGTCTCAATGTCGAGCGCGCGCAGGTAGCGTTGGTCCGGCGCAGTGGCTTCCTTCGACCCGGGTGCCGCGTTCGGATTCGCGCAGGCCTCGATGGTCATGAAGTAGTACCAGTGCGTCGTCGGGCTGAAGGCGGTGGAGCTCCAGTTCGCCGCATTGTCCGGGCACTTGCGCTGCTTGCTTGAGACAGGCCCGCTGAACTTCGCTAGGATGGGACGTCCGTTTGCGTCGAGACCCGTTGCCCAGTTCAGTCGATTTAGAAAGCTCTTACCAAGCAGCAGCTTCCCGTTCGTTCGATCGAAGACGTAGAAGAACCCATTGCGATCGGCATGCAGCAGCAGCTTCATGGGCTTGCCCTGAAAGGTGGTGTCCACCAGCACGGGCGGCTCGACCGCGTCGCGGTCTGCCAGGTCGTGCGGCGTGAACTGGAAGTACCACTTCACCGTGCCGGTGTGCGGGTCCATGGCAAGAATGCAGTTGGTGTACAGGTTGTCGCCCGGGCGGTCACGGTCGTCCGAGTCGGGCCACGGATTCCCTGTCGGCCAGAACAGCGTGTCCGTCTCAGGATCGTACGACCCGATGAGCCACGTCGATCCACCACCAAGCTTCGGCCAGTCCTTGCCCCACGTCTCAACGCCAGGCTCACCCGGACCGGGCAGCGTCCAGTGCCGCCACAGCAGCTTGCCCGTCGCCGTGTCATAGCAGACGATGAAGCCACGCATGCCCCAGTCTCCGCCGGAGACGCCACCGATGACCGTGTCGTTCAGGATCATGGGCGCGACGGTGGAGCCGTAGTGTTCCTTCTCCTCCGGCATCACCACTTCCCACATCACCTTGCCGGTCACGCGGTTCAGCGCGAGCAGGTGCGCGTTATCGGTCGTGACGAAGACCTTGTCGCGAAAGACCGCCGCGCCACGGTTGGTGCCGACCGAAGCATCGCCCACCAGTCCGGTCGTGGGTGGACGGGAATACCGCCAGATGGTGCGACCCGTCTTCGCGTCCATCGCATACGCCTGGTTCTGGCCTGAGAAGTACATGATGCCGTC
>CAZZVI010000026.1:0-5329 GCA_964657335.1 uncultured Terriglobus sp.
TTGCGGCTATGTCGTCGAGTTCGGTCTGTGCCTCACCTGCCAGCAGGCCAACCAGTTGCTGCAGCGTGACGGGCTCTTCCGAGGCGTAGATGACGGCTTCGATCTTTGACTTGAGACTCATTCGTTCGTGGGGTCGTTCTGTGCGAAGGGCTTCAGCAAGTGTACCTGCACGGCGCATCTCACAACGCTGAGGAGTAAGGCATGGCGACGCTGGAGATCGTGCGCGGCGACATCACGAAGCTGCACGTCGACGCCATCGTGAACGCCGCCAACACGAAGCTCAAGGGTGGAGGAGGCGTGGACGGCGCCATTCACCGCGCGACTGGCAAGGCAGAACTGCTCGCTGCAACGGCCCCGCTAGGCGGCTGCGCTACCGGAGACGCCAAGGCAACACCGGGCTTCCGCCTGCCCGCGAAGTGGATCTTCCACGCCGTCGGCCCGGTCTGGAGCGTGAGCCGCGGCGGAGAGGACGCCGAAGCCAGGGCCGATGCAAAGCTCGCCAGCTGCTATCGCCGCTGCATGGAACTGGCACGCGAGCACGATGTGAAGTCCATTGCCTTCCCGGCCATCTCCACCGGCGTCTACCGCTTCCCGCCTGACCGCGCCGCACGCATCGCCGTCGAGACCGTGCGCGAGTCACTGCCCGGATCAGGCGTGGAGCGCGTGATCTTCTGCTGCTTCAATGAGGAGACGGAGGAGATCTACCGCGATTTGCTGTCAGGCGATTAACATGGGCCGCGTGCCTACAATCTTAAGGTTTGGCGCCTTTCGCATCATGATCTACACGGATGACCATGAGCCTGCTCACGTGCATGTCTTAGGACGGGGCGGGCAAGTGATATTCGTTCTGAACTGCAGCGCAAAAGACGTCTCGGTGCGCGCAAGACGAAAGATCACCCTACGTGACGAGCGACGGATCGCGGCGTTCCTCATGGAAAATCTTGGTATTCTCTGCGAAGCATGGGAGCGCTTGCATGATTAGCGTTGAGGAGAGCCGCCAGGCGGTCAAACGGGGCCGGGAAATGCGAAAGCATGTCCCTCACGCGGTAAGCGCCCGTTACGACGAACGCTTGAACCGGATACTGGTGCGTCTAAGCAATCGACTTGAGATTGCGCTGAACCCCGTAGACCACCAGGCATTGCACCACGCAACCGCAGAACAACTCGGTCAGATCGAATTGTGGGGGGCAGGATATGAGATTTACTTCCCGAAGCTCGACGAGGGGGTGTACGTGCCGTCCCTAATCCAGGGCATTCTCGGCAGCAAGAGATGGATGGAAGAGCAAGCCGCCAAAGAGCGGATAGAAGTTGCAGCGCAAGCAAGATCGGCCGCCCGTAAGCAGAACGCCGCATGATGCTGTGGATTCGTCCACGCCGCCGTACTCAGAAAATCTAACGCCAGTCGTCTCGCATGCGTTCCTGGTGCGCGAGCACTTCATCGAACTGGTCGGTTTTCTTTATGAGGATATCGCCGAACTTGTCGGCCTGGCGCAGCAGGATGGCCTGCAGCCGCACCAGTTCCAGCATCGCCAGGAACATGCAGATCAGCGCCTGCTGCGAGTGCGTGTTCTGCAGCAGACGACGCAGGCTGGTGGGCCGGTCTTCCAACATCAGGCGGCGCTTGGTGTACTCGATCATCTGGCCGACCGTGACGGAGTCTTCATCCACATCCAGCACGGGCCGCTTGCGCAGGCGCTCCAGGATTTCCCCGAAGACGCGGACAAGGTCGGTCGTGTCCGCTGCAATCTCGCGGTCGGCGCTTGCCTGCTCCTTGAACTCGCGGATGCCGGGCGTCGTCCACGTCGCATCTTCAATCTGCTGTTTCTGCAACAGCATCTGCGCGGCGGCCTTGAAACGCTCATGCTCCAGCAGGCGCTCGACCAGTTCACGCCGTGGATCTTCGGCCTCGCCAGACTCGATACCGCTGACCTCGCGCGGCAGCAGCATCTTGCTCTTGATGTGAATGAGCAGCGCGGCCGTGTAGATGAAGTCGCCAGCCGAATCGACATCGGCCTGCTTCAGCGTCTCGGTGTACGCAAGAAACTGGTGCGTGATCTTCGCGATGGGAATGTCGTAGATATCAATGCTCTGCCGCCGAATCAGGTCAAGCAGCAAATCGAGCGGGCCATCATAGACCGCGCCCACGGTGAGCATGAAAGGCGACTGCGAAACTTCTTCCTTGGGAGCAGGCGCAGGCTTCTTCTGAGCCTTCATCGGCTGCGGCATGGGCGGATGCTCCAGCACCAAAGGCTCCGCTACTGCGTCTACTGCGGCTTCTTGCTCGACCTCGAACGCTTCCGCCATACCTCTTCAGTATCGCCGAAGGCACGCGAACGCAGAGGTCTAGCCTGAGGAAAGCTGGGTGCGAAACTGAGCGTTGCTAAGCGGGGTCGGTCGCCGACGGAGGGATGTTCGGCACCTGCTCGTGATCGCCCTCCGGCGTGAACTGGCTGTCCGGAACTTCGCCCGAGAGGTCGATATCACCCTGCGGTGCGAGGTTCGCATCTTTCGTGCGATTCGCGTCCAGCGCGGGCATGGGCTTGTCTTCGTTGGGCACCGGCTTTACGTCACTCATTGTTCTCTCCGGCAGGTTAGATGCTTAGTCGAGCGCCCTGTAATCCGACTGCAATTCTGTGATGTCGACATCATCCTGCCCAATTTTCAACAGGTAGCGTTGGGCTTCTTCGCGGACGCTGAACTCGATGTCCTGTTTGTTCGCTGCCCTCTTCGCAGCCGTCCATGCACTCACATAAAGCTTCTGCGGCACGATGAAGATGCGCATGAGCCTGTTCACATCCCAGCAAAGCAGACAAAGCAGATCGTAGGTTTTCGGCTTTGCTGAAAAGTAGAAGTGGCCGGGCGCTGTGGCACGTGCTGTTGTCACGAAGGCACGCTTGTTGTGCTTTGTGACGTAGACCCGCGGTGAGTCCTCCCGCAGCGTGATGTCGGTCGGCAGGACATGTTTGAACCACCATTCCCGGAGGATCCGTGACCTCAGCAGATCATCTGTCGTAAACCACCAGTCATCGTGTTCGCGAAGATCGTATGCCGTGGAGGTTGCCGGTTGGAGATACGCGGGCGCGCTGACGCGCACATTCCGCAGGCCGCCACCGTACCCGACCGCTTCGCGAACAGTCTCCATCACCTGCTCCGCGGCCGTTCGTGCCTTCGTCGCGCCATGCTGCAGCAGATCGGCTATCCGGTTCGGTTCTCTCTCCAGTTCCCACCTGCGCCTGATGATGGGGAGCAGGTGCTCGTTGATTGCGCTGCCGCAAGCCATCTTGCAGTCCCTGCACTCCACTGTCGCGGTGCGACAGCCAGGGAAAAAATGAGCTTTGACGTCGTCGGGCGAGAACACCTTGTGCAGGTCACCAACCGGACAAAGCTCCGGATCGCCGGGATCTGCCTGCGAGATGCGCTGACCATTGGTCGACATGCCGGCGGTCTTCTCAAGCACGACGACGGGCGGATCGGACATCGAAATGAAGTTGTTATAACTCTTCGACATCTTCCGGCCGTCCGTGCCGGGCAGCTTCGGACTCGGCGTCAGCACAACATCGGGCTCGATAAGAACAGAGGACTCCGGCGCTTGATTCAGTGCCTGCTTGCCACCGAAACGGTCGCCTCCATACAGCTGGTTGAAGCGGCGCGCCACCTCACGCGTTAATTCGACGTGCGGCACCTGATCCTGCCCCACGGGAACGTACGCTGGCTTATATAGAAGGATGTCAGCTGACTGCAGCAACGGATATCCAAGAAAGCCATAGGTGTTCAGGTCTCTTGCTTTCAGTTGCTCGAGTTGATCCTTGTAGGTCGGAACGCGTTCCAGCCATCCCAGGGGCGTGAACATGCTGAAGATCAGGTGCAGCTCCGCATGTTGCGGCACGTGCGACTGCACAAAGATGGTTGATTTTTCCGGGTCTAAGCCGGCGGACAGAAAATCGAGGGCAATCTCGATCGTGTTCTGGCGGACTCGCGAAGGGTCGGCATAGTCCGTCGTCAACGCATGCAGGTCGGCGATGAAGAAGAAGCAGTCGTACTCATCCTGCAGGCGCACCCAGTTGTAGAGCGCGCCCATGTAGTTCCCTAAGTGCAGGCGGCCGGTGGGACGCATGCCGCTCAGCACGCGGCGCTTTGCTGTGGTCTCCGTCATCAACTCCTGATGGTAGCCGAAGCGCTTATGCCGACAGCAGAACGCGATTGAACAGCGAGAACGCGGGCGCGTAGAAGATGTTCAGGACACCCGTCCGCATCAGCGCGTACAGGATGATCAGGTTGGCGAATCCGCCAATGTTGTCGTAGGCCTGCAGCGCGCGGTAAGGCAGGTAGTGCCGCAGGATCCGCGATCCATCGAGCGGCGGCACCGGCACCAGGTTGAAGACCGCCAGCAGCAGGTTGATCAGGATGGAGCAGTACAGCAGCAGAGCGATGGGATACACCGCGCTCTGCCCCTGCAGCGTCGCTCCTTCGATGCGCATCGCGAAGAAAGCCGCATTCAACACGGCTCCGGCGCCGCCCGGGACGGCGTGCTTGATGATCAGCAACAGGATCAACGCAATCACGGCAAGCAGCACGTTCGACGCGGGCCCTGCAAGGACAATCAGGATCTCATCGCGCTTGATGTTCCGGAGGTTGCGCGTGGTGATCGGCGTCGGCTTGGCCCAGCCCAGCAGCGGAAAATGCGCGAAGGCCGACACTAGCGGCAGGATGACCGAACCAAGCGGATCGAGGTGCTTGACCGGGTTCAACGTTACGCGGCCCAGCATGCGCGCCGTCTGGTCGCCAAGCTGCGACGCAGCCCAGGCGTGCGCGCACTCATGAAATGACAGCGCAAAGATGAGCGCAACGAATTGGAACAAAATGAGAGCGGTTTCCTGGCTCATGCTCTTTCCAAGTCTACCAACCCGCCGCGCATGAGCATCATGACGTTTCCACGAAACGACGTCGCAAAGAGGTTCTTCGTCGGGGAGCCAAAGCCCTCCTCTCAATCTGTCATTTCGACCGGAGCGAAGCGAAGTGGAGAAACCTGCTTTTCTGATTTGCCGAATCCGCACAAACAGCAGATTTCTCTACTGCGCAGGACGACGGTGCCGCACTGCTGCGGCTGAAAAGACAGGTACGCGTGCCCGGACGGTCTCTGGCACACGCTCTGCTACGGAACGATCTCGCCGCTTAACGTGCGCGCAGTGCGGTCGTCGATGCGTGTGCCGGGACGGATGACCGCGTCATCGGCAAAGGTGAGCGTGTAGCCGCGCTCAAAGCTCACATCGCGATAGAAGCGCACGTTGCGTCCCATGCCCGCGAAGATGTGCGTGCCCAGCATGGCGCG
>CAZZVI010000026.1:5429-8188 GCA_964657335.1 uncultured Terriglobus sp.
GGAATCTCGATGGGCGCGTTTGGTTCTGCTGCGACTTCAACCGGAGGTGCAACGGGGGCTGCCATCATGACGGATTCTCCTTGGGAGACACGCTGACACTCTATGCCTGCGGGCTACTCAATGGCAAAGACCGCGTACACCGTCGCGGAACGCGAGACCTTGTCCGGCACGATCGCGAGCGGTGCTGTCTTCATCCTGCGCTCCACGCTGACCGACTGGGACATCATCATGGCACCCGCGAACGGCCCACGCGGCGGCGTCTGATTGCTCGCATACACCAGCGCGCCGAGCTTCGCGTGCAGCCCGCTCGCCATGCGATCTGCAATCGCGCGAGCATGCGTCAACGCCTTCTCGGCAGCCTCGGCTTCAAGTGCATTGTCATCCGCCAGAGACCAGCCTACGTCGCCGCTTTCGTTTGCGCCCGCGTTGATCGCGATGTTCAACAGCTTCGCCGCATCCGCCGCAGGAACGGTCACCTGCCAGCTCTGACTTAACCGAAAACGGATGCCTTTGCCGAACCGGATCTTGTCTTCCTCGCCGAGCGGCTGCAGGTTCTGGCTTCTGCTGGCAATCTGCGCATCCTTCACACCCGAACCACGAACGGCTGTGAGAATGGCGTTCGAGATGCGCGATCCATCGGCGTAGGTGCTGTCGCTGTCCATTCCGTACGTCGTGAAGCCGATGTTCACCTGCGCGGTGTCGGCCGGCGCGGTCGCCTCGTCGCTGGTCGTAATCGCGATGGTCCGGTTGTCCTTGCTGATCTGGATCGTCTGCGCGCCCGCCGCAGCCGCGGCGAGCAGAATCACGCCTGGTAGCAATGCCAAGAGCCTCATGCGTCCTCCCGATGCAGCAGCTTTTCCAGCGTGACCTTGTGCTTGGACGTTCGCCGCTCCGAGCGGGTCTTGTCGTCCGGCAGCACGACCTCGGGCGGAGGCGTGCCTACACGCTCGCGCGCGTTCGCCTTTACCGCCTTCGTCACGGAAAAGACCTGCTTTTTCACTTTTGACATCTCTCCCCTCACAGCACCGCAAAGCCCCAGTCGCGCTTCGTTGCCACAAAGGATTATCCTCTCCTGCGGAGACCGAAGCGATGGAAGAACGTGACTTTTTCGATGAACGCACCGAGCCGCGCACCCACACGCTGACCTGTTCCAAGTGCGGCGTGGCCGGGGAGTACCAGCTGAATTGGCTTGTCCGGCGCAAAAAGCGCCAGTTGAACGGCCGCGCCGACGAGCGCGATCGCGCCCGCTTTGCCAAGGCACAGGACTACATGGTGCTGCGCGACGACACGGCAAACTGCACCAATCCGCGCTGCCGCAAGCGGTTCGAGATTGCCGGCATCAAGACGATGGCGTTTCTCGGGGAACAGCCTTCCGCCTCGCCGACGATGCAGCGCCGTGTGATGTAATGAGAGGGACAAACTTCGGAGCAGGAGACCCGGAAGCCGATGGCCAACACACTGATTCCCATTGAAGAGCGCAACCTGACACCCCGCGAGGTGGAGCTGCTGGACCGCCGGCGCCGCCGCGGACAGCTGTTTCTAACCATCGGTCTGCAACTGCTGGTGGTCACCACGCTGGTGGGCGTGCTGTGGGTCGGGCAGGATCTGACACACTCGCCCGGCTGGTCGCACCCCATGTTCTACTGGGCCGCGTTTACCGGCATCTCATCGATCGTCTGCTTCCTGCGCGGCCTTGCGCTGCGCCGCGGCTTTCACGAGTTCACCAGCTACTAAGCGGCATCCAGCAACAAGAACGGACCCGTGCTTCGGCGCGGGTTCTGTCGTTTCTCGCTGGTGAATCGAAACACACGTCGAACGTATGAGGACGCGCATCCAACAACTGGACCGCAAATGGCCACACTACTCCCCAGTCCGGTGCCGTTCGCGATTGCCCCGCTGCAAGGCGTGCCGCTGCCGTCGCGTCTGCGCGACCGCTTCGGCCGTGCGATCACCGACCTGCGGGTCTCCGTCACCGATCGTTGCAACTATCGCTGCGTCTACTGCCGGACTGGCGAGCATGGATTTGGCAGCGCCGAGCTTCCGATTGCGGACTATGCCGCGATGGTCCGGCTGATGGTCGACCTCGGCGTCGAGAAGGTGCGGCTGACCGGCGGTGAACCCCTGTTGCGTGCCGGTCTGCTCGACCTCATCCGGGATCTGAGCACCGTCCGCACGGCCTTCGATCCCTACGACGACCCCACCGATGAAGGCAAGCCGCTCGACCTTGCGCTGACCACGAACGGCCACCTGCTCGCCGGCATGGCACGCGATCTGAAGCGGGCCGGCCTGAACCGAATTACCGTCAGCATGGACGCGGTGGACGCCGCAACCTTCGAGCGCATCACCCGTGTGCCGCGTGCGCTGGGACGAGTGCTCGACGGCATCCACGCCGCACAGGATGCAGGCCTGGCGCCGGTCAAGGTGAACTGCGTACTGATGCGCGGCTTCAACGACGACCAGGTGGAAGCCTTCGGAGAGTTCGCACGTCGCGAGGGTGTCATCCTGCGCTTCATCGAGTTCATGCCGTTAGGCGAAGACCGCACCTGGGCGCCGGAAACCGTCGTCCGCGAAGCGGAGATTCTCGAGCGCCTGCAGCGCGTGATGCCTCTGATCCCGCTGCCAGCAAACGCTCAAAGCGAAACCGCACGGCGCTACGGCTTCGCCGACGGCGTGGGCGAGATCGGCATCATTGCGCCTGTCTCTCGCCCGTTCTGCGGGCACTGCTCGCGCATCCGGCTGACCAGCGACGGCAAACTGCG
>CAZZVI010000026.1:8288-11676 GCA_964657335.1 uncultured Terriglobus sp.
ATCACTTGTGTTATACGCACGACATACGCTTTGACAGGCTGATAATAATCTGTGACTTGTTTGTTGACGCCGCCGTGAGTTCCTGAAGTCCGATACTCTGGTGCTTCGCGACTCAAGGTGTGTGCGCCGAAAATCCGGCGCGTCCGCGTTGCATCGATCAAGCGAGAATGCCGGCATTCAGAGCAGGGGTCCGCCGGCGGGGACCAGAGATGTTCCGAAAGACAAAGAGCCAACTCGAACTCGAGTTTACGCACGCGATTCAGCAGGATTACACACGCCTGTTCGTCGATGTTGCGACGGCGCTGACCTCAACGCTCGAACTGGAGATCGTACTGACCACCGTCATGACCAAGATGGCCCAGTTCTTCGGGCCGGAACGCTGGTCCATGATGCTCGTCGACAAAGAAAAGAACGATCTGTACTACGTGATTGCCGTCGGCGAAGACAGCAACAGCCTGCGAGGCATGCGCGTGCCCATGGGCGAGGGCATCGCCGGGTGGGTCGCGCTCACCGGCAACCCCATGGTCGTCCCCGACACGACAGTGGAGCCCCGATGGCAGGAGTTCAGCCGCCAGAATCCGGGCCTGAACATCTACTCCATCGCCTGCATGCCGGTGCGCTCGGCCGGCGGCGTCATCGGTGTCATTCAACTGCTCAACAGCAAGATCGATCTGCTGTCGGACTACTCCATCCAGTTCCTGCGCGTGCTGTGCGACTTTACCGCGATCGCTGTGCGCAATGCCGAAGACATGAAGCGCATCCACATGCTCTCGATCACCGACGACTGCAGCGGCCTGTTCAACGCGCGCCATCTCTACACGCTATTGGAGGAGCAGCTTGCGCGGCCCGGCAAGCCGCCGTTCTGCCTGCTGTTTCTGGACCTGGACCGCTTTAAAAGCATCAACGACACGCACGGACACCTGGTCGGCAGCCGCCTGCTCGCCGAGGTGGGCGAGCTGATCCCCCGTGTCGTCGGGACGGACAATCCGGGCTTTCGCTATGGCGGCGATGAGTTCGTCGTTCTGCTGCCCGATATGACGAAGCGCGGCGGTCGCGAAATGGCCGTGAAGCTGTTCGACGAGTTGCGTACTCATCGCTTTCTCGCCGACGAAGGCCTCTCCCTGGAACTCCGGGGCTCCTTCGGCATGGCCGCTTTCCCTGACGACGGCCATGACGTGGAAAGCATGATCAAGGCCGCCGACGACATGATGTACTACGTCAAAGGCACCACGCGTGACAACCTGGCAATTGCCGGCATCGGCTCCATCTTCCCGCCGAAAACGATCGAAGGCGTTGTGGCACTGCCTCCAGCGGCGCCGCCACACGAGCTCACGGAGGCTCCTGCCCCGGAAGACACTAAGGCTGAGAGCGGCGGGGAGATAGCGTGGGAGCCCGGCGCTCCTCCGGTAGAATGGCGTCCCGATTCGGACCAGCTGTAGGCCGCACGCCGAAGTCCCACACGCCCGTGTTCACGGTGCGATCGTCCAGAACCTCGACCAGCGCGTATTCGCCGAATGAGAGCGGCTCCTTTGGCACGATCTTCAACCAATGGCCGCCGGGTAGCAGCGTCCGCACGGTCTCGATGACGTCTGCCTGGCGCCGCGGCGACCCAAGCAGGGCGATGGAAAAGCTGGTCACGACGCGCACCCCGCGACGCACATCCACACGCACCACAACGTACCGGCTGTTCGGTGAAGGCGCTTCCGTCTTTCGGCCGCGGGTGCCTCCCGTATCCACCTGAAAGGCGCCGCCGCTCGTCACCTCCGCGCCATCGTCGTCGGCCATGCGAACGTAAAGTTCCGGATCGGGCACATGCAACTGCACCGGCGCGACTTCGCCCTTGATCTCCACCAGCTGGTGTGCCGAAGCCAGCGGATTGAGCGTCTGCCGCAGAATGTTGTGTGAAGTCTGCCGGTTCAACTCGCCGTCGGTCTGCTGCAGGATGGCGAGCTGCGGCTGTCCACGGTAGGTATCCAGTACCAGCACGGCGTCCTCATCAGCCAGGTGCAGGTCTTTCGCCACCTCCGGGCTGCGGGCAGCACGGTCAGCCTCTTCCTTCGCCAGCTCCGGATCGATCTGCACCGCGGGCACACCGGCCGCGATCGCATCGCGCCTCTGCTCCCACGCGCGTGTCGCGTCCAGATCGACCAGCCGCACTGGGACGACCTCTTCCTGCGCGCCGCGCTCGGCAGACAGGTAGAAGACGTTCTCGCCCTGGACGCGGTAGGACAGCACCACCTGGAACGTACCGTCTTTCAAGTACAGCCGTGTCCGCTTCAGCCCCGCCCCTGGCGCGCTTTCGCGCGGCAGCGTGGACCGTTCCTGCGCGGGAGACGCAGTCTGCAGGCCGCACAGCAACATAGCGATCGCGATCGTTCTTGAGGAAAAGGTCATCGGCAGCAGTTTAGACGCTGCGGCGACGCGTTCGCTCGGAGCGGACAAACCCTTCCGCCAAAAGACGCTGGTGGAGGAATCCGCGTCTCCGCAAGTCTCATCGAACCCAGCATGAGCACGCAGAAGACATTCCGCATTGGGAACGACCTCGAAGTCAATCGCCTGGGCTACGGCGCCATGCGCATCACCGGCGAGGGCGTCTGGGGTCCGCCGAAGGACAAAGAGGCAGCAAAAAAGGTATTGCAGAAGGCAGTGGAGCTGGGCGTCAACTTCATTGACACCGCCGACAGCTACGGGCCGTATGTCAGCGAAGAGCTGATCGCCGAGGCGCTGTCGCCCTACAAGGCAGGCGTGGTCATCGCGACGAAGGGCGGCCTTGTCCGCACGGGACCCAACCGCTGGTTGCCGGTTGGCCGGCCGGAGTACCTCGAACAGGAAGTACAGATGAGCCTGCGCCGTTTGAAGACGGACGCCATTGACCTGTGGCAGCTGCACCGCATTGACCCGAAGGTGCCGGTCGAAGAATCCCTTGCACCCATCGTCAAGCTGCAGAAGCAGGGCAAGATCAAGCACATCGGCCTGTCCGAAGTGAAGCCCGAAGAGATCGAGCAGGCGCGCAAGGTGGCGACCATCGTCTCCGTGCAGAACGAATACAACATCGGTCAGCGCAAGAGCGAAGCCACGCTGGAATACTGCGAGAAGAACAACATTGCCTTCATCCCATGGTTCCCGGTCGCAGCCGGAAAGCTGGCACAGCCCGGCGGCAAGCTTGACGAAGCCGCAAAGAAGCACGGAGCGACCGTCTCGCAGCTTTCACTCGCCTGGCTGCTGCATCGCAGCCCGGTCATCCTGCCCATCCCCGGCACCTCCTCCGTGGAGCACCTCGAGGAAAACGTCAAGTCAGCGGATGTCGAGTTGAGCGACGCGGAGTGGTCTGAGCTGGAAGCTGCGGCGAAGTAGCTCGTTCAGAAGTACTGCCGACGCTCTCCGCTTC
>CAZZVI010000026.1:11686-16603 GCA_964657335.1 uncultured Terriglobus sp.
ATAGCGGAGAGCGTCTCTGCTTCCAGACATTTATCGCTGCGGCTCACCCTGTGACTGCATCAGTCGCTCACGCCAGCGCTGCTCTTCCTGTTCCGGAACGATGTTGCAGCCGCTCCCCCTGGTCGCCTGTTCGACGACCTCGAACGGCATCTTGGGCGTGCGGTCCGCATGGAGCAGACCGTTCGTCTCCTGGTAGGTGTCGGTGAACTGGGTGTAGCAAAAGCCCGCCAGCGCCGGCAGCGAGCGCACGGCTGCCATCAACGCGCAGTACTGCTGGGCCAATTCCTGCGAAGTGCTGCTGGTGCTGTAGCCCCAAGTGTCCGCGCCCGCGGCCTGCAGCGAGATGCCGCCAAACTCCGTCAGCATGATTGGTGACTGCTCCAACGCCGGATCCGATGCAAGCCGAAGAATTTTTCCGCCGGGGCGCTCCCGCTGGAAGAGGTGCGTCTCGACCTCGCTGAGCCCGTAGCGCTTGGCGATGGCCTTCGGATTCGCGTCGTAGTCGTGGATGCCGATGATGTCTGTCGCTACGCTCTCCCATCCGTCATTGCCGATCACCGGGCGTTCGGGATCGATCGTCTTCGTAAGGTGATACAGCGCCTGCACGTAGTGCCTTTGCGCGGGACTGTCGGGCAGGTCGGGCACGCCCCAGCTTTCGTTCAGCGGCACCCACGCAATGATGCATGGATGATTCAAATCCCGGTCCAGGGCCGCAGCCCACTCCCGTGTAACGCGATCGATCGAGCGCCGGGTATAGCGATACGCGCTCGGCATCTCTTCCCACACCAGCAGGCCGAGCCGATCGGCCCAGTACAGGAAGCGCGGATCTTCGACCTTCTGGTGCTTGCGCACGCCGTTGAATCCAAGCTGCTTGATCAGCGCGATGTCCCGCTGAAACGCCTCATCATCCGGAGCGGTCAACCCCGAATCCGGCCAATAGCCTTGATCCAGAACGAACTGCAACAGCAGCGGACGCCCGTTCAGCACAAAACGATCGCCCTGGATCGCAATGGAACGAAGAGCGGTGTAGCTGGTGACCTCATCAAGAACGGTACCGGCACCGTCCAGCAGCTGCAGTTCGATGTCAATGAGGGTGGGGTTCCAGGGGCTCCACAGAAGTTCGTTCCGAGAGTCGTCAATCCCCGGATCGGAGAGCGCGATGCTGCGATGCAGCTCGCCCGCCGAAAACGAGCCAGCATCGGAAGCCTTCGTGACGAGACCGTAGCGGTCTCGCGCCAGGACCTGGTCACCAACCTTCATGGTCACCGCCAGCTCCGCGCCTTCGGGCAAGGCGCCGCGCGTCTGCATCGCCATGCGGATCTCCCATCGCGTCATGTCCGCGGTCCACCGAACCGCGTGGATGTAGATCGCGGGCAGCACCTCCAGCCATACCGTCTGCCAGATGCCGGTGGTGCGCGGATACCAGATGGAGTGCGCCTCGAGCTTCCAGTCCTGCTTACCGCGAGGCTTCTCCAGGTCGCCCGGATCATCCTCGGCTCGCACGACGATCTCCTGCTCCGACCCGTTATGCAGCAACTCCTGTATCTCAACGCTGAATGGGGTATAGCCGCCCTCGTGCTCGCATGCCTTCACGCCGTTGATCCAGACCGTAGCGCTGTAGTCGACCGCGCCGAAGTGAAGCAGCAGGCGCTCGCCGGTCTTCAGCACGGGAGCCTCAAAGGCGCGCCGGTACCATACCGCGCAGTACAGCCCCTGATCGTGGATGCCGCTTGCGGGTGTCTCCGGCGAGAACGGAACCGTGATGGTGCGATCCCAGGTCACATCCTGCGGCCTGCGGATTTCAGCTGAGGCATCGAATGCAAAATCCCAAGCGCCGTTCAGATCGATCCACTTCGCCCTCTTCAGGTCGGGCCTTGGATACGAAGGCGACGAGCTGTCCGGCAAGCCCGATGAAGTGTCCTCGTTCGTGCCCTCGCTCATCGGTGTCCCTCGTTACTTGCTTACGATGCATCTCAGCGGCACGGCAGCGGCAGTCCTCGTGTGCGAGCGACAAACCTTTCGCGGCGCGTCCTCTTCGCGAACGCGAGTCTCAGGGGATGATGCGCTCCGAGCGAAGCCTCTTGAAAAGGTCGAAGAAGCTGTCATCGGTCGCCTGGTACTCCAGAAACCCGAGCTTCCGGCTCTTGCTCATGTCCGTGACCACCTCGATTGGACGGCCAAGATCGGCATCCGTGTGCCAGGCTGAGACGAGCTTGTCTATGTCTGGCTCCTTGAGTCCGTATCTCTGGGAGATCGCCTGCCACTCTCCCTCGCGCCCATGCAGTTGCTGCTCGAGAGGCACGCCGTGGCCGTCGAACGGAGCGACTGCAACACCGAAGAAGTCTGCGATGCGCGACCACATCCAACTCCAGCGGAAGACGTCGCCATTCACGATGTTGAAGTCCTGATTACGCGCGGCCGGCGTTGTTGACGCCCATACAAGGTGCTTCGCAAGAACGCGTGCGTCGGTCATATCGCTCAGGCCATGCCACTGTGCCGCAGAGCCCGGAAAGATCATCGGCGTGCCGCACTCCTTGCACAGCGATGCGTACACGGCCAGCGTCACACCCATGTTCATCGCGTTGCCGAGCGCGTAGCCAACGATGGTGTGCGGCCGATGCACGCTCCATCCAAAGCCACCGCACTCCGCGGCCGCAAAGACCTCGTCTTCCTGCGCATAGTAAAAGTTCTCGACATCCAGGCGGCCTTGCTCTTCTCGAAAGGGCGTCTGCGGCAGCTTACCCTTGCCGTAGCTCTCGAACGGCCCCAGGTAATGCTTTAATCCGGTGACCAGCGCGACGTGCTCCACGGTCAGCTCGGTCACAACTGCCTCCAGCAGGTTGCGCACCATGCCCGCATTGACGCGGATGTTTTCAGCCTCTGTCGCCTGCCGCAGCCAGGACGCGAAGAAGACGTGTGTAGGCGCTGTGCCTTGCAGTGCAGAGCGCAGGGACGCACTGTCCTGCAGATCCGCGGCGACGGGTGTCACGCCAGTCAGCGGCAGCGGCCTGCGTGCAAGCCCATACACATCCCACTCGCCGCTTGCGACCAGCTCCGCAGCAACGTTCTGCCCCACAATGCCCGATGCTCCAACCACCAACGCCGTTCGCTTGCTCACGCCATATCCTCACCTGTGAGATGAAGCGAGAGCCAAGTGTGACTCACGCCACCAACGCTGCTCCGTGGGTAAGCTGTTCCGATCGGCAAGAGCCGCCTTGCTATACTTGATCGTGCAACCCACGCACGGCCAAACACGACAACTTAAAAGAACGAGGCGGAGATGTCAGCGAAATACATCTTTGTAACGGGCGGCGTTGTGTCTTCGCTCGGGAAGGGCCTTGCGGCCGCGTCCATCGGCTGCCTGCTTGAGGCGCGCGGCATTCGCGTCAACCTGATGAAGTTTGACCCGTACCTGAACGTCGACCCCGGCACCATGTCGCCGTTTCAGCATGGCGAGGTCTTTGTCACCGACGACGGCGCCGAGACCGACCTGGACATGGGTCACTACGAGCGCTTTACCCACGCCAAACTCTCGCGCGATAACAACCTGACCAGCGGCCGCATCTACGAGCAGGTCATCACGAAGGAGCGCCGCGGCGACTACCTCGGCAAGACTGTGCAGGTGATCCCGCACGTCACCAACGAGATCAAGAACGCGATGCGCAAGGTCGCAGCCGAGTGCGATGTCTGCATCGTCGAGATCGGCGGCACCGTTGGCGATATTGAGTCGCTGCCCTTCCTCGAAGCCATCCGCCAGATGCGGCAGGATCTTCATCGCGAGAACACGCTGTTCGTGCATGTCACGCTCGTCCCATGGATCGCCGCCGCGCAGGAACTCAAGACCAAGCCCACGCAGCACTCCGTCAAGGAGATGCTTTCCATCGGCATTCAGCCGGACATCCTGCTGTGCCGCTGCGAGCGCAACCTGCCCCGTGAGATGCGCGGCAAGATCGCCGCCTTCTGCAACGTGGAAGAGCGCGCCGTCATCGCCGCGCGCGACGTCGCCAACATTTATGAACTGCCGCTCGCCTTTGAGGCAGAGCACGTTGACCAGCTTGTCCTGAACTACCTGCACATCGACGCCAAAGAAGCCAACATGACGAAGTGGCGCGAACTGGTCGATCACGCCTACCACCCCAAAGACGAGGTCCACATCGGCATCGTGGGCAAGTACGTCGAGTACGAAGACAGTTACAAGTCCCTGAAGGAAGCCCTCGTTCATGGCGCGCTGCACGCGAACCTGAAGCTGCGTGTGACCTGGCTCGAAGCCGAAGGCCTCGAGACCGAAGACCGCAGTTACGAGCAGCAGCTTGAGGGCTTCGACGGCATTCTTGTACCGGGCGGCTTCGGCAAGCGCGGCATCGAGGGCATGCTCAACGCCATCCGCTACGCGCGCGAAGGCCATGTGCCGTACTTCGGCATCTGCCTCGGCATGCAGACGGCCTGCATTGAGTTCGCTCGCAACGTCTGCGGCCTGCGAGAAGCCAACTCCAGCGAGTTCGACCAATCCACGCCGCACCGGATCATCTACAAGCTGCGCGAGCTGACCGGCGTGGAGGAGATGGGCGGCACCATGCGCCTGGGCGCGTGGCCCTGCGTGATGGAGGCAGACTCAAAGGCCGCAGCAGCCTACGGCACCACCGAGATCAGCGAGCGCCATCGCCATCGCTACGAGTTCAATCGCGAGTACGAACCGCTGCTGACTGGCGGCGGCCTGCGCCTGACCGGCACCACGCCCGACGCAACTTACGTCGAGATCGTCGAAATCCCGTCACACCCTTACTTCGTCGCCTGCCAGTTCCACCCGGAATTCAAATCGAAGCCGCTGGAGCCGCATCCGCTCTTCCGCGAGTTCGTCGCGGCAAGCTACCGCAACCGCATGAGCCACGGTCGGGCCTTGAGCCAGGTGAGCTTCGA